>CALKVW010000212.1 GCA_938004785.1 uncultured Polyangiaceae bacterium
GAATCCTGCACCACCCCGGCGCCTCGCGCGACGACGGGGTTCGTGCAGCGGATACCGCCGGTCGCCAAGATCGAGGGGAGGAAGCGCTACGGCATCGTCACCGACCACCTCGACTCGCCGACCATGCTGGCGACCGAAGCCGGCAAGATCGCCTGGAAGGCCCAGCTCGACGTCTACGGCCTGGACGTCGGCGAGATCACGCCCGTCGCGTTCAAGCACAGTCTCGCGGCCTGGCCGCGCCACGCCTGAGCGCTCACGCTGCCTCGAGCGCAGAGGGGCCACGCAAGCCGCAAGTCCTGTGTCGCTGAGCGGTCGTGGTGGGCTCTCCACGCTGGAGCGCGACGGGACCGAGTAGCTCGACCGCCAGGTCCCCCGGTTTCGTCGCAGCCGTGCCAAGCGTGCCGACGCCGCCGGGGGACGTCGCCGCCATGTCCCCCGGCGCGCGTCGTGCGCGCCCCCCGCACCTGAGGATCACCACCTCCGCCTCGATTCGCGCTCTCATGCGGGCGTGCAGTCGCTTCCCTTCGGGCGCACCGGGCTCTCGGTCTCTCGCCTGGGGCTGGGCACCGGCAGGCTCGGCGAGCTCTCCGAGCCTGAGGCGCATCGATTGCTCGACCTCGCTCACGAGCTGGGTGTGCGCCTCTACGACACGGCGCCGAGCTATGGGCGCGCGGAGGCAACGCTCGCGGCGTGGCGCCGAGCGCGGCGGCGCGAGGGCGTCGTGGTGTCGACCAAGGTGGGTTATGGCATCCCGGGAGTTCCCGACTGGAGCGGCGAGGCGATCGCGCTGGGTATCGAGCGCGCCGCAGCGCTCTTCGGAGGCTCGGTCGAGGTCGTGCACCTGCACTCCTGCCCGGGCGCGGTGGCGTTGCGCGACGACGTACAGAGTGCGCTCGCGAGGGCTCGGGAGCGCGGGCAGCTCGTGGTCGCGGCGTACGCGGGTGAGAACGAGGATCTCGATGCGGCGCTCGGAGGCCCGAGCATCGGAGCGGTGCAGCTCTCGGTGAACCTCGTCGACCAGGGCTCGCGCAGCCTGCGCCTATCCTACCTGGAGCGCGCGGGCTTCGGGGTGATCGCCAAACGCGCCTCCGCCAATGCGCCTTGGGCTGCGCCTGCCGAGATCTCGGGTCCCGAGGCTGAATACCTCGCGCGCTTTCGGCGCATGTCGCTGGCCGAGCCACTCGAAGGCTGGGCGAGCTACGCCCTGCGCTTCAGCGCCTACTCGCCCGGCGTGCACGCTGCGCTCGTCGGCACACGCTCGGCGACGCACCTCGAGTCCGCCGCGCAGGCGATCGAGCGTGGCCCACTGCCCACGTCCGAGGTGACGGCGCTCGAGTCCGCGTGGCGAGCACACGGCGAGGGCCTGCGCGGCGTGGTTTGAGGCCGCTGCTACCACGCGCAGCAGCCTCCCCCCTCCTCCGGCGAGCTGAGCTCAGCCTGCTGGGCTCGAGCGACGCGTGCTCGATCGATGTGTGCTCGTGCGGTGGATGGTTCGCAGTCGCTCGATGAAGCCGCGGCACCCGGCGATGAGCTCGCAGCCGCGCATGGCGAGCTCGAAGCCCCGACTCCTCACGATCTCCGGGCATGTGATGAAGAACTGTCCCATGAGCCCTCCGTGGTCTCGATGGAGCGCGCATCCGGGTGCGGCTGCAAGCACGAGATGTGTTTGCGCAAGCGCCGGTCGATTTCCCCGTGCTCCAGGCGTGTGCCATGGGAGGAATCCCTTGGGCACGGCGCGCGCGGCGGGGCGGGGTGTGCGGCTCGAGGCGCCGAGCCTACCCGTCTGCGCGGCTCGGCGCCCTGCGACGCTTCTACTTGGCGGCTCCCGCGCTCGGCCCTTGCTCAAGCCACCGCGCGCGAGATCGGCGCTGCTTCGTATTCGTCGATCGGCTCGCGGCCGAGCGGCTCGTCGTCGTTCGTGGCGACGCCGCGCCTGGGCTCGAGCAGACCCAGGCTGCGCAACACGTTGCGATCGCGAATGGTGGTCTGCGCGATGGCGCTCCATTCCTGGTACCAGCCTAGCAAGGCGGCCTCGCGCTCGGCCTGCAGCGCGGGCGTGTCGACGAAGGGCGGCGGGCGCTGCGAGGGCGTGCGCAGCGCGTCGAGCATGCTCTTCGCTTCGGCGATCGTGCCGGCCCGCAGGCCACGCGCCTCGAGCAGGCGCCGCGCCGCCATCGAGTCGGCGTCGGTGGCCTCGTCGAGCTCGGCGATGCGCTCGACGAAGCTGCTCACCGACGAGACCACGTCGACGCCGCTCTGCTCCGCGAGCTCGTGGAAGACGCGATCGTGCACCTCGGGGTGATGCCGCTGCAGCGTGACCTTGCAGACGGCGAACCAGCGGTTCTCCCACTCGTCGAGGTCGGCCAGGGTGCGTGGGTTCACGCAGGCCGGGGCCTTGGTGATGTGGACGGCCTCGAGCTCACGCAGGAGGCGCCAACCCTCGTCCACGTCGTCGTTCGTGAAACCCGAGGCTGCGAGCGCGCAGCCTGCGCGCTGGTCGTTCAGCCCGTGGAGGAAGCTCAACACTCGGCGCGCGAGCTCCCCATTGGTGACTCTTGCCATGATGTCCCCCTCTCCTCGCTTCGTGTGGCCGGATCTCGGCCGAGGGTCGAGCGGCGCGGCGCAACACCGACACGGCGTCGTTGGCGCTCCGCGGCGCAATCCCCTCACGAAGCCTGACATGCGAGCACTGCCGAGCAAGCGCAACTTTCGCGGCTCACTGGAAGCGCTGCGTCAAGGACGGCCGAACGCAGAGCGAGAGCGCAGGGCGTGGCGACGCGCGTGACTGCGCTCCTTCGTGTAACCTGCGAGCGGTGTTCCGCTCCCCATCGCTTGCGTGGCTGAGCCTAGGCCTCGGGCTGCTCGCCTGCGGCATGGGCGCGTGCACCGCGGTCGTCTCGCTCGACGAGCTGCAGCAAGGCAGCGGAGGCTCCGGGGCCGGGAGCTCGACGAGCTCGAGCAACACGAGCAGCTCAGGAGGCGGCGAGGGCGGCGGCCTCAGCTGCGCGCCGGGCACCGAAGACTGCGAGGGCAGCGGCACGAGCTGCACCGACCTGGGCACGACGCCGATCCATTGCGGCGCCTGTGGGCACGACTGCCTCGGCGGCGGCTGCGTCGAGGGGCGCTGCCTGCCGGTGCTGCTCTGGGACGGTGAGGAGGCCGATGGTCGCGCGACGGGCATCGACCAGAGCGACGAGTACGTCTACGCGACCACCACGCTCGGCGTCGTGCGGGTGCCGAAGGCTGGAGGCGCGCCGCTCATGCTCACGAGCGAGAGCGCGGGTCCGCGCATCGACGTGGAGGGCGCGCACGCCTATTTCACGGCAGGGTCGCTGCAGCGGGTGCCGCTCGGCGGCGGCTCACCCGAGTCGCTGGCGGTGAAGTCGGGCTGGGGTGGGCGAGGGCTGCGCGTCGACGCGACCCACGCCTACGCGGTGCGCTCACTCTACGGCGATGAAGCGCAGGTCGAGCTCATGCGTGTGCCCCGCAATGGCGGCAGCCAGGTCAACGTGCCGCTCACCGGCACCGGGGGCTGGGGCGTGCAGCTCGACGCCGCCAACGCCTACGTCACGGGCTCGGCCGGCGTGTTCCGCGTGTCGAAAGCCGACTACACGAGCGCGGAGCAGATCTACACCGGCGAGTCGGGCGACAACCTCGTCCTGCACGACGGCGACGCCTACCTGCTGGGCGCCGGGCTCTGGCGCCTCGACCTCGCGACCGACCCTCCCGGAGCCACGCTGCTCGACGCGGAGCTCTCGACCGGGCAGCTCGCGAGCGACGGCGAGCGCCTATATTACACGCTCTTCGACGCGGGAGAGCTCGGGCGCATCGAGTTCGATGGGACCGGGCGCGTGATGCTCGCAGACGGCCTCGTCGGCGTCGACGTGCTCGTCATCGACGACGCGGCGATCTACTTCACGCACTACCTCGAGCAGGCGATCTACCGACTCGCGAAGTGAGCCGAGCGCGCGGCGTGGGCCTCAGCGGTTGAACTGATCCTGGCACACGCCGGTCGACGCGCCGTCGCCGACGCAGGCTGCGCTCGCGGCGGGCTCGCACTCCACCGCCGGACAGGCGCCACTCGAGCAGGCGTTCGCCTCGAAGCGCGCGCGCAGCTCGGCGAGCGTCTCGAGCGCGGCCTGGTCGCCCGCGTTGACGTAGGTGGAGCAGGGGCAGTCGAGCCGGTCGGGCACGAGCTCGGTGCACTCGTTGAAGTCGATGAGCGGATTGCAGGCCTTGGCTTCGGCGATCGTCTCGAGGTACGCGGCGCGCAGGTCGTCGCAGCTCACGCAGGGGCACTCGTTGCGGCAGGCGATCTCGACCGGCACACAGTCGTCGCCGCAGCCCGCGTTGTAGGTCTGGCCGTCGGCGCCGCAGACGGGGAAGTAGGCATCGCAGGAGCATGCGATGGACGAGGAGGTGCTCGTGGGCGCGCCTCCGCCCGTGCCGCCGCCACCAGTGCCCTCGTTCACGGTGCCACCGCAGGCGACGAGGACGATCGAACCGAAGGCGAGCGAGGCGAGCTTCGACATGCACTCCAGCCTATCGAAGCGCCCTCGGGCGCTCCAGCCTCGGCTGGGGGCGAGCAAGAGCGCGTCGCGCTCGCGGCTACTTGGCGAGCGTGTAGATCTCCACCTCGACCACACCCTCGCGGATCATGCCGAGCTCTTCGGCGGCGGCGCGCGACAGATCGATGACGCGACCTCGCCCGGCGAAGGGGCCGCGGTCGTTGATGCGCACGCGCACCGAGCGGCCGTCCTTGCGGCGAACCTCGACCCACGTGCCGAACGGCAACACGCGGTGCGCGGCGGTGTAGGCCTTCGGGTCGTAGGGCTCGCCGCTGCCGGTCTTCCGCCCGGCGAGCGAGTCGGCGTAGTAGCTGGCCTTGCCGTCGGAGTGCTTGCGCCCGACGGGCCCCGTGGGCGCGCCGGCTGGCTGGCTTGCGGCGGCGCTCGGCGGCTTCGCCGGGGTGCTGCTCGGCGCCACCGCGCTGGGTTCGCGGGGCTCGGCTTGCTCGACGACGACGGTGCAGCCGAAGAGCGGCAGCGCGAGGGCGAGGAGCCACGGTCCGAGGAGCTGTTGCATGGGGCGGATTCTATCCTCGATGCCTGCGAACCCCTTCCGCGAATCGGCCAACCGGGCTAGTGGTGCGGTGGGTCATCGTGGGGATCAACGACCGCAAAGAGCCGCGTTATCCGGTGGAGCTGCCCGTGCTGCTCAAGATCGGCGGCCGCGGCGCCGAGCGGGTCACACGCGACGTGAGCTTCGCGGGCATCTTCGTCTGCACCGAGCCCGCACCGCCCGGAGCGGCGCCGATCCCCGAGCTCGCGCTGCGTCAGCTCGTCGGCATCACGCTGCTCCTTCCTCCGCACGCCAAGCGCATCGACGTCGCGGCGACGGTCGTGCACCGCCAGAAGCAGCCCAACCGCGCGGGTGTGGGGCTGCGCTTCTACGGCATGGCTGGCGACGATCTCGCGGCGTGGGAGCAGTTCGTCGCACGCCTGCGCGACGACTTCCCCACGATGACCGGCCGCGCGACGACGCTGCTCGCCGGCGAGCAGGTCGATCCGCTCGTTCGACGACGCCCCGAACAAGTGGCGGCGCTGAAGGTCGCGGTACCGACGGTCGCGGAGCTCGAGCGCCTGCTCGAGCTCGAGGCCCGAGATCAACGGATCTTCGTCTCGAGCGGTGAGATCGCCGTCGAGGCCGGCGCCGAGCTCGGGCTCTGGCTCGTGCACCCCGACTCGGAGGATCTCTTCGAGCTGGCCTGCCGTGTGGAGCGCGTCGTGCATGAGCACGGCATCCGCGGGCTGGGTCTCGCGCTGGTCGACTTCGACGAGGAGCGACGCCAGCGCCTGCGCGAGTTCATCGACGACGGCCTCGAGGTGCTCTTCGACGACGACGAGCTCTTCGACGAGGAGCTGAGCTCACCGCCACCCGCCACGGTGCGCATCGACGATCCACACGCCTACGTGCTCGCCCAGGAGGCCGCGGCGCTCGCGGCCGAGCGCGAGGGCGAGGAGCCCTGAGGCGCAGCTCCGCGCCGCTTCGCGCGGCTCCGGGCTGAGCCCAGGCGAGAGCCGTGCTAACCGAGCGAGCGATGAGCCACGCCGAGTGGGAGCCCGTCATCGGCCTCGAGGTGCACGCGCAGCTGCTCACGCGCACCAAGCTGTTCTGCGCCTGCGAGACGAGCTTCGGCGACCCGCCGAACACGCACTGCTGCCCCGTCTGCCTCGGCCTGCCGGGCGCGCTGCCCGTGCTCAACGGGCGCGCCGTCGAGATGGCGGCGCGCGCTGCGCTCGCGCTCGGCTGCACGATCGCCGAAGAGAGCGTCTTCGCGCGGAAGAACTACTTCTACCCGGACCTTCCGAAGGGCTACCAGATCAGCCAGTACGAGCTGCCGCTCGCGAAGCACGGCGCGATCACGCTCGAGAACGGCCGCGTGGCGCGCATCCTGCGCATCCACATGGAAGAAGACGCCGGCAAGAACCTGCACCACGGCTCGCTGAGCGTCGTCGATCTCAACCGCGCCGGTACGCCGCTCGTCGAGATCGTCGGCGAGCCGGACTTGCGCAGCGCCCAGGAGGCGAGCGAGTACCTGAAGAAGCTCCGCCTGGTGCTCATCTACCTCGGCGTGAACGACGGCAACCTCGAGCAGGGCAGCTTCCGCTGCGACGCCAACGTGAGCGTGCGCAGGCGTGGCACCGAGAAGCTCGGCACGCGCACCGAGCTCAAGAACATCAACTCGTTCCGCTTCGTCGAGGAGGCGATCGACATCGAGATCGCGAGGCAGATCGCCGTGCTCGAGAGCGGGCAGGGCCTGCGCGAGCAGACGCGCGGCTACGACGCGAACAAGAAGCAGACCTACGCGCTGCGCGACAAGGAGAGCGACGCCGGCTACCGCTACTTCCCCGAGCCGGATCTGCCTCCCCTGCGCGTGGGCGCCGAGGCGATCGAGGCCTGGCGCAGAGAGCTGCCCGAGCTGCCCGAAGCCAAACGCGCGCGCTACGTCGCCGAGCTCGGGCTCACGCCGCAGGCCGCGGGGGTGCTCGCCGCGCACCCGAAGGTCGCGGCCTTCTACGAGGCCGTGCTCGCCGCCGGCGCCGACGCTCTGCGCGCCGCGAACTTCGTGCAGGCCGAGCTCCTGCGCGACGTCGAGCAACACGGGCTCGAGGCGAGCTTCCCGATCTCGCCAGCGCAGACGGCCGAGCTGCTCGGGCTCGTCGCCCAGGGCACGATCAGCGGCAAGCAGCTCAAGGAGGTCTACGCGCTCGTGGCGCGCACCGAGAGCTCGCCCGCCGAGGTGGTGAAAGCGCGAGGTCTCGCGGTGCTCAGCGACGAAAGCGAGCTCGAGCGCATCGCGAAGGAGATCCTCGAGGAGAACGCGCGCCAGGCCGACGCCTACCGCGCCGGCAAGACGAACCTGCTCGGCTTCTTCGTGGGCCAGCTCATGAAGCGCACGAAGGGCAGCGCGAGCCCCGAGCTCGCCAACCGCATCCTCGTCCGATTGTTGGAGGGCAAATGACTTCGATCCCGCTCCGCGATCGATTGCGCCTCGGCGTGCGCGCCGTCGGCTTCACCGGCTGGACCTTCGGCATGTACGGCCTGCTCGAGGTCGCGACGCTCTCGGCGAAGACGCCGGCGGAGGTCGAGGCCACGCTGCGTGACTTCGTCGTGCGTTATGGGCGAGGGCTCTGCAAGATCTTCGGCCTCGAGATCCAGACCGAGGGCCTGCCCGAAGGCGAGCTCTACCGCGGCACCGACGAACGCGGGTTGGGGCGTGTCTTCCTCTCGAACCACCGCTCGGGGCTCGACGTGCTCGTCACGCTCGCGCACCTCGAGGGCAGGCACGTGAGCCGCGCCGATCTCGCGAGCTGGCCGGTCATCGGCGTCGCCGCGCGCCGCGCGGGTGTGCTGTTCGTCGACCGCGGCAACAAGAAGAGCGGCTCGGCGGTCGTGCAAGCGATGATCGACGCCGTCGAGAAGGGCCAAGGCGTCATCATCTACCCCGAAGGCACGACCTTCACCGGCGACGAGGTGCGGCCCTTCAAGGCCGGCGCGCTCACCGTCGCGCGACGCACCGGCTGCGAGATCGTGCCTGTGGGCCTCGCCTACGCCGGCGAGCACATGCGCATCGAAGAGGACTTCGCCCAGCACATGCAGCGCGCAGGCGGCGCCGCCAAGACGCGCGTCGCGCTCGTCGCCGGCGAGGCCTACCGCCTCACCAAAGACGACGACCACGCCGAAGAGACCGCGCGCGCACGCGAGCGCGTGCAGGCGGCGGTGAACCGCGCACGCGAGCTCGTCGGGCCGGGCTAGCACGTGTTCGCTACCACCTTCCTCGGTCACCAGGGCTGGCTCTTCCGGACCGATCGCGCGTGCGTCGCGGTCGACCCGCTGCTGTGCGAGCAGTTCGGCGCGTTGCATGCGCTCGACTACCAGGTCTTTCCGCCCAGGCAGCTCGACCTCGCGCGCTTCCCGGAGCTCGACGCGGTCGTGCTCACGCACGAACACGACGACCACTTCGACCTTCCGTCGCTCGCGAAGCTGAGCCGCAAGATCCCCATTCATCTGTCGGCCCGCTCGTCGAGCGCGGCCCACGCGATCCTTCGCCAGATGGGGTTCCGTGTGGTGCCGCTCGAGCCGGGGGTGCCCGTGAGCTTCGGCGATCTGGAGGTCATCCCCCTCGCTGGCGATCACGTGAACGTGAACTGCGGCGACGAGTGGGACACCTTGCCCTTGCTCGTGCGCGACACGGGCGGAGCGGGGAGCTTCTTCTCGATGGTCGACATCACGCCGACCGAGCGTCACCTCCACCTCGTCAGGGGCGTGGTCGGCAAACCCGGTCTGCTCACCTGGACGAACAACGCCCTCGACTGGAGTCACATGACCGACTTCGTCGGCGAGATGGCCGGCAGCACCGAGGCCTGCGCCGCGCGCATGGGGGTCGGTCACGAGCTCGTTCGCGCAGTGTGGGGCCGGCCAGCGGCGACGCTGCTCTGCGCGGGAGGCTTCTCGTTCCACGGGGAGCAGGCGTGGCTGAACCGGCGGGTCTTTCCGATCGATTGCGAGCGCGCCTGCACCATCGCCGAGCGTGCGTACGCGCGCGAGAAGTTCGTCTCCACGCTCCCGGGGCAGACCTTCTGGATGGAGAAGAACCGGCTCGTGCGTGTCGACGCGTCGACCGATTTTCTCGCGACCGAGCCGCGTGACGCTTGGCCTTCGCGCGAGCAGAAGCATCTCTCCACGTTCCCCGACTTCACGCCTGCGAGCGGCGCACGTGCGCTCGGCCGCGGTGAGCTCGCACGCATCGAAGCAGGCCTCGGCGAGCTCGCGAGTGCGCTCGTGGGCGGCCCGCTCTTTCGATGCCTCCATTCGATGATGGCCGGCGAGTCCGAGGGGCGCCGGCCGACCTTCGCCTTCGTGCTGCGCGACGGCCCGCGCCGGCACGTCTTCGAGTACGTGCCCTCCGCGTGCGCTTTCCACCGCGTCGACGTCGACGATCCCGAGAGCGCCTATCTGCTCGGCCTCGAGTGCTGGGCCAGCGACCTGCTCCGCGTGCTGCGCGGCGACTATGGCCCCATTGCGCTGTCCTTCGGCCGCGCTCGCCTCTGGAACGCCGCACCCGACGTCGTCGCCGACGTGATCTTCGACGAGCTCTCCCGTGTCAGTCACCCGCTCCGTCGCCCGGCAGAGACCCTCCGCGCCTACGAGCGCGTATGGAAGAGCCTCCCCGCCGGGCGCCCGCGGGTCGCGGCGGCGAAGAGCCGCGGCAGGGTGGCGTGAGCGGGCGCCGGGTGGCGCCGCGCTTCTACTTCTCGTCGCGCGCGCCGAGCTCGGTGCGTGAGACGGCCATCGACTTGAGGAAATCGCGGTTCATGCGGGCGATGAACTCGACGCTGATCTCCTTCGGGCAGGCGGCCTCGCACTCGAGGTGGTTGGTGCAGTGGCCGAAGCCCTCGGCGTCCATCTGCGCGACCATCTTGCGCACACGCTCGAGGCGCTCTGGCTGGCCCTGCGGGAGCAGCGCGAGGTGGCCGACCTTGGCCGCGACGAAGAGGCTCGCCGAGGCGTTCGGGCAGGCCGCGACGCAGGCGCCGCAGCCGATGCATTGCGCCGCGTCCATCGCGAGATCGGCCGCCTCCTTGGGGATGAGCGTCTCGTTGGCGTCGCGCGCCGAGCCGGTTCGCACCGACACGTAGCCGCCGGCCTGGATGATGCGATCGAAGGCTCCGCGGTCGACCACGAGATCGCGCAAGACCGGGAAGGCGTCGGCGCGCCAGGGCTCGATCGTGATCTCGTCGCCGTCCTTGAAGCTTCGCATGTGAAGCTGGCAGGTGGTCGTCGCCTTCTGCGCACCGTGCGGCACGCCGTCGATCACCATGCCGCACATGCCGCAGATGCCCTCGCGGCAATCGTGATCGAAGGCGATCGGGTCTTCGCCCTTCTCGAGGAGCTGCTCGTTCACCACGTCGAGCATCTCCAGGAAGGACATGTGCTCGGTGATGTTCTTCGCCTCGTAGCGCTCGAAGTGGCCCGCGTCGTTGCGGTTCTTCTGGCGCCAGACGTTGAGGACCAGGTTCATCGTCGCCATCGTCAGTTCCTCTTCGAGATCACGGGGAGAGGTGCGCTCACTTGCAGCTGCCTCTTCACTTGTAGCTACGCTGCGAGGGCTTCACGAACTCGAAGCTGAGCGCCTCTTTGTGGAGCTTCGGCGCCTTGCCTTCGCCGCCGTACTCCCAGGCCGCCGCGTAGGCGTAGTCCTCGTCGTTGCGCTTCGCTTCGCCCTCTTCGGTGGTGTGCTCCTCGCGGAAGTGACACCCACAGGACTCGTCGCGGTCGAGCGCGTCGTGGCACATGAGCTCGCCGAGCTCGAGGAAGTCGGCCACGCGGCCGGCCTTCTCGAGCGTCTGGTTGAGGCCGCCGGGCTCGCCGACGACGTTGAGGTTCTCCCAGAACTCGGCGCGGATCTCGGGGATGCGCGCGAGCGCCTTCTTGAGATCCGTCGCGTTGCGGGCCATGCCGCAGTTGTCCCAGATGATGTGGCCGAGCTCGCGGTGGAAGGAGTCGGGCGAGCGCTTGCCGTTGATGCCGACGAGCTTCTGGATGCGGCCCTCGACCTCGGCGACGGCCTTCTTCGCCTCGGGGTGCGACTCGTCGACCTTGGGCAGCTTGGTGGTGGCGAGGTAGTTGCCGAGCGTGTGCGGCAAGACGAAGTAGCCGTCGGCGAGGCCCTGCATGAGCGCGCTCGCGCCGAGGCGGTTCGCGCCGTGGTCGGAGAAGTTCGCTTCGCCGCCGACGAAGAGGCCGGGGATGGTGCTCTGGAGGTTGTAGTCCACCCAGAGGCCGCCCATCGTGTAGTGCGTCGCCGGGTAGATGCGCATCGGGACCTCGTACGGGTCCTCGCCGGTGATGCGCTCGTACATCTGGAAGAGGTTGCCGTAGCGAGCTTCGACGACCTTCTTGCCGAGGCGCTGGATCGAGTCGCGGAAATCGAGGTAGACGCCGCGCCGCTGGCCGCCGACCTCGGGGCCGACGCCTCGGCCCTCGTCGCACATCTGCTTGGCGCGGCGCGAGGCGATGTCGCGCGGCACGAGGTTGCCGAAGCTCGGATAGATGCGCTCGAGGTAGTAGTCGCGATCGGCCTCGGGGATCTTGCTCGGATCCTTGGTGCAGTCGGCTTCGTTCTTCGGCACCCAGACGCGGCCGTCGTTGCGCAGCGACTCGCTCATCAGCGTGAGCTTCGACTGGTAGTCGCCCGCCTGGGGGATGCACGTGGGGTGGATCTGCGTGAAGCAGGGGTTCGCGAAGAGCGCGCCCTTCTTGTGCGCGCGCCAGATGGCCGTGGTGTTGCAGCCCTTGGCGTTCGTCGAGAGGAAGAAGACGTTGCCGTAGCCGCCCGTGGCGAGCACCACGACGTCGGCCATGAAGGCCTCGACGCGGCCCTTGACCATGTCGCGGCAGACGATGCCGCGCGCCACGCCGTCGACGAGGATGAGCTCCATCATCTCGTGGCGGGTGAACATCTTCACCGTGCCGGCCTCGACCTGGCGCTCGAGCGCCTGGTAGGCGCCGAGCAAGAGCTGCTGGCCCGTCTGACCGCGGGCGTAGAAGGTTCGAGAGACCTGAGCGCCGCCGAAGGAGCGGTTGTCGAGCAGGCCGCCGTACTCGCGCGCGAAGGGCACGCCCTGCGCGACGCACTGGTCGATGATGTTGACCGAGACCTCGGCGAGGCGGTGCACGTTCGACTCGCGCGCGCGGAAGTCGCCGCCCTTCACCGTGTCGTAGAAGAGGCGATAGATGCTGTCGCCGTCGTTCTGGTAGTTCTTCGCGGCGTTGATGCCGCCCTGCGCGGCGATCGAGTGCGCGCGGCGAGGGGAATCCTGGTAGCAGAAGGCCGCGACGTTGTAGCCCTGCTCACCGAGCGTGGCGGCCGCGGCTGCGCCCGCGAGGCCGGTGCCCACGACGATGACCTTGAACTTCCGGCGGTTGGCCGGGTTCACGAGCTTCATCTCGAACTTGTGACGCGACCAGCGCGTCTCGAGAGGCCCGCTGGGACTGTTGGCGCGAAGTTCCATCGTTGGGGTCTCCGTCACTTGACGATGCCGGCGAGCACGCTCAGCACGAGGAGGATGTTGCCGCCCGCGACGCCGAGGCCGATCGCGGGGGGGACGAGCTTGAGCTTGCCTGTGTAGCGCGGGTGCGCGAGGCCGAGCGTCTGCAGCATGCTCCACGCGCCGTGGTGAAGGTGCAGGCCGAGGAAGACCATCGCGACGACGTAGAGGCCGGCGACCCAGGGCACCGAGAAGCCGTGCACGACGTTCGAGTACACGTCGGTCGCGCTGTGCTGGTAGTGGCCGCCCATCGCCACGCCCGGGAAGGTGAAGTGGGCGAGGTGGTAGAGGATGAAGAAGAGCAGGGCCGGACCGCCGAAGCGCATCGAGAGCGCGGCTGGCGTCGTCGCCTTGTACTGGCGCGTGCGGTAGCCGACCGAGCGTGCGCCGGCGCTGTGCGACACGAGCGAGAGCGAGGTGACGACGTGCAGCGCCAGCGAGACGAGCAGCACGCTGCGCGCGCCCCACAGGATGGCCGCGTTGCTCTTGAGGGTCTCGGCGTAGCCGTTGAACACCTCGGGCCCCAGGAAGAGCTGGAGATTGCCGAGCATGTGCACGATCACGAAGCCGTAGAAGACGAGGCCGGTGACGGCCACCACGGCCTTCTTGCCGATCGTCGTGTCGTAGAGGGTCAGCGTCTTCTGCATGGTGCGCTCACGATGGGCCTCGAGCTCGGGGCGCAAGGGGGCGCCTCGGTCGGACCACGTGGCTTCTACTCCATCCGAGGGACGGCGGGGAAGAAGCGGGTGCTCGCGGGGGATACGCAGAGGCACGTAGGGCCTCGCGCCTCGGTGTGTAGGCCTCGGCGTGGGCGCCCGTACGGCACGCGATGTCGGTGCGGCTTCGTCAGCGCTTGCGGTCGCGCGCGTCGCGGCCCTGATCGGGCAGCTCGATGACGAGCGTGCCCTTGTGGGTCTTCTTCGGACCGGAATCGGCGACGGGAGGAGGCGGCGCGGGCGGCGGTGGCGCAGGCGGCGGCGGGCGAGCGCCGATGGCGGGGATCATCACCGTTCCATTGCGGGCCAGCTCGGCCTCGCTGGGCGCCGAACCGACGCGCGGCGGAGGCGGTGAGACGCCGGGCGGCATCGGTGAGACGCCGGGCGGCAGCGGTGAGCCACCCGCGCGGGACTGCGCCTCGAGCTCGCTGCGGCGACGCGCGATGAGCTCCGCGGCGGCCTCGGGTGTGACCGCCAGCGTGGCGCCTACGGCCTCGTCGGAGTCGTCGTCGGCGAAGTCGTGCACCGAGGGCTGCGCAGGCCTCACGATCACGTTGGTCACGGCCGTGCGCTCGGCTGGCGCGGGCGGCGGCTCGAGCGGTGGCGGCGGCGCGGGCGGCGGCGGCGCCGGCGGTGGGGGCGCGGGCGGTGGCGGCGCCGGCAGCGGCGGCGCGGGCGGCGGCGGCGCGGGCGGTGGCGGCGCGGGCAGCGGCGGCGGGTGACCGAAGGGCATGGCGCCTCTCTGCGCGAGCATGCGCGCGGCCACGTCCGGGTCGATCGCCATCGTGCTGACGGCGCTCGAGGGGTCGTCGTCGAGGTCGTAGGTGACCATGTCGTCGTCGTGCAGCTTGGGCAGGCCCTTGGGCACGACGAAGGCCTCGGTCTTCGACTCGACGGGTGCGCTGCTCGGGAGCTGCGCCCTCGGCGCCACCGCGGGCAAGGACTGCGTCGGGCTCACCGCCGAGGGCATCGAGCGCGTCGCCGCCGACGCCGAAGAGGCCGATGGCCAGCTCACCGGCCTGCCCGGTAGCTCGAGGCCGACCGCGATGCTCGCGCGCGCGAGGCTCGGATCGTCGGGGCGCTGGATCGAGCCGCGCCACACGAGCGAGGCGATGCGGCGCACGCCATCGATCGCGAGCGTGTCGAGGCGCAGCTCGACCGGCGCGCCCATGCTCGAGCCGTCGACACCGAAGAGCCTCGCTTTGCCCTGCGCGCTCGGGAGCGTGGTGCGCAGCCTGGGCACGCCCTCGACGAGGTGCTCGAGGTAGAGCGTTTCGGCCCCGGTGAGCTGATCGAGCTGCTGATCGGGTGGCGCGGCGTTGTAGTAGGCCCAGGGCATCGCGCTCGGCACCTCGGGCTCGGGGGCGTCGACGAAGCGAGGGTCGAACATCGCGAGCATGCGGCTTCGGTGCGGCCAGCTGCGCGCGATCGGTCCGAGCGAGGTCGACCTGCGGCCGTCGACCGGGTCGTAGAGGTTCGGCAAGCGTCCGCTCTCGGGCGTGACACCGACCGGGTTGATCCCCTGCGGATCGGCCCAGCTGCGCTCCCAGCCGATCGGCATGCGCTGGAAGGGCGCTGGCTGCCCTCCACGACCCTGCTGGTCACCGACGACGACGATCGACTTGTCGAGCTGCGCGTACTGACTCTGCACGCCGAGGCGCACGCGCAGCTGCTGCACCGGCTGCGGCGACGAGGCCTGGCCCACGTAGGTCACGTCGGCGCGGGGTTTGTACGGCGCGAGGTCGCTGTCGTGCCAAGGCGTGCGCCCGCCTTGCACGAGCTGCTCGGCGCCGTGCACCGGATCGGGCGCGACCAACCTCGCCTGCCCTTCGTCGAGGCCGAAGCTCGCCTTCACCACCACGGTGAGCGTGCGCTGCCCGGCGTGGCGCCACGGCACGATCGCGGCCTGCACCGGACCGACGAGCTCGACGCGCAGCGGGGGGACCGAAGGCATGCGCGCGCGGCTCAGTAGTGGAAGGCGACCGAGTAAGGGAGGCAGTCGACCGCGGTCGGCGCGTCGACGCGGAGGTAGACGTTGGTGTTCTCGCTCGTCGTACCGGAGCAATCGAGATCGGCGATCTCGATCGAGGCGTTGCCCGTCCAGCAGCAGCCCGCGATGCCGTCGACCGTGTCGGGCGAGGTGTTCGAGGGGCAGGTGAAGCTCGTATTGCCCGACTTGCACTGGATGTACTTGCAGATGCGCAGGCCCGGCGCGACCGAGGTGCGCGAAGGATCGACGACGTAGCCGAGGGCGTCGTTGGCCTCGTAGCGGTACCAATCCGGGTCGTTCATCGACGCGACGACACCTGCGAAGCTGCTGCCCTGAGAGTCGTTGTCGTTGATCGTACCCAGGAAGTGCGCACCTGCTCGCGCGTCGTTCGCGGGCTCGCTCGGTCCGGTGTCGTCGCAGGGTGGTGGCCCCGAGCTCGTCGACGAGGCCGAGGTGCTCGATGTGCTGCTCGTGGTGCTGCTCGAAGAGCTGTTCGACGAGGACGTCGTCGAGGCGCTCGTGCTGCTCGAGCCGGAGCTGGAGCCGGAATTCACGCCCGTGCTCACGTTGACGACGCCGCCCTCGCCTCCGCCGCCGACCGAGTCGGTGTCGGCGCAGGCGAGCATCGCGAGGGCCGTACACGCGAGGACCGACGACCCGAGCCCGAGGTGCAAGATCCGCATCGGAGCCAGGCTATCGGCCTCCCAGTGCTCCGGCAACGAGCGTCGCGCCCGCGTGCACCGGCGCCTCGAGCCGCTACGCTCCGTGCCGTGCCCAGGCGCCCGGACCGTGCTCTCGCCGCGCTCTTGCTCAGCTGCTTGCCCGCGCTCCTGGGCTGCTCGGCTGCGCAGGCCTCCGCTCAGGACCCCACGACGATGTCGAGCAGCGCGCCCCTCCCACGCATCCACGACGCAGCCTCGATCGGCGCCGCCTCGACGCGCGACGTCGCGCTCGCCGAGCTCGCCGAGCGCGCCTCGCAGAGCGACGTCGTCTTGATCGGCGAGCTGCACGATCACCCGGTGGGTCTGCCCTGGGCCGCGCGCTTCTTCGACGCGCTCGCCGAGCGCTCCTTCGCCGCCGCGCCGCCACGCAAGCCCGCGCTCGCGATGGAGTTCCTCGAGCGCGACCAGCAGCCCACCGTCGACGAGCTCTGCCGAGGCGCGCTCGACGAGGCGGGCTTCCTCGCGCGCACCAAGCTGCGCGAGGAGCCCTGGCGCCTCGGCCACGGCCTCATGGTGCAGTCGGCGCGGCGCCTCGGCTTGCCGGTCATCGCCGCCAACGCGCCGCGCGCCTACACGAAGCTGGCCCGCACCGAGGGCTACGATGCGCTGCGCGCCCTGCCCGAGGCGGAGCGCGCGCTCTTCGCGGTGCCGGAGCCGCTGCCCGGCGGGCGCTACCGCGATGGCTTCGCGGCGATGATGGGCGAGCACGAGGGCATGAGCCCCGAGAAGATCGCCTCCTACTTCGACGCGCAGGCGGTGTGGGACGCCACGATGGCCGACTCCGTGGTGCGCGCGCTCCACGCCGGCCGCGCGCCCGTCGTGCTCGTCGTGGGGCGCTTCCACGTCGACCACCAGGGTGGCGTGGTGCAGCTGTTGCGGCGCGCGAGGCCCGAGGCGCGTCTCTTGGTCGTGTCGATGATCGAGTCCATCGAGGAGCTCGACCGAGAGCGCGCCGACGTGCTCGTCGAGGTCGGCCCGGCGCCGGAGCGCGCACACTGAGCAGCACGCGCGCGCCCGCCGGGGTGCGGATCCCGGCGAGGCGCAGCCTTCGGCTATGCTCGCCACCCTGGGGAGCGCGCGCCGCGCGATCCGCGCCGAGGTCGTCATTCTCCACGAAGTCCTCATCATCGTCGCGCTCGTGCTGCTCAACGGCGTGCTCGCGGGCGCGGAGATCGCGCTCGTGTCGGTGCGCAAGACACGCATCGACGAGCTGGTCGACGAGGCCCGCGCGGGCGCGCGCGCCATCAAGCGCCTGCGCAAGCAGCCCGAGCGTTTCCTCGCCACGGTGCAGATCGGCATCACGGTCGTCGGCGCGACGGCCGGCGCCTACGGCGGCTCCTCGATCGCCGACAAGCTCGACCCGGTGCTGGCCGAGGTCCCGTGGATCGGCGACAGCTCCGACGAGGTCGCGCTCGCGCTCGTCGTCGGCGCGATCTCCTTCCTCTCGCTCGTGCTCGGCGAGCTCGTGCCCAAGAGCCTCGCCCTGCGCGTGAGCGAGCGCTACGCGCTGCTCATCTCGCGCCCGCTGCTGCTCTTGTCGCAGGCCATGCGCCCGGTCGTGTGGCTGCTCACCGCGAGCTCGAACCTCGTGCTGCGCGTCTTCGGCGACAGCACGAGCTTCACCGAGGCGCGCCTCTCGCCGGGTGAGATCCAGCAGATCGTCGACGAAGCCACCGAGACGGGCTCGGTCGAGCCGGTCGCCGGCGAGATCGCCTCACGCGCCATCGACTTCGCGGATCTCACGGCCGGGCAGATCATGGTGCCGCGCAGGCGCATCGTCGCGATCCCACGCAGCGCGAGCACCGAGGAGGTGCGCCGCATCGTGCTCGAGCACGGCCACATGCGCATGCCCGTCTACCACGAGGTGATCGACGACGTGGTCGGCTACGTCACGCTGCGCGATCTGATGGCCGTGTTCGTCGAGAAGGACCTGCTCGTGCTCGAAGACGCGCTGCGACCGGCCTACGTCGTGCCGGAGTCGACGCGCGCGGTGGAGCTGCTCACCGAGATGCGCAAGCGCAGGCTGCAGCTCGCGGTGGTCGTCGACGAAGACGGCGCGACCAGCGGCATCGTCACGATCGAAGACCTCGTCGAGGAGCTCGTCGGCGACATCGCGAGCGAGCACGATCCCATCGAGGAGCACTCGGGCCTCGTGCGCGAGCCCTCGGGCTGCGTGCTCGTGCGCGGCGACTTCCCCCTGCACGAGCTCAACCGCGAGCTCGAGCTCGAGCTGCCCGAGAGCGAAGCCTGGACGACGATCGCCGGGCTCACGATCGAGCTCGCCGGGCGCATCCCACGTGGCGGCGATCGCGTCGTCGCGCCCGACGGCACGACCATCGTCGTGGTCGCGGCGACGCCGAAGCAGATCGCGCGCGTGCGCATCGTGCCCGCGGCCGAGCGCAGCGACGACGACGACGACGACGGCGCCGCCTGAGCGGCGCGGGCGGCGCTCAGCGCGCCTCGGGGAAGGCGCCGGGAGGCGCGACGCAGCGCACGAGCGCGACGTCTGTCTCGACCAACGGGTAGTCCCCTTCGATCGCGCGATCCTGGCAGCGCGCGCTCCAGACGTCGCGACCGGCGCCCTCGCGCCACCTGCGCTCGACGCGGCAATCGCCCTCCTTGGGGCAGCTACGACCTAGCGGGGTCGCGGCGTCGGTGGTGCCGTCTGGCTCGAGCTCGCAGGCCTGGAGCGTGCGCCAAGGCAGCGTGCGCACGAGCTTCGTCGCGGGGCGCATCTCGAACCTGCAATCGGCCTCGGGTAGCGTCGGGTGCGAGCAGCCGCCCTCGCCCGTCCACTCGGGCAGCTCGTCGAAAGCGAGCGCGCCGCTCGGCGCGCGGTGCGCCATGACGACGCCCCCGTCGAGCCGGTCACGCAGCTCGCGCAGCTCCACGGCCGTGGCGAGGCGCCCCCCGAAGCGCATGGCGCACACCCGGTGCGCCGTCTCCCCGTCGGAGAGCATGTACGTCCCGGGCGACGCACCGCGCGGCTCGTGGCCTCGCACGAGCGGCGTCGCCACCGGACAGGGGATCGTGCCATGCGCGCCGGCCGAGCACCTGAGCGGCTCCACGGCGATCCAGCCACCGTCGAGGCGATCCGAGCCGCAGAGACGCACGAAGCGCACACCGAGCCTCTCCACGGTGTCGCTGGCGCAGTCGCCCCGGGCTTCTCCCGCGCTGCGACCGGTGCCCCAAGAGAACTCGCGCGAGGCCATCGCCTTCGACCAAGCTGGGTCGAGCTCGCTCGGATCGATGCACGCCGACGACGCCAGCGAGAGCGCCGAGACTCCGAGCGCCGACCATCGCAACGTCTTCATGGGCTCTCCCTCCTCCGATCGAGGCTACGCCTCGCCCCAGGATTGGAAAGCCACGCCGCGTGAGAGATCGCCCGAATTGCTCGGCGCGCAACGATTGCGCCATCGTCGCCGCGGGGCCCATGTGGATTCGATGACTTGGCGAGCCCGGCGCGCGCACGACCGCCGTGGAGGGAGCGCGCGCACGCAGAACCTGCGCCATCATCACTTCGCGAAGCTGCGCACCTTCTTCACCAGGGCCGCGACGAGCTTGGGCTTCTGCTCGAGGTCGGGCGCACCCGGCATCGACGGGCTCTTCCCCACCGCCGCACCTCCATAGATGATCGTCTTCGTGATCTGCTCGTCGGTCACCGAGTCCTGCCAGGCCTTGTCGCTGTAGTCGCGCGGCTTGGGGTTCAGCGCGGCCGAGCCGGGGCCATCGCCCTTGCCCGTCTTTCCGTGGCACGAGCTGCAGCGCATCTCGTAGGCCTTCGCGACCTCGACCTCGCTGAGCTCCGTGCTCGCGGGCTTGGGCGCGGCCGTGGCCGCGGCCGTCGCGGTGGAGGTCGTGCTGCCACCACCCTTGCCGTCGCCGCAGGCGATGGCGAACGAGGCAACGAGCGCACATCCAGTGGCAATCATCCAATACCGCATGTTCAATCTCCTCATCTCCGATACGACCCCCACTCCCATTCAACCCACGAGATCGCTCCGCACCACGCGGCGCGCGGCGAGGTAGCTCGCGATCGCTCCCAGCGCGAGGGGCCAGCCCACACCCACCACCATCGACCAGGTCGGCCCGAGCGTATTCGCGAGCCAGAAGCCCACCGGCCCGAGCACCGAGAGCTCGGGGTCGATGCCGCCGAGGATCGCGATCCGCGAAGATTCGACGGGGTTCAGCGCAGCGAGCGTGAATACGAACGCAGGCGTCAGCTTCCAGCTCAGGAGCACGCCGATGAGCGCGAAGTCGTGCAGCATCGCCGCGAGCAGCCACGCGACGAGCGCGAGCACGGTCGCGCGCTCCGCGCTCCTCGCGGTGGCCGAGATCCAGAGTCCCACGCCGACGAAGGCCCACGCGAGCCCGAGCACGACCACCAGCGAGCGCAGCACCATCGGTACGAGCGGCCCCTGTAGCCCCTCGCCCACGCCATAGGCGAGCGCGAGCAGGAGCAGCACCACGAGCGGCGCGACCACGACGCAGAGTCGCGCCAGGAGCGCGGCGCGCAGCCATTCGACGCGCCTCACCGGCTGCGAGAGGAAAAGCTCGAAGAAGCCGCTCGAGCGAGCGCGTACGATGCTCTGCGTGGTGGAGACGAGCGCGACGAGCGGGATCGTGAGCACCATCGCGTTGGCGACGTTGAGCACGACGCGGCTCATGCCCGTGAAGCCGAGCACGCTCGACTCGCGCAGCCCGAGCCAGACGAAGACGCCGAACACGAGGGTGTAGACGACGGCCGTGAAGGCGAGCCAGCGTGAGCGCAGCGACTCGGCGATCTCCAGCCGGAAGAGGACCGCGGTGCGTGGAGCGAGCAGGCTCATCGCTTCTTCATCCTCTCGCGCACGGCCCCACGCACGGCCGACCAATCGAGCTCGCCGCCCGCTGCGACGACCTCGAAGCCGAAGTCCATCGGCGTCTTCGCGCCCGCTCGGAAGCTCGCCCTCTCGACGTCGAGCCAGCTGCCCGACGCAGCCTCGCGCGCCCAAGCCTTCTGGAGGGGCTCGCCTTGCGCGTAGAGCGCCATGCAGCCGATGTCGTCGAAGTAGTGGCGCGCGCCGCCCGTGGTGATCGCCTGCGCCGCGTGGGGCGGCTCGCTCACCAGCATCGCGCAGTGGGCACAGGGCTGCTTGCCCCAGACGGGATCGACGGGACCCAGCTCTTCTTCGCAGGCGAAGAGCGGCGCACAGAAGAGGAATGCAATGGCAGCTCGACGCCTCACGACACGGCCCTCAGCTTGCTGGGTGCGGCCGCGCGCGGCTCGAGCGCGACGGCCATGTCCTTCACGGGCGAGATCGCGATATCGGCGATCGCGCCCTCGTGCTCACGTAGGAATCGAGCGACGAGGCTCAGCTTCTCGTCGCGGGCGAGGCGCGCCTCGTAGCTGCCGTCGCTGCGCAGGCGGAAGCCCCTCGCCTCGAGGAAGCTCACGGCCGCGGCGGAGCCCGGTCGCAGCTCCACCTCGACGAGGAAGGCGCGCAGCTCTCGGAGCAGGTGCTCGATCGGGGTGTCGCGCAGGAGGCGCCCGTCGCTCAGCTCGACGACGCGGTCGACCAGCTGCGTGACCTCCTCGGTGCGGTGCGAGCAGAGCACCACGACCGAGTCGCTCGGGCGCTCGTCGAGCAGCCGGAAGAACACCGAGCGCGCCTCGGTGTCGAGGTTGGCGGTGGGCTCGTCGCAGACGAGCACGCGCGCCTCGGTCGCGAGCGCCATCGCCGCGAGCAGCTTCTGCTTCATGCCTCCGGAGAGGTCCCGAAAGCGTTTGTCGCGGTAGCTCTCCGGCTCGAGCCCCAGGTCGCGCGCCTTCGCCTCGACGGCTTCGAGCTTCATGCCGCGAAGCTCGCCGTACGCCCTCACCACCTCCGAGGCCGGGGCCTCGATCGGCGGCGCGACCTGCGGGATGTAGGCGACGCTGCGTAGGGCGAGCTCGGGCTCGCGCGCGACGTCGACCCCACCGACCGTGATGCGCCCCTCGAAGCGCACGAGGCCGAGGATGCACCGCAGCAGCGTCGTCTTGCCGGAGCCGTTCGAGCCGATGAAGGCCACGCGATCGCCCGGCGCGACGTCGAGGGACACGCCGTCGAGCGCCGAGACGACGCCGAACTTCTTGCTCACGCCGGTCACCCGGATCATCGCTCGCTCCGTACCCTTTCCATCCTCGGCCTCGCGTCGCTCATCAGCACCTTCGCCGAGAGCACGGGCACGGCGTGCGCGATCGCGTCGATCATGCCCATGGCCGCCGTGGCGTGGAAGAAGCGCAGCGCGGGGTGCTGATCGGTGAGCTCGCCCGAGAGCAGCTTCTGCTGGTAGGCGACGTCGCCATGGCCATCGCCGTCGAGGTCGTAGCCCTCGTAATCGCTGAAGTGATTGCCATCGAAGGCCACACCGGTCGCGCTGCCTCCGCCGTCGACCTGGACGGTCACCGCGTTCTCGTGGAAGTCGTTGCCGGCCACGCGCGCACCCTTCTCCGAGCCGTGCAGGCGCAGGCCGACGTCGTTCAGTGCGAGCACGTTGCCCTCGAGCAGCAGGGTCGACCCGGGTTTGCGCGGCGTCTGGTCGAGGTAGGCGCCGGTCGTGTTCGCGACCAGGTGATTGCCCACCAGCGTCACGTCGTCGGCCTCCTTGAAGCCGAAGCCGATGCCGGCCGCGCCTCGCGCGCCGGCGACGACGTTGTCCTCGGCGTGGACCCGGCTGCTGTACATGACGAAGATGCCCACCACGTTCCCGATGACCTTGCTTCGGCGCACCACCGAGTCGTGCGCATACATGAAATGGCTGCCATAGCGGCTGCGGGTGACGACGTTGTCCTCGAGCGTGACGTGGCGCGCATACCAGACGACGATGTCGCGCGAGTCCTCCACGAAGTTGCCGCGCACGGTGGAGTGGTCGCTCTCCCAGAGCTTGATGGCGTCGCCGCGTAGCTCCGGGTCGTCTTGCCGACCGACCACGTGGCAGCCCTCGACGAGGCAGCTCGGGCAGAGCTGGAGCGAGATGCCGAAGAGCGTGTCACGCACGTGGAGCTGCCGCAGCTCGATGCGCGCTCCCTTCGCCTTCACGCCCGCGTCTTCCGCGGTGTGGCGGCGACCGGAGCGCTGGATCCCGAGGTTCTCGAGCTTCACGTCGTCGGCCTCGATCGTGACGACGGTGCGCGTTCCGGTGCCCTCGAGCACCGTGTCGCGGCTGCCCACCAGACGCAGCGGTCGGCGGATCTCGAGGTCGAGCTGGTGCGTACCTGCGGCGAGCGCGATCACGGCGGGGCCCTTCGGGTCGGTCACGAGCGCCTCGAGCTCCTCGGCGCTCTGCGCGAGCACCGCGCCGGCGGGGAGATCCACCGCCTGCGGTCCGACCGGGCCGGGTGGAGAGGCGGCCAGGCTCGCGAGCGCCTGTGCGGCGTCGCCGCGCTGCGTGAAGCCAGCGGTGGCCGCGAGGGCGAGCGCGAGCGCGCCGAGTCCGAGGGCGTTGCGCGGTCCGATCATGTGGGCTTCCGGTTCGGCAGCACCATGGCGCGAGGGCACACCGTGCTGCAGGTGTCGGCCTGCTTGCACTCCGCGCAGACCTTGCGGCGGATCAGCGTCGCGGCCGCCACGAGGAAGAAGCCCGTGACAGCCAGCCAGAAGCCGAGCGCTGGTTGGGCGAAGGTGGCGAACTGGCCGATCTCCCCATTGCCGAACATCTGCGGGGTGAAGGTGCCGATCTTCAGGGGGGCGCGGGGGTCGAGGTCGTGCCCGAAGCGGTGCAGCCAGTAGAACGAATCGGCCACGAAGATGGCCGGGAAGAGGAAGGCCGGAATGGCGATGAGCTTGTTGAGCTTCCTGCCGGCGAAGAGCGCGCCGGCGATCACGAGCGCGGCGATCGCGGCGACGCCGTAGCTGGCGAGCTGGCGCTCCGTCGGAGCGGCGTTCGCCAGCGACTGCATGCCGATGTAGTGGTTGAGGATGTCGACCTCACGCACGTCGCCGCTGACGCCCGTGAGCGCGATCGCGAGGTGCAGGCCCTTCGGGTATTGGGGCGCGTAGAGCCAGAACTTCCACCAATCGAAGAAGAACGAGCCCACCACGGCGGCCGAGCCCGAGGTCGAGAGCATCACCACCGCCCAGCGCGCGCGATCCCAGGTCGCTGCCCGCTTCGCCGCCTCGCTCGCTCCGCCACCCGCCACGTGCAGATGCACGTGGCCGTCGCGGCGGTGCTCCGCCTCGGGGTGGTGGAGCTGCTCTCCCCCCGCCATGGGTCGGTCCGAGCTGGGCATGGTATTTCTCCGGTCGTCGGTGGGGGAGGCGCGCGCCGTGGCGCCCGCCGTCACCGGGTGTTCAGCCGCCGCTCGAGTCCGCGCCGACGCGATCGTTCGAGGCGCTCTTGGGCTTCGGCTTCACGAGCAACCAGCCGGCCATCTCGAGGTGCAGCGCCGAGCAGAACTCGGTGCAGTAGAACGGGTACACGCCCGGGGCGTCGGCCACGAAGCTCACGTTCTCGTGCTTGCCCGGCTCGAGGCTGAGGTTGATGTTGTACATGTTGAGCGTGAGGCCGTGCGTCTGGTCCTCGCCCGTCTCGGTGCTCGTGATGTGCAGATGGACCGTGTCGCCCTCGTCGACCTCGATCTTGTCCGGCGTGAAGTGGCTGCGAATCGCCGTCATGTAGACGTGCACGGTGGTGCCGTCGCGCTCGATGCGGGCCTTGCCGGACTCCACGCGGTGCGGGTCCACGTCGCCGCGGGCGTTCACGCCCGGCTCGTAGACCTTGTGGGGCTTGAGCTTGTCGACCTTGATCATCTGCGAGTAGTGCGGCTCGGCGTTGCCGATCGGCGCGTCGGAGAGGATGCGCATCTGCTGCGTGTCGAGGTCGATGAGCTGGAAGTTCTGCGGGTAGAGCGGGCCGACGGGCGCGAAGCGGTCCATCGCCATCTTGTTCATGGCGACGACGTACTTGCCGTCGGGCGAGACGGTGTCGCCCTCCGCGGAGAGGATGTGGCCGATGTTGTAATGGACCTTGATCTTCTCGACGACCTTGAGGTCCTTCAGTGACCATTTCGCGACCACGCTCTCGATGAACACCGAGGTGTAAGCGAATCCCTTGTCGTCGAAGACGGTGTGCAGCGGGCCGAGGCCGATCTCCGTCTGCCCTCGGATCGACTCCTTGAAGCTCAGGATGGGCAGTCCGAAGTCGTCCTTTCCTTCGAACTGCTTCTCGTCGATGAGCTTCTTGATCTTCTCGAAGCTGTAGACCGTCGCGTGGGTGTCGAGCTTGCCTCCGACGATGATCTCCTTGCCGTCTGGCGTGACGTCGCATCCGTGCGGGCTCTTGGGCTCGCCGACGAGCGTGAGCACGCCCTCGGGCCCGGAGACGCTCATGGGCAGCACCTTCATGCCGGCGATCTCGATCGCCTTGCCATCTTGCACGAGCTGCTCGGCCTTCCTCCAATTGATGATGTGGAGGTAGTCCATGTCGTTCTGCGAGGCGCCCGACTCGATCGGCGGCTTGCCCTCGAGGGTGCCTCCGACGGCCATTTCGGAGTTGAAGGAGTTGATGAAGGCCCACCCGTCGCTGTCGAGCTTGCCCGCGTCGGCGAGGTCCTGCGTGTAGGGAGGCAGCTCCATCGCCCACGATTTCGAGCGATCGATGCGCCCCGTCTTGCGGTCGAACTTCCAGAACACGGCGACGCCTCGATACTTCTCCTTGAAGTCGCTGAGCGGCGCATAGCCACGCCCGAGCGGCGCCGGGTATTGGCTCGTCTCGATGACGTAGTCGGTGTCGGGCGTGACGAAGGCGCCGCCGTGGTCGCTCGCCGCGAGCGGGTTCGCGACGATCTGCTTCGTGGCGAAGTCCTTCAGGTCGACGACGGCGACGCGCGCGTTCGCCTTGTCGTTCACGAAGAGGAACTCGCCGTCGTAGTCGCCCTTCGTCTCCGAGAGGTTGGGGTGGTGGACGTCGGCCCAGCGGATCTTGTGGCCGGCCTGGTTGCCTTCGTCGAGGATCTTCTCGCTCTCACCGCCGAAGCCCCAGCCCTGCCAGGACTCCGGCGTGAACACGGCGATGACCTTGAGCAGCCGCATCGAAGGCACGCCCATCACGTTGATGTTCCCCGACTGGCCGCCGGAGGCGAAGATCATGTACTCGTCGTGTTTGCCAGGCGGTACGTAGGTCTTCAGCGCGGCTTCGACGTCCTGATCGCTCAGGCCTCGCGTAGCCATCAGATCCTTGAGCGACTGCGAGGCGCCGAGGTCGACCTGTTGCTGCTGCTCTTGCTTGTTGACGCAGCCCGCGTAGGCGAAGACCCCGGCCGCGGCGGCCGAGAGCGCGAAGCCCAGCAAGGTGAAAGTACGCATGTTCGAGGTTCCTCCGTGCCTCGGTCCTGGGACGGAGGCTCGCGCCGCATCAGCAAGCGACGAGCCACCTCGCGGGCTACGCAGAGCCTCTCAAAGGCGCGAGCGCCTCGAGTGAGCGAGGTCACGTTGGGTCAGGTTCCGGAGAGCACTTTCGGAGACTGTCGGATCCGAGATGGCGGAACTCTCAGCTTTGCGAGCACCGGCATGCGCAGGAGCTGCATGAATTCGCAGGCTTTGCGCTCGAGCGGAGCGCGCAGGGCTGGCGAGTCGACGCGATTGCCGACACAATCGGCGCAGGCTCGGGAGTTGCTTGGCCGCACCGAATGGAGCACCTCCTGAACGCTCACCCCTCGAACCTCGACGCCGGTGGGCGGTTCTGGGCGGAGCTCTGGCTCAGGACCGCGGTGCAGGGGCTCGTCATCGTGGCGCTCCTCTTCGGCTCCTACGAGCTCGTGGAGCGCAGCTTGCTCGTCGACGCCAGCGAAGCGACGCTGCACAAGCTCCACCTGGCGCGTGGCATCACGAGCTCCTTCGTGCTCGCGACCTGGGCCTTCATCCAGGTCCGGCGGGCTCGGATCGAGCGCGACCGCGCGCTCGAGCAGCACCTGGCGGAGCTCGAGCGCCGCGTCGGGCTGCGCACTCAAGAGCTGGCGGACACGCTCGACTTCAGCGAGCTGCTCTTCGACGCGATGCCCGAGCGCATCAGCGTGCGTGATGGTACGGGGCGCGTCGTGAAGCAGAACCGCGTCGCCCGCGAGCTCGAGAGCGAAGGCGTGACCTCGCGCGTGTGGGAGACTGCCCAGGTCGAGCTCGGGGCCACCCGGCTGCGCCCCGCCTTGGTGCTCGAGCTGAGCCGCGACGTCACCGAGACCCGTGAGCTACAGGCGAGCCTCCAGCACCAGGACAAGATGGCGAGCCTCGGCCTGCTCGCCGCTGGCATCGCCCACGATCTGGGCAACCCGCTCGCCTCGCTGAGCACCGAGCTCGAGCTGCTCGAGACCGAGGACGACCCGGCCGCGATTCGCGCCTCGCTCTCGGTGCTGCGCCGCCAAGTCGATCGCATGACCCGGTCCCTGCGAGGGGTCGTCGACTTTGCCCGGCGACGCGGCGGCGAAGCGAGCGACGTCCGTCTCGAAGAGGCGGTCGCAGACTCTGCCCGGCTCGTCTGTCACGATCCACGTTGGTCGAAGGTGCGCCTCGAGCTCGACGTGCCACGCGAGCTGCCGGAGGTTCACCTCGTGGAGGACCAGCTCGTGCTCGTGCTCGTGAACCTGCTGCTCAACGCGGCCGACGCCATCGCCGGCACCGGGCAGGTGACGGTCTCCGCGCGCGCCACCGAGCACGGCGTGCGGCTCCAGGTCCGTGACGACGGCTGCGGCATGTCACCCGAGACGCTCGCGCGCGCCACCGAGCCGCTCTTCACGACGAAGACCGCGCGTGGCGGCAGCGGGCTCGGTCTCGCGGTGTCGGAGCGCGTCGTGCGCGAGGCAGGCGGCCAGCTGAGCCTCGAGAGCGAGCTCGGCCGCGGCACCACGGTCACGATCGATCTGCCGGTGCGGGGAGGCGACGCACGTGGCTGAGCGCATCCTCGTCGTGGAGGACGAGCCCACGCTGCGCGCCAACATCGAGCGTGGGCTCGCGCGCGCCGGGCACGCCGTCACGGGTGCGGCGAGCGCAGGCGACGCCCGGCTCGCGCTCGAGAGCCTGAGCTTCGACGTGCTCATCACGGATCTGCGCCTTCCCGACGGCAGCGGCATGGATCTCATCGCGGACTGCGCGCGCCTCTCGCCGGGCTGCGTGGTGATCGCGATGACCGCCTACGCGTCGATCGAGGGCGCGGTCGAAGCGCTGAGGCTCGGGGCGCACGACTTCCTCCTCAAGCCCGTGAGCCTCGGCGAGCTCACGCGCAAGGTCGATCACATCGCGACGCACCGGCGCCTCGTGCGCGAGAACGCGCAGCTGCGCCGCATGCTCCAAGGCGGCGAGGGCGCCTACGACCTCCTGCGCAGCGGAGGAGGCGCGATGCAGGCGCTCTGCACGCTCGTCGACAAGGCCGCGGCGTCGGACTGCAACGTGCTCATCGTCGGCGAGACGGGCACGGGCAAGGAGCTGGTCGCGCGCGCCCTGCACGAGCGCTCGCCGCGCGCGCGAGGGCCGCTGCTGACGCTCGATCTGCGCACGGTGCCGCGCGAGCAGGTCGAGGTGCAGCTCTTCGGGCACGCGCGCGGCGCCTTCCCCGGTGCAGAGCAAGAGCGCGATGGCTCTGTGCGCGCCGCATCCAGAGGCACGCTGTTCCTCGACGAGGTCGGTGAGCTCGATCCGAGCGCGCAGGCGAAGCTCCTGCGGGTCGTCGAGACCAAGGAGGTGCTCCCGCTCGGTGAGGAGCGAGGCGTGATCGCCGACGTGCGCATCGTCGCGTCGACGCAGCACGACCTCGAGCAGCGGGCGCGCGAGGGGCTGTTCCGCGCAGACCTCCACCACCGGCTCGGGGTCGTGCGACTACGCGTTCCGCCGCTGCGCGAGCGCGTCGAGGATATCCCCGTGCTCGCCGAGCACCTGCTCGCGCGACACGCCAAGGTCCAAGGCAAACACGTCACCGCGATCGGCGCAGAGGCCATGCGGCTGCTCGTCAGTCACCCCTGGCTCGGCAACGTGCGTGAGCTGTCGAACGCGCTCGAGCGCGCCGTCATGCTCTGCGAAGGCGACACCATCACCGAGCTGGATCTGCCGCTCGAGCTCGCTCCCGCGCTCGCGAGCGGCGCCGGGAGCTCGATGACGGTGGGGCGCTCCGACGAGCCGCTCTCGCCCGAGGAATGCAACCTCGAGAGCGCCATGCTCGCCTTCCAGAAGCAGCACCTCGCGCGCGTGCTCCGGCAGACGAGAGGCAACCGCGAGGCAGCGGCCAAGCTGCTCGGGCTCTCGAGCGCCACCTTCTATCGATACCTCGCGCGAGCGCAGCTCAAGGGCTACAGGCCGGAGACCGAGTGAGCGGCGCGGGCGTCGCTCAGCCCCGGGCGTCGAGCTCCTTCACGAGCTTCTTGGGCGCGACGGCGCGGTAGCTCTCGAGGAGCCACTCCTCGAGCAGCTCGCTCGGCAGCTTCGTCTTCGGCGGCAGCTTCACGTAGACCCAGCCGCTCTTGCCGAGGCCGTAGCCCGCGGGTGAGACGTAGGGCAGCGCGAGCGCGACGCTGCCGGACGCGGGGAGCTTGACGCAGCACACGAAGCCCTGCGCCTTGGAGTCGTCGGTGCCGAAGAAGGCGAAGACCTTCTTGCCGACTTTGGCGACCGTCTCACCCCAGGGGTGGTCTTCGAAGGCGCCAGGCAAGGAGAGGGCGAGCTCGATCAAGCGAGCGCGGGCGCGGGCGGAGGCGAGCT
Organism: uncultured Polyangiaceae bacterium; assembly: GCA_938004785.1. GTDB lineage: Bacteria > Myxococcota_A > Polyangia > Polyangiales > Polyangiaceae > CALKVW01. The sequence goes on from CALKVW010000212.1 coordinate 29,743, forward strand.
CGGGCATGTGGCGAGCAGAGCGGACGCGCCGGCCGAGAGCAAGTGGACGGGGGCGCAGCGCGATGGCCGGGCGTTGGGCCTCCCCTCGCGCCGTCCGGAGCCCCGAGCCTCGTGAGCCGCGCCTCGCCCGCCGGCCCGTGCGACGATGGTGGGCTGCCATGCTCTCGAATCTCGTCGCACGCTTGGCCTCGGCCTCGAGCTCGCTCCTCTGCGCGGGGCTGCTCTCGGCCTGCTCGACGCCACCGAACGTGGGACCCGCGACGAGCGAGGTGGCGCTCGCACGAGCGACTGCACCTGCGCCCACCGACCAGCCCACGTCGCGCACGCTCGTCGTCGCCGCACCCGAAGATGCGCCCGAGCCGCGAGGCACGGCCGCGCGTGTCGTGACCCGAGAACCCTGCGCTTCGGCTGGCACCCTGCGCTCGATCCACAGCGACACGCCGATGCACGTCGACTTCGTGAACCGCACCTCCGGGTGGATCGACACGTACTGGATCAGCTTCGACGGCAGATTCATCCACTATGCCGAGCTACCCCCGGGCGATCGCTACCGACAGCAGACCTACGTGACGCACCCGTGGATCGCGCTCGACCGCGATCGGCAATGCCGCGGCGTCTTCGTGCCGCGCGAAGCAGGCATTCACGAGGTCGAGATCGGCCCGGACTGAGCCGCGCGCCTACTCGGCGCCCGCGCCCACGTAGATGCTGACGAGTTTGCCGTTCTCGAAGCGGAAGAAGGTGCCGCCGTAGATGGATCCGAGCACGAGCAAGCGCTCGTTGTCGGGGTTGGGCTCGTCGGGCTGGCGCCCCTTGCCGAGCGCGTCCTGGTAGAGCGACTCGACCTGCGCGCGCGTCGCGCCGAGGCCGAGGCCGCGCGAGGTGCGGAGCTTGCTCGAGCCGGCGATCTCCATGCCGCTCACGCTCAGCTCGGCGTCGGCCGAGGGCGCGCCCATGCGCGCGGTGAGCCCACGCGAGGACCAGCGCCAGTCGGCTTCGAACATGCCCGTCGCGGCCATCTCCGCCGGCGTGCCCTTCTCGTCGGGGGGCCCGACGAGCAAGAGCACCGCGTCGGCGTCCATGCCGACCGCGAGGCCGTCGAAGGTCTCGTTCTTGGGATCGGCGTAGGAGGTCTCGACCGACGGCGCCGAGCCGGTCTCGAGCGGCGGCGTCGAGGTGTCGGGCGACGGCGTGGGGCTCGACGCGCAGCCCGCACAGAGGGTCGACACGACGACGGAGAGCGCGGCGAAGGAGCGCAGGGACTGCATGGTGGTGCGAGAGCTAGCGGTTCGCGGTGGTCTCGTCCATGGGGGCGACGGCTGGACCTCGCGACGGGGCGGGAGGACGAGCTCGGCGCCGGTGGGCACGGCACACCCGGACCTGGGAGCGTCCGTGGTTGCGCGCGCTGTGCCCACCGCTATCATTGATAGCGTGGCACAGTTGATCGTGAGGAACATCGAAGACGAGGTCGTGGAGGCGCTGAAGCTGAGGGCAGCGCGAAACGGGCGTTCGGCGGAGGCGGAGCACCGTGAGCTGCTGCGCGCCGTGCTGGTGAAGCGCCCTACGCGCACGCTGAAGGCGCACCTCGAGGCGATGCCCGACGCGGGCGAGGACGACGACTTCGAGCCCCAACGGACGGTCGCCCGGCGGGTGGAGCTCTGATGTTCCTGCTCGATACGAACGTCGTGTCCGAGCTGCGCAAAGGTGCGCGGGCGGACGAGGGCGTGCGGTCTTGGTTCAAGTCCGTCGACGATGCCGGCCTGTTCCTGTCGGTGCTCGTCGTTGGTGAGCTGCGACAGGGCGTCGAGCGGGTGCGCCTACGCGATGCCGGCCAGGCGGCGCACCTCGACCGCTGGCTTCGCAAGCTCACGGACGAGTTCGCCGAGCGCCTGCTCCCCGTCGATGATCGCGTCGCGGAGCTCTGGGGGCGGCTGAACGTCCCCGATCCGCTCTCCGCCGTCGATGGTCTGCTCGCGGCGACGTCGATCGTGCACGGGCTCACGCTGGTGACCCGCAACCTGAGGGACGTACGGCGCACGGGCGCTCGGCTGTTCAATCCCTTCGACGCCTGAGGTCCGCGTTTCGACCGCCGGCTTCCGAGCGGCGCGCTCGTTCAGGGCACGCGCGACTGGGGCGAGTGGGCCGCCTGCGTGTGCGCGGTTTCGCGGACGAAGCGCCGCGGCCCAGGCGGTCCATCGCATCACGCGCGAAGGCTGCGCGCATTCGCAAGACGTGCACGAAGCGCGATTGAGATTGCCCCGACATCCGACGCAGATTCGATGACTTGTACCCCCACGCCTCGAGACCTTGGGCGGCGTGAACATTGCAGCTCGATCGGGACCAACGGAGCGTGATCCCGGCGACGCCACGCGCGCCGTGCTCACCGCTCGGACCGTCCACCGCTCGATTCCGTCGCGTTGGCACACAGCGCGAGGAGGGCGTCATGAGAACGCACGCGATCGTCCTGGGGCCGATGGTCTTGCTGGCTGGGCTCGCATTCGCGGCCTGCGGCGAGTCCTCGGATGGAACCGGGGGCGGGGGCGGCGAGGCGCGCGAGCCTGCTTGTGTCGAGGGCGCGACGCGCGAGGCCGCCTGCGGCTTGAACGATCGCGGCACGCTCGAAGAGCGCTGCGTCGACGACGCGTGGGAGGCGCTCGCTTGCGAGGACCCCGACGAATGCGTCGACGACGTGGTCGACCGCACCGAGTTCTGCGACCGGCGCTGCGAAGCCGGCGCGTGGGTCGACGTGCCCTGCGCACCGGTGCAGCTGAGTGTGGGTACCGAGCAAGCGTGTGCGGTGCTCTCGAGCGGTCGCGTCGCGTGCTGGGGCGAGGACGTGACCCCGACGCTGCTCGAGAACGTCCACGACGTGGTGCAGGTGGCGGTGACCGGAGGGCCGGTCTGCACGCTGCACGCGGATGGCGCAGTGCGATGCGTCGGTGAGGACTGGGACAAGTGTGCGTCGCACGGAGGCTGCACCGAGATCTCCAAGGGACTCTGCATGCTGACCGAGGATCGGGAGGTGTGGTGCACGGGGTGGGTCGGTTGGGATGCCCGTCCTGTCGTCGCGCGCGTGAGGGGCCTGCACGGTCCCATCGCATTGCGCTCAGAGGGGAAGGTCACACTGAGTTCGGTGGGGGGGACAAAGCTGGAGGAGGCGGGGCGGAGCTGCGCCATCGAATCAGGAGGGGGCGTCCATTGCTGGTCACACCGAGCGCTGGGCGGAGGTGGCTGGGGCGTCCCCGCCTACCTCGATGCCGAGGAGGTGCCGGAGCTGGACGGGGTGATCGACCTGGATGTTGGTGGCGATGCGGGGAGCATCTGCGCCGTGTTGGACTCAGGTGGGGTCGTTTGCACCAGAATCCCTCCAGACGAGGCCATCGCTCCTCGTGACGACCTCCCCACCTCCCATCGTGTGAGGCGCGGTCACTACCACTCCTGCGCCCTCTCGCTCTCCGGCGAGGTCTGGTGCTGGGGCGACAACAGCGCCGGCCAGCTCGGTCAGGGCCACACCGACCCGGTCGGCGGAGCCCCGCGTGTGGTTGGGCTCGATCAGGTGGTCGAGATCGATGCAGACGCATCGAGTGGGGCGCTCTGCGGCTTTCCTGGCACAATCGAGTCCAAGACCACCTGCGCACTGCGCGAGAACGGCGAGGTCTGGTGCTGGGGCAACAACTTTGGCGTCTGCGGCACGACGAGCCCGCTCCCCGTGCGCGTCCCGCTCCGGGGCGGGCGCTGATCGCCTCGCCCCCGGGGCGCCACGCCGCGTGCTACGTCATCCTCGATGCACTCCCTCGGCGCCGCCCACACGCCCGACCCGACGGCCGACGCCTCCCCCCTGCGCTGGGTGCGCGCCGTCGCGAGGCTCGTGCTCGCCGCCGCGATGCTCGTCATCGGCGTGCTGCATTTCACGAACCCCGATCCCTTCGTGCGCATCATGCCGCCCTGGTTGCCGGCGCCGCTCTGGCTCGTGTGGATCAGCGGCGTGGCCGAGATCGCGCTCGGCGCCCTCGTGCTCGTTCCCGAGGCGCGCGCGCGCTGGCTCGCGCGCTGGGGCCTCGTCGCGCTCTACGTAGCCGTCTTCCCCGCCAACCTGCACATGGCCCTGAGCGGCGCGCAGCTCGACCCGGAGAACCCCTTGCCCGCCTGGGCGGCGTGGGCTCGCCTGCCCTTCCAGGCGGTGTTCATCCTCTGGGCGATCTGGGTCACGCGCCCGAGCGACGTGCGCGCTGGCTCGGGCGAGAGCGCTTGATGCGGAGTCGCCCGAGCGGCGCTCGCCTGATCGGCCAGAGCGAGCCCGCGTGTAGGGTCCGGACTCGATGGCGCCGTTCGCTCCCTACGTGATTCTCGCCCTGGTCTTCGGTGGCTGCGGAGCGTTCAGCACCTCCACGTGGTGGCACGGCGCCGCGGTGGGGATCATGGTCGGGGCGGGAGCTGCGCGAACGGCGCGCGGCATGCTCTCGAACTGGCGAGGCTGACGACGACGGATGCGGCGACCACCACTCGCGGCTCGCCGCGAGCTGCGCATGCGCTGGGACGCGAGCGAGCTCCAGGTGGGCGAGTCCGCGCTCACCGCCGCGGCGGCCACTCACGCGGCGACGGCCGTCACGGCGGTCCTGCAGCTGGATGAGCGTCGGCGCTCCGGTCAGCGACCGGGGTTGCGCACGCGTCTGCGCTCGGCGAGCGCACCGTGAAGCACCTTCTGGAAGCCGAAGATCGAGCAAGCCGTCCCCGGCGAGGGGTAGGGCATCGACCCCTTGACGCGTTCGAAATGGTCGATCTCCGCCTGGATCTGGGCGTCTGTCAGGCGGGTGTCGCGGGCCATGGTCTGCTGCATGCGCGCTACGGCTTCCTCACACCGTGAGGCCTCCCCCGCCTCGTAGAGCTCCTTGTCGTAGTCGATCAGCGCCCGCTCGGAGCTCGTGGGGGTGCTCTCGGGCGCGGCAGAAGCGGTGCTCGCCGTCGGCATCGCCGGAGCGCCCTCGGGCACGGAGACAGTTGACACAGCAACCGTCGAAGTCGCCGCGGGTGGCTCCGTGCCACCGACGGCCGCGCTCGGGGTCGCCGGCACCGACTCGACGGGTGCAGCCTGTGGCGCTGCCGCGGTGCCGCACGCTACCGCGCCGACGGAGAGGGTCGTCATCCGTAGCATTCGCACGATGGCCTTCATGCAGGTCACGACTCCGGGGAGGGGTTCCGTCGAGAGGTGAACGACCGCGACGCTAGCGCCATCGAGCTCGAGCTTCCACTTCCGGCGCCAGTCGATCATCGAGACTCTGGTGCCAGGACATGGTGGACACTTCGCGAGCTCGAGGACGCAAACCAGCTCGCTCACCTCGAGCGCCGCCCGACACCATCACTTCAGCCTCGGGCACGGGCCGCGCACTTGCGTGAGCACGGGCCAAGGCTGGCCCGGGCAGGGCTGACCGAATCGGCCGGCCGCCGGGAGCATGTCGTCGGCCGAGCCGCGCTTCTTCGAGCAACGGATCGATCCGCCGAGCGCGTGGCCACGTGGGGTGGCCCGCGCGCCGCCGAGCTTGACCTTGTAGACCTCATCGCCAACGGCATAGAAGAGCTCGCTGCTCTCGTGGCGACTCCAGCCAGGGCAGGTCTCGTCGGCCCCCATGAGCCTCGAGCCGTAGTTGAGGACGAGGTATCGAGCCTGCGACCAGTCGACGAGCGCGAGGCACTCCGCGAAGGCCTCTGCGGCGCGTTCGCGGTCACGCTCGAGCTCGCTCGCGAGCGTCGACCCTGCGGGCTGGGTCGGGCAGTGCTCGGCGACGGCGCGAGCGTCGAGGAAGACCTCGCCCAGCCGAGCCGCGTCGCCGGAGCGGAGCGCGGAATCGACCGACTGGATCAGCGCGAGCTTCGTCTTCGGGAGGCGCGCCACGTCGAAGCGGCCCAGCGGAGCGACGGTGGCGGCGGGCGCGGCCGACGGCGCTTCGCCGCGCTCGCTCTCGGGCGGGAGAGGCGCGCTCTTCGCGAGCTCGACCGCCGAGGCCGACGGCTCGGCGATGGGCTCGGCCGAGGCCTCGACGAGCGACGCACTCGCCGAAGGGTGGGCGCTCGTCGGCGGGTGGGGAGTCGCAGGCTCGGCGCTGCACGCAGTGCAACCGAGGGCACACGCGAGGGCCACCCCGAACCGAACTCGATGCCTGCTCATGAGGCAGGAGCCAAGCGCGACTGCGAAAGAGCTGCCCTTTCGCCGAGCGGGCTGGGCGTGGGGCTCGGATCTCGGACCGCTCTGCGACGCACGCCCACGCCTCAGGGCACGCGGGTCTTGATCGAGTCGACCGCGTGCACCGGCGCGGCGTCGCCGGCCATGAGGTGCTTGATCGACGAGAGCACGAGGCGCTGGCTCTGGAGCATGTTCTTGCCGGCGAAGACGGGCGACTCGACCTCGATGGTGAAGTGACCGCCGCCGCCCTGCACGTCGACCTTGGCGTCCGGGATCGCCGCGAGCACCGAAGTGCGGATGGCCTCGAGGACGTCTCCCTGGAAGGTCGTGAGGTGGCGCGACATGAGCCAGGTCTTGGCACGGGCCGCGCTCGACACCAAGTGGGGCGTGGCCGCCCCCGCGCTCGACTGTTCCCGCGCGGGCCGATCGACTACTAGCTCTCCTCGAAGGAGGCCTCCGCCTTGAGCCAAGATCGCCTGCGCCACTCCGACACCTTCGTCCACCGCCACATCGGGCCGCGGGAGGCCGACGTGGCCGCCATGCTCGAGGTCGTGGGCGCGCCCTCGCTCGACGCGCTCGTGGCCGAGACGGTGCCCGCTTCGATCCGCTTCACGGGCCACCTGCCGCTCGCCGGGCTCGACCCCGAAGCGCCGCGCGGTGAGCACGAGCTCGTCGCCGAGCTCCGCCGCATCGCGGGCGAGAACCGCGTGCAGAAGAGCTACATCGGCATGGGCTACGCCGACTGCATCACGCCGCCGGTGATCCTGCGCAACGTGCTCGAGAACCCGGGCTACTACACGCAGTACACGCCCTACCAGCCGGAGATCGCGCAGGGCAGGCTCGAGGCCTTGCTCAACTACCAGACCGTGGTGGCCGACCTCACGGGCATGTCGCTCGCGAACGCCTCCCTGCTCGACGAGGGCACCGCCGCCGCCGAGGCGATGACGATGTGCCACCGCATCGCCAAGGGCGATCGCACACGCTTCTTCGTCGACGAGCGCTGCCACCCGCAGACGATCGCCGTGGTGCAGACGCGCGCAGAGCCGCTCGGCCTCGAGGTCGTCGTGGGCTCGCCCTTCTCGGGCTTCGACGCCTCGAGCTACTTCGGCGCGCTCTTCGCGTACCCCGACACCGACGGCCACGCCTACGACCTGCGTCTGCCGATCGCCGCCTGCCGCAACGCGGGCACGGTCTCCGCGGTCGTCACCGATCTGCTCGCGCTCACGCTGCTCGCGTCGCCCGGAGAGATGGGCGCCGACATCGCCGTCGGCTCGAGCCAACGCTTCGGCGTGCCGCTCGGCTTCGGCGGGCCGCACGCGGCCTTCCTCGCGACCGACGAGCGCCACAGCCGCTTCGTGCCCGGCCGCATCATCGGCGTCTCGAAGGACGTGCATGGCAAACCCGCGATGCGCCTCGCGCTGCAGACGCGCGAGCAGCACATCCGCCGCGACCGCGCGACGAGCAACATCTGCACGGCGCAGGCCTTGCTCGCGATCGTCGCGAGCATGTACGCCGTCTACCACGGGCCCGAGGGGCTCCGCCGCATCGCCGAGCGCGTGCGTGGGCTCACGCTCGTCTTGCGCGCCGGCCTGCGCAAGCTCGGCTACGACACCGGCGAGGCCACCGTCTTCGACACGCTGAAGATCGCGACGGGCGCCGACGAGGGTCGCATCCTGGCCGAGCGCGCCGAGCAGAAGGGCATGAACCTGCGCCGCTTCGAGGGAGGCGCGCTCGGCGTCTCGCTCGACGAGACGACCACCGAAGCCGACGTCGCCGCGCTGCTCGCGCTCTTCGCCGACGGCCGCGGCCAGGTGCCCGAGCTCGCGAGCCTCGCGACCGCCGCGAACGAGCCCTTGCCGGATCACCTCGCGCGCAAGACGCCCTACCTCACGCACCCCGTCTTCCACCAGCACCGCTCCGAGACCGAGCTGCTCCGCTACATCCACAAGCTCCAGAGCCGCGACCTCTCGCTCACCACGAGCATGATCGCGCTCGGCAGCTGCACGATGAAGCTCAACGCCACGAGCGAGATGATCCCCGTCACCTGGCCGGAGCTCGGGCGCATGCACCCCTTCGCGCCGCCCTCGCAGACGCTCGGCTACCAGCGCATCTTCCGCGATCTGGAGAGCTGGCTCGCGACCATCACGGGCTTCGCCGCCACGAGCCTGCAGCCCAACGCGGGCGCCTCGGGCGAGTACGCGGGCCTGCTCGTCATCCGCGCCTACCACAGGAGCCGCGGCGATCACGGGCGCAACGTGTGCCTCATCCCGACCTCGGCCCACGGCACGAACCCCGCGAGCGCCGCGCTCGCCGGCATGCGCGTCGTCGCCGTGGCCTGCGACGAGCGCGGCAACGTCGACCTCGCCGACCTCGAGAAGAAGGCCGCCCAGCACGCGAGCGAGCTCAGCGCGCTCATGGTCACCTACCCCTCGACGCACGGCGTGTTCGAGCAGCAGATCCGCAAGATCTGCGAGATCGTCCACGCGCACGGCGGGCAGGTCTACATGGACGGCGCGAACATGAACGCGCAGGTCGGTCTCTGCCGCCCTGGCGACTTCGGCCCCGATGTTTGCCACCTCAACCTTCACAAGACCTTCTGCATCCCGCACGGCGGCGGCGGCCCGGGCATGGGCCCGATCTGCGTGGCTTCGCACCTCGCGCCCTTCCTCCCGCACGACCCGGTCACGCGGCCCGGCGCCGAGAGCCACGCCATCGGCCCGGTGAGCGCGGCGAACTGGGGCAGCGCGAGCATCCTGCCCATCCCCTGGGTCTACATCGCGCTCATGGGCGCGCCGGGGCTCAAGCGCGCCACCGAGGTGGCGATCCTCAACGCGAATTACATGGCCAAGCGCCTCGAGGGCGCCTACGAGGTGCTCTACAAGGGCGACGCCGGTCGCGTGGCACACGAGTTCATCCTCGACTGCCGCCCCTTCAAGAAGAGCGCGGGCATCGAGGTCGACGACATCGCCAAGCGCCTCATCGACTTCGGCTTCCACGCGCCGACGATGAGCTTCCCGGTGCCGGGCACGCTCATGATCGAGCCCACCGAGAGCGAGCCGAAGGCCGAGCTCGATCGCTTCTGCGACGCGATGCTCGCGATCCGCGAAGAGATCCGCCAGATCGAGGAGGGCAAGCTCGACCGGGCCGACAACCCGCTGAAGCACGCCCCGCACACCGCCGAGGCGCTGCTCGCCGACGAGTGGACGCACGCCTACCCGCGCTCGGTCGCGGCTTATCCGGCGCCGTGGCTGCGCGAGCACAAGTTCTGGCCGGCGGTCGGGCGCGTCGACAACGCCTACGGCGATCGCAACCTCGTCTGCACTTGCGAGCCCATGGAGGCCTACGCGGCCGAGGAGTGAGCGCGACAGGAGTCGCGCGGCGGCCTCGGTCGGCATGCCGCCGCGCAGACTTCGCGCTTCACGATCCCGTGATGCGCGTGCTTCGATCGACGGCGTGTCGAAGTCCCTCGCGCCGCTCCTGCTCTGTCTCGCACTCTCCGCCTGTGGTCTGCCTCGCGCCGTCGCCGCGCTGCGTGACGGGCAGGTGCGCGTCGGTACGCCGATGGTGCAGGTCATCACCGCGGCGGGTGAGCCCGATCTGGTGCTCGCGGCGAACGGGGCCGAGAGCTTCTTCTACCGCGTGGGCGAGCAGGCCGCGGTGATCACGATGGTCGGCGGCAAGGTCGTGGCCTACGCCGACACCGCACCCTGGCCGGCGATCGCCTGGGGCGCGACCGACGAAGCAAGCACCCCGGTGTCGACGGGCAAGGTCCACGTCGGCATGAGCGAGAAGGAGGTGCGCGCGGCGCTCGGCGAGCCCGACGGCATCACCGCCAAGGAGGGCGTGGAGACCTTGCACTGGCTCACGGGCGACGAGGTCGACTCGGTCGTCTTCCTGAGCGGCGGCAAGGTCACCGGCTTCTGGGATCGCCCGGTGAGCGAGTACACGCAGAACCTGCCCACGGCGAAGCGTGACACCGCGACGACCTCGGGGCGCGTGCGCGTCGGCATGAGCCGGACCGAGGTGGAGAAGCTGCTCGGCAAGCCCGACGGCGTCGAGGAGAAGGGCGGCTTGCTCACCCACCGCTACGACACCAACCCGGTCTTCGGCGACCACATCCTCTATGGCGTGGGCTACCGCGACGGGCGCGTGGTGAACCTGCACTGCTTCAACGTGTCGCGCGACGAAGACGAGAAGGAGGCGGCAGAAGCACAGCGCGAGGCCCAGCTCGCGGCGCAGCGTGCCCAAGAGGCCGAGGCCGCCATGGCGAGCGTCTTCTCCAACCCACTCGTGCAGGCCGCGCTCGGTGCAGCCGCGCAGGGCGCCGCGGGTGGCCAGCCCGTGCAGCAGAGCTACACGCAGCAGACGGTACAATCGAGCGACGAGCGCAGCCTCACGATCAACGGAACGACCTACCGCGGCAGCGGCCCCGCCTTCGGCAGCAGCTGCTCGCTCGATGCGCCCTGCCCCGATGGCTACAAGTGCGTCATCTTCGCGGGCAACTCCGGCGCCTGCGTGCAGTGAGCGGGATCGTGGGGCTCCCTACCGCGGAGCCTTGACGCCGGCGCGCGCCCGGAAGATTGGTCCTACCAGTTGGTAGCACCAACCTACCGGACCCGGACCTTGGCCCCTCCCTCAGCTCCCCCCTCTTCGGTCGTCGACGAGCTCGCCCGCGCGCTGCTCAAGAGCGTGCTCGAGGGGCAGTTCCCGCCCGGCTCGAGGCTGCCTCCGGAGCGCGACCTGGCGAGCCAGCACGGCGTCGCGAGGGTGAGCGTGCGCGCCGCCCTGCACAGGCTGATCGCCTGGCGGGTCGTCGCCACGCGCCAGGGCTCGGGCGCCACGGTGCTGCCGCGCCGCGAGTGGACGGCCGACGCGCTCGCACCGGTGCTCAGGCACGCGCTCGCCTCGGGTGATCTGCTCGCGCTGGTGCCGCTCGTGCGCGACGGCCTCGAGCTGCGACGCTCCTTGGTGCTCGATCTCGTCGAGCGCGCGGCCGGCCAGGTGCCGAGGGGAGGCCTCGACGGCGCACGCCGTGTGGTGCGCGAGGCCTGGGCGGCGCGCGCCGATGGCCCGCGTTTCGTGCGCATCGATCGCGAGATCCTCCCGCATCTGCTGGAGGCCGCGGCCATGTGGCCCTCGCTGTGGCTCATCAACTCGCTCGCGCCGAGCTACCTCGCGGCCGTCGAGGACATCACCGCCGCGCTCTCGGTGCCCGCGAGCTACGAGCGCGCCCACCTCGCGATGCTCGACGCCATCGAAGCAGGCGACGGCGCCGAGGCGCGCCGCCTCTTCGGCGCCTACCTCGACGAGCTCGATCGCTCGCTCGTCGCGACGTGGCCCGCCGAGGTCGTGCGCCTCGTCTTCCCGCGCAGCGCCGCGCTCGCACAAGCCGCACCCGCCGCGCCCGCGCCTCGCGCGGCACGCTCCAAGCCCCGATCTCCCGCCGCACCCGCTCCCGCCCCTCGACGAAAGAAGCGCCCATGATCCGCTCGCTCCGATCCTCCATGCTGATCGCCCTCGCCTCCGCTTCGCTCGCCGCCTGCGCGCCGCCCGGCCCCGACGGGCTCGACGAGCTCGACGAAGCCGTCGAGAACGAGAGCGAGGCGCTCACGCGCTCGGTGTTCGCGGTCGACATCTCGCTGTGGTCCGGTGAGATCACCGACGCCGAGGTGCGCTGCTGGTACGAGCAGGGCGTGCGCCACGTGATCGTCGGCACCCAGAACCCGCGCATCTCGCGCCAGCAGCTCGACATGGCGATCGCCGGCGGCATGACGGTCGACCTCTACGAATACCTCTACTGGAACGTCAGCATGACGAAGCAGGTCGAGGAGGCGCTCGTGCTCGCCGACGAATACCCGGAGGTGGGCAGGCTCTGGCTCGACGCCGAGGAGAACCCGGGCAGCTTCGGGCGCGTGGCGCTCACGCAGAAGCTCGAGGAGGCGCTCACGGCCTGCGGCGAGGTGGAGTGCGGCATCTACACCGCGAAATGGTGGTGGCAGCCCGCGATGCAGAACTCGACGGCCTTCAACCACGTGCCGCTCTGGTATGCGCTCTACGACCTGAACCCCAGCATGGATACCTGGAGCACGCAGAAGTTCGGCGGCTGGGCCACGCCCACGGCGAAGCAATGGCAGGAGACCTACTTCTGCGGCATCGACGTCGACAAGAACACGATGCTCGTGAGCGTCGAGCAGCCGGAGGCGCCCGCACCGCTCGGGCCCGACCTGCCCGGCGCGCCTCCGGCCCCCACGGGCCATTACCCCTCGGGCGGGCTCCAGATCGAGATCCCGAACATCCGCCTCCTGGTCGACACGATCCCCGGCGCGAGCGACTACGCCTTCGAGATCGAGACCTGGAATGGCTCGAAGTTCACGCCGTACATCACCTACAGCTCGAAGACGAACGCGCGGAAGTTCAGCGCCAACTACAAGAACCGGGTCTATCGCTGGCGCGCCCGTGCGAAGGATCTCTCGGGCTGGGGCAGCTGGTCGGATTGGGCGATGTTCGATCAGGGCAAACCCACGAGCCGCCCACCGAGCGCCGAGCCCACGCCCGCGCCCGAGCCCACGCCCGAGCCCACGCCCGAGCCCACGCCCGAGCCCGCGGTGCCCGGCGCACCCGCGATCCTCGCGCCCACGGAGGGCGCGACGATCAAGAGCGGCCAGGTGAACCTCTCCTGCGAGTCGGTGCAGGGCGCGAGCAGCTACGCCTTCGAGATCCAGATCCAGAACCCCACGACGCAGGCCTGGGGCACCTACTTCACCTACACCGGTACGACCGCCTCGCGCAGCTTCTACCCGCAGACGCTGAACCGGAACTACCGCGTACGCGCCCGCGCGAAGACCGGCGCCACGTGGACGCCCGACTCGGCCTGGCGCAGCTTCCGCTACGGGAATTGAGGCCGGCGCCTCGCCCGAGCGGAGCGCCGTGGCTCTCGCCAGGCGCCGCGCGCTCGGGCAAGCTCGCGGCGTGCGCCTCTACCACACGACCACTTCGCCCTTCGTCCGCAAGGTCCTCGTCGCCGCCCACGAGCTCGGCCTCGCCGATCGCATCGAGACGGTGTTTCTGCGGCCCGTGCCGACGAGCGCCGATCCGACGCTCTCGCGCGCGAACCCGCTCAACAAGATCCCCGCGCTCGAGCTCGACGACGGCAGCGCGCTCTACGACTCGCACGTGATCTGCGAGTACCTCGACGCGATCCGCCCCGACGCCTCGAAGCCGGGCATCCTCCCCGCGGCGGGTCCCGAGCGCTTCCGCGTGCTCCGCCAGGAGGCGCTCTGCGACGGCATCCTCGACGCGGCGATCCTCGTCTTCTACGAGCGCGCTTCGAGGCCGAAGGAGCTCTGGTGGCCGGCCTGGCTGGAGGGCCAATCGGAGAAGGCGCGCCAGGGCGTCGACGCGCTGGCCGCCGAGGTGGGCGACTTCGGCGAGCGCGTCGATCTGGGCACGATCTCCGCCGCGATCACGCTCGGCTGGCTCGAGTTCCGCGCGCCGCTCGGGCCGCTGCGCGAGGGCCGTGAGCGGCTCTTCGCTTGGTACGACGCGTTCCGCGAGCGCCCCTCGATGCGGGCCACCGAGCCGAAGCTCTGAGCTCCACACATGTACCGCGGCGCGTTCACCGCGCGTCGCCGGGGTGATAGGGTCGCGGTGCGATGAAGAACGTGCTCGTGATCGTGGCGTTCCTGGTGGTGGCCGGCGGCGTGCTCGGCTGGGTGTTTCGCAAGCCCATCGCGCTCGCCTTCGCCTCACGCGAGACGCGCGCCTGCGCGAAGCTCGCCGACCTGTGCGCGGCCGAGCGCGAGGCCAAGGCCTCGGACATCGAGGTCTGCGAGAACGCCTGGGCCAACGCGCGCAAGATCGCCGGCGAGAAGAGCGTCGAGAAGAGCCTCGGCTGCGTCGAAGAGGCCGAGACCTGCGCCAAGGCCACCGGCTGCATGCTGGGCGGCGTCGGTGTCGGCGCCGCGCAGGAGCTCATCCAGGGCGTCGGCGACGCCCTCTTGCGCTGAGGCTCGCGCAGCCGAAGCTCAGACCGACGCGAACAGCGCCGAGCTCAGCTCGAGGGCGGCGTGGGGCTCGGGTGCCGCGCAGAAGACTGGGTCGGCGAGGCGCGCCGCGAGCTGGGCGTCGACGAGCTCGGCGAGTCCTGCGACGTCGGTCGGTAGAGCACCGCCCGCTCGAAGCACGACCGACATCGCGCGCACCGGCGCGTGGCTCGCCACCAGGTGCTCGCAGAGCGCGTGACCGAAGGGCGCCGCGACGGCCTCTGCGCGTCGCACGGCGGCGGCGAGGCTCTCGAGGTCGGCCTCGCGCGAGGCCTGCTCCACCGCCTCGTAGACGGCGTCGGTGGCGAGCAGCACGAGGCCGCCCTCGTCGAGCATCGCGAGCGCGTCTTGCTCACGTAGGCGCGCGCTGGGGAGCTTCGTCGCGCCCTCGGGGATCCACCGCTCGAGCGCGGCCCACTGCCGCGCGTTGATGCGCGCCTTGCTGCGCGGGAACGTCGCCCATTGCAGCGCGCCGAAGAGATCGTGCCAGGAGCGCTCTCGCGTCGGCAGCTCGGCGCGCTCGTGGATGCGCCCGTCGTAGAGCATCGTGCGATCGATCGGCCCGCGCGCGCCCCGCCTGCGCTTCGGCTTCGGCGCGTCGACGACGATGCGCAATCGTAGGCCGCGGGCGTTGACGACGCGCGGCCCGCAGAGCGCGCGGTCGAGCAACGCCACCGGCGGGAAGTCGCCGAGCTCGCCGAGGCGCGCGGCGGCCTTCTCGAGCAAGCGGAACTCGGCACGAGCGGTGGCGAAGTCGGGCTGCCAGGTCGTCGAGAGCGCGAGCGACGCGTGGTCAGCCGAGGTGCTCGACGGCTCGCTCGGCGGGGCGGGGGCTGTGGCCATGGGCTCACTCGAAGCGTAGCGCCTCCACCGGGTCGAGCTTCGAGGCGCTGCGCGCCGGGCCCACACCGAAGACGACGCCCACCAGCACCGAGACGGCGAGCGCGAGCACGACGCCGTAGGTCGGCACGATCGTGTCCCACTGGCCGAAGCTCGCGAGCAGCCTCGCCGCGCCGAAGCCCGCGAGCACGCCGAGGAAGCCACCGGCGAGCGAGACGAGCACGGCCTCGACGAGGAACTGGAGGAGGATGTCGCGCCTGCGCGCGCCGACGGCCATGCGCACGCCGATCTCGCGGGTGCGCTCACGCACGGAGACGAGCATGATGTTCATGATGCCGATGCCACCCACGATGAGCGACACGGCGGCCACGCTGCCGAGCAGCGCCGTGAAGGTGCCGGTCACCTGGCTCATGGTGGCGAGCATCTCGGTCTGCGAGCGCACCTCGAAGTCGTCGTCCTGATCGCTGCGCAGGCGGTGCCGCAGGCGCAAGAGCTGCTCGACCTGCGACTGCACCGAGGCGGACACACCCTCGCTCTCGAGCCCGATCGAGACGTTCGATAGGTGATCCTGGCCGAAGAGAACCTTCTGGTGCGTGGAGAGCGGCACGTAGACCGAGTCGTCGGGAGAGCCGAAGGTCGAGCCCTTCTCGGCGAGCACGCCCACGACACGGAAGGCGGTGCCCTGCACCGAGAGGCGCGTGCCGAGCGGCGAGGCCTCGGCGTAGAGCTGGCGTGCGACGTTCGACCCGATGACGACGTTGCGGGTGCGCTGCTGATCGTCGAGCTCGGTGAAGCCGAGCCCGCGGTCGACCGTGAGCGCGCGCACCTCGAAGTACTCCGGCGTGACACCGATCACCGAAGCGTTGAGGTTGGCGCCGAGGTAGCGAAGCTGCGCCGCTCCGCTGGCGTCGGGGGCGACGGTCTTCACGCCGGGCAGCTTCCCGATCGCTTCGGCGTCGCCGCGCACGAGGGTCTTCACGCTGCCGGAGCGCACGCCTCCGGAGCTCATCGAGCCCGGACGCACCGTGAGCAGGTTCGAGCCGAGCGAGCGGATGCGTGACTCCACGCTCGCGCGCGCGCCTTCGCCGATGCCGAGCACCGCGACCACCGCGCCGGTGCCGATGATCATGCCGAGCATCGTGAGCAGGGTGCGCATCCGGTTGGAGGCGAGCGAACGCCAGGCGCTGCGGGCCGTCTCGGTGACCAGCATCAGTGCTCCGCTCCGCTCTCGAAGGCGGTCGCGACGACCTCGGAGGCCGAGCCGTCGGCGACGATCTTGCCGTCGCGCATCTGGATCGCGCGGCCGAGGGCGCGCGCGACGCTGAGATCGTGCGTGACCATGACGAGCGTGGTGCCGTCGGCCTGCAGGGAGAGCAAGAGCTCGAGCACGTCGCGGCCCGTCTTGCTGTCGAGCGCGCCGGTCGGCTCGTCGCAGAGCAGCATCGAGGGCCGCGTCACGATCGCGCGCGCGATCGCGACGCGCTGCTTCTGCCCGCCGCTCATCTCGCTCGGTAGGTGGTGGGCGCGCTCGGCGAGGCCCACGCGGCCGAGCGCCTCGCGCGCGAGCTGTTTCGAGTGCGGGAAGGAGCCGTACAGCAGAGGCAGCTCGACGTTCTCCTCCGCGGTCATGCGCGGCAAGAGGTTGAAGCTCTGGAAGACGAAGCCGATGTGGCGGTTGCGCAGGGCGGCGAGCTCGTCGTCGTCCATCGTGCTCGTGTCGCGCCCGTCGAGCAGGTAGCGCCCCGCCGTCGGTCGATCGAGGCAGCCGAGGATGTTGAGCAGGGTCGACTTGCCACAGCCCGAGGGGCCGATGATCGAGGTCGACTCCCCGCGCTGCACGGTGAAGGAGATGCCGTCGACGGCGCGCACGGCGAGCTCGGCGCTGCCTCCGTCGTAGACCTTCTCGAGTCTCTGCACGTCGAGCGTGGGCGGCATGGCTCACCTCCCTCCCGGCGGTCGGCCCATGCCGCCGCCCATCGAGCGCATCACGTTGCCGCTGCTCGAGCGTTGACCGCTCTGCCCCGGACCTCCCGGCGCTCCCGCGGGCGCCGACACGGGGGCGCTGGCGAGGATCACGTCGCCGGCCGCGAGCCCCTCGAGCACGACCAGCTGCGCGCCGTCGCTCGCGCCGGTCTTGATCTTGCGCCGCTCTCCGCTCGCGAGCGTCACGAAGCGCGCGGGCCCGGACGATTGGATCGCCGCGAGCGGCACCAGCAGCACACCCTCGTGCTTGGAGGTCGTGATCTCGACGTCGGCGCTCATGCCGGAGCGCAAGAGCGCGATCTGCTCGTCCTTCACGACGATCTCCACGTCGAAGGTGACGACGCTCGCGTTCTCCACGCCGAGCGGGCTCACGCGCCCGACCTCGCCTCGGAATACGCGCTCCGGGTAAGCGTCGACGCGGATGTCCGCCTTTTGTCCGACGAGCACCTTGCCGACCTGGGCTTCGTCGATCTGCGCGATGATGCGCAGGTCCGAGAGGTCGGCGATGGTCATCACGGTCGTGCCGCCGCTCACGTTGGTGAGCGCCGACGCGATGATCGTGCCCTTCTCGACGGGTACGTCGAGCACGGTCCCGGACATGGGCGCGAAGATCTTCGTCTCCTTCAGGCGCAGCTCTGCGTCTTGCACGGCGAGCTCCGCGGTACGGAGCTGCGTGCGCGAGGCCGCGAGCTGCGCGGCCCTGAGCGTATGGTTCGCCGACGCGACACGGGCGGCGTGCTCGCTCGTGCGCACCGCGTCCGGCGTGCCGAGGCCCGCCTCGAGGCTCTTCTTCGCGAGCTCCTCGCTCACGGCGCTGTTCTTCTTCTCGAGATCCGTGACGACGAGCTGCGCCTGCGCAGCCGCGAGATCGGCGCGCACACGCTCGAGCGCCACCTTGGCGTCGGCGAGGTTGCGCTCGGCGTCGGTCGGGTCGAGGCGCAAGAGGAGCTGCCCCTGCTCGACGACGTCGCCCTCCTTCGCGAGGAGCTCGACGATCTCTCCCGAGGTCCGCGACTTCACCTCGACCTGGACGTGCGGCTCGATCTTGCCGGAGGCTGCCGCGGTCTCGACGAGATCCCCCGGCGTGATCGTCAGCGTCTCGCCCGCTGGCGCGGCCTGCTTCACGGCCGCGCCGTGGTAGTAGTACGCGCCACCGGCGCCACCCGCCGCGAGGGCGAGCACCAGCGCCACCACGAGGCCTCCCTTCTTCGTCTTCGCCTTCACGACGGCCTCCTCGCGAGCTGCCCGCCCACGCGCTCGAGCAGCGCACCGGCGGCGTGCTCGAGCTCGAGGCGTCGGCTCATCAGGTCCACGATCGCGCGCAGCTTGCGCAGCTCGGCCTCGCGATGCGTCTGCTCGGCGCGTACGATCTCGCTCGGTTGGCCGGTGCCGAGCTCGAGCCGCTGCCGCTCCGCTTCGGCGAGC
Organism: uncultured Polyangiaceae bacterium; assembly: GCA_938004785.1. Classification (GTDB taxonomy): domain Bacteria; phylum Myxococcota_A; class Polyangia; order Polyangiales; family Polyangiaceae; genus CALKVW01. The sequence continues at coordinate 48,208 of CALKVW010000212.1, forward strand.
CTGGCCGCGATGTCCGCCGTCTGCTCGGCGAGGTTCACCTGCTCGATCGCCGCGCGCAGACCCACGCTGAGCGATCCCACCTGCGCCTCGATGGCGTCGATGCGCGCCTGGTAACGCGCCCGCGCCGCCTCGAGCTGCGCCCTCGCGCGCGCGGCGTCGCCTCGCGCGCGGTTGTCACCGAGCGGCAGCTCGAGCTCGAGCCCGCCGTAGACCCCGAAGGCCGGGCGCCCACCCGGGAGCCGCAGGCCCGGCAGCTCGTCGTTCGCCCAGAGCCCGCCCATCGTGCCCGTGACGAAGGCGTCGAGCCTGAGCTGATCGGCGTCGTTCGCAGCCTCGAGCCTCGCGATGGTGGCCTGCATCTCGGCGCGCATCGCGGCGAGCTCGAGCGAGCGCTCCTCGAGCGCGCTCTGCAAGCGCTGCACGTCGAGCGGTGGGCCCGCGCCCTCCGGTGGGCTCGTCGTCGCCGAGAGCGCGAGCGCCTCCGGGCCGGTGACGCCGAGCAAGCGCCCGAGCTCGAGCGCGCGGGAGGCGCGGGTCGCGCGCGCCTGCGAGAGCGTGTCCTGGATCTGGGCCACCGAGGTCGCGAACTGCAGCGCGTCGACCTTCGCGCCCGTGCCGAGCTGGTTCGCCTTGGTCTCGGCGTCGCGCAGCTGTTGCTTCGCCACCTCGAGCCCGCGCTCCTGCACCTCGACGGCCTGCTCGGCGTACCAGAGCTCCCAGTAGGCGCCGAGCACGTCGAAGGCCGTCTGGCTGGCGGTGTTGTCGCGCTGCCTCTCGGCCTGGTGCAGGCTCGCCTCCGCCTGGCGCTGCGAGGCGAGCACGCCGTCGGTGCCCGCGCCGCGAAGGAGCGGCTGCCGCGCCGTCGCGTAGAGACTGGCGCTGTAGTTCGGGCCCACGGTGACCGTCTGCGTGGTCGCCGCGGTGATGTTCGTCGTGCGCCACGAGACGCTCGACTCCACGCCGACCTCGAGGGAGGTGCCGATGTCGGTCGTGTACGCGACGGCGGCCTTGCCGACGATCTGCTCGCTCGTATTGCGCACGACGCCCGAGGACGCGCCGCCGAAGCTCTCGTTGTATTGGCCGGTGCCGCTCGCCGTGAAGACCGGCACGCGCGCGTCGGCCTCGGCCTCGAGTGAGGCCTGCGCGGCCGTCACGTCGTGGAGCGCGGCGCGCAGGGTCGGGCTCTGCAGAGCGGCGCGCTCGAGCGCGCGCTCCGGCGTGAGCGTCTCTGCGGAAGCCGTGCTGGCGGAGGCGGCGAGCGCGAGCGCGCAGAGCCACGGCATCGCCTTCGTGCGCAGGATCGATCGAAGCATCGAGCGCAAGGTAGGCGCCCGTACGTCGAGAGGAGTCGGCTTCGTGTAAGGATTCGTCAAGCGCGGGCTGACGAGCCTCGACAGCGCGTGGCGCAGGAGCTGGGCTAGGCTCTCTCCCGATGGGTGGCGCTGCGAAGATCCTCGTCATCGACGACGACGCCGAGCTCGGCGAGCTGCTCTCGGAGCTCTTCGCTCAGGAGGGCTACGAGGTCGAGCACGCGCCCGACGGCCAGACGGGCCTCACGCGCGCGCTCGAGGGCGCGCCTTCGCTCGTCGTGCTCGACGTGATGCTGCCCGGGCTGAACGGCTTCGAGGTGCTCACGCGCCTGCGCAAGACCTCGATGCTCCCCGTGCTCATGCTCACCGCGCGCGGCGACGACGTCGACCGCATCGTCGGCCTGGAGATGGGCGCCGACGACTACCTGCCGAAGCCCTTCAACCCGCGTGAGCTCATCGCGCGCGTGCGTGCGCTCCACCGCCGCGCGCTCGCCGCGCAGGCACCACCCGAGGAGGCCGGGAGCGCGACCACGGTGCTGGGCGATCTCGAGATCCACCCCCGCTCGCGCTCCGCGAAGCTCGCCGGCCGCGAGCTCAAGCTCACGACCGCCGAGTTCGATCTGCTCGAGCTGCTCGCGAAGAGCGCCGGCACGGTCGTCTCGCGCGAGGAGCTCACGAAGCTCGTGCTCGGTCGCAGGCTGAGCCCCTTCGACCGCGCGATCGACATGCACGTGAGCAACCTGCGCAAGAAGCTCGGCGCGCTGCGCTCGGGTGACGAGCGCATCAAGACCATCCGGGGCTCGGGCTACCTGCTCGCGCGCGAGGACTGAGCGATGCGCAGCCTCTTCGTGCGCCTGCTCTTGTCGCTCTGGCTCGCGATGGCCGTGCTGCTCGGTCTCTTCGCGCTCATCCACGCCTGGGCCTTCCCCGCGCAGTTCGGACCGCGCCACGCGGTCACCGAGCGCAATGCGCGCCTGCGCGGCCTCGAGGCGCTCGACTGCCTGGGCGACGCGCCCTCCGAGGCGGCGCGCTGCGCCGCGCTGCTCGAGCCGCTCGACCGGCGCGACCAGCGCGTGGCCGTCTACCGAGACGGCGCGCTCGTGCTCGGCGAGCCCTTCGAGGGCGCGTCCGAGCTCGCGCGGGAGGCGACCGAGCGGGGTGCCTCGGTGTCGAGCGCCGCGCCCCGCGAGGAGCTCGCGGCGGTCGTGCTCGATCATCCGGCGGCGGGCCGGCACGTCGTGGTGGGTAGGCAGCCACGTCCCTCGCGCTGGTTCATCTTCTTCACCCCCGAGACGCTCCCCTACAGGCTGCTCGCCATCGTGCTGGTCTCCGGGCTCGTGTCCGTGCTGCTCGCGCGCTACCTCTCACGGCCACTGCGCACGCTGAGGCGCGCCACCGAGCGCCTCGCCGACGGCGATCTGTCCGTGCGCGTCGCCCCGGAGCTGCGCCACGCCGACGCCGAGACGCGTGCGCTCGGCGAGGACATGGACCGCATGGCCGAGCGCGTCGACGAGCTGCTCGACGCTCAGCGCCGCCTGCTGCGCGACGTCTCGCACGAGCTGCGCTCGCCGCTCGCGAGGCTCGGGCTCGCGCTCGAGCTCCTCCGGCGCAAGGCGACGCCCGAGCTCGAGCCTGCGCTCGACCGCATCGCACGCGAGAGCGATCGGCTCGCGGTGATGATCGGTGAGCTTCTCACCTTGAGCCGCCTCGAGTCGAAGGTAAGCCTCGAGGGTGTCGAACGCATCGAGCTCGGTGGTCTCGTCGACGAGGTCGTGGCCGACGTCGCCTTCGAGGCGGAGTCGCGCCGCGTGAGCGTCGCGCTCGAGCGTGACGGCGCGTTCGCCGTCGACGGCAACGAGGAGCTGCTCCGACGCGCGGTCGAGAACGTGCTGCGCAACGCGGTGCGCTTCACGACCGAGGGCTCGAGCGTCGAGGTGCGCCTCGACGCGATCGGCGCCGAGGCTCGCCTCCGGGTGCGCGACCACGGCCCGGGTGTGCCCGAGGAGGCGCTCGGCAAGCTCTTCGAGCCCTTCTACCGCGTCGCCGACGACCGCGCGCGCGGCCACGGTGGAGGCGCGGGCATCGGCCTCGCGATCACCCAAGGCGCGGTGGCGCTGCACCAGGGCTCCACGCTCGCCCGAAACGCCGAGGGAGGCGGTCTGCTCGTCGAGCTCCGCCTCCCTCTCTGCTCCGCACCGGCCCGAGCCGGCGAGCGCGCGATCAGTAGCCCGGCGGCATGAGCACGTCGCGGAAGGGCGTCGTGGTGCTGCGGCAGTTCTGCTCGTTCTTCGTGCCCTCGACGCTGGGGCACCAGGCGATGGGGCCGTTCATGTAGTCGGCGTAGAGGTCGTGGTAGCCGGGCATGCCGGGGGCGTTGCCGCGGTCGGGGCGGAAGGCGCCCCAGGAGTTCTTGATGCGGAAGAACTGCAGCTTGCTCGACGGGAGCAGCGCGGCCTCGAGCTTCGCGGCGTCGTCGGGGTTCTCCGGGTCGAGCGTGACGCCGGCCTCGAGCAGGCCGAACTGCTCGGTCTGGATCTGGTAGTCGTGCAGCACGGTCATGTGCCCGCCCTGACGCCCCGGGCCACCCGCGCGCTTCAGCGTCGTCAGGTTGAACGAACCCATGAGCTCGGGGTCGGAGCTCTCCATGGCGTTGAAGTCGACGTTCCAGGTGACGACCGGCGCGGCGCCGTCGTGCAGCACCTTCTGCATGCGGATCTGGAAGCTGCGGCGGCCGGCCTCGTCGCGCGGGTAGCTCGCGGTGCGGTGCTCGGCGATGGCGACGTCGAGCGTCGTGGTCTTCCACGTGGCGCGGCTCGGGTCGGTCTTGCGCTCGGGGTAGGCGACCTCGTACTCGTGCGGCCCGAGGATGTTCGTGCCCTCGCTCTCGGCGCTGCCCGCGAAGGTGCGCGCGCCGTCCTCGCCGAAGACCTTCACGAGCTGCTCGGCGATCTCGGGCTCGAGCTGCCAGGCCTCGACGAGCACCTGCATCACGAGCTTCTTGTTCCTACGCGCCGAGCTCGTCGCGAGGCGGCCGTCCTTCATCTCCTGGTTCATCTTCGCGAGCGCGCTCGCCTGGCGCGACGACATCTCGCTCACGGCGTCTTCCGGCACGAAATCGGCCTCGAACATGAGGCCGCGCTCACGGATGATCTCGTTCGCGACCCAGGTGCTGCCGCCCGTCTGGATCTCGCTGCCCCAACCGGTCTGCACCTCGTCGTACCAGTGCCAGAAGGTCCAGTAGCTCTGCGAGAGCTGCTTCTTCTCCTCCGTGGCCATGATGTGCATGTGCTCGGCCCAGCTCGCCGTGGCGTAGAGCCAGCAGTTGCCGATCGCCTGCCTGCGCACGTCGCCCTGCGCTGGGTTGGTGATGTCCTCGGTGTTCGAGTCCGTCTCCGGGCCCATCTCGCAGCCGAAGAAGCCGAGGGTCGAGAGCGCGAGCATCGAGCGGAGGAGCAGCTGGCGGGTTCGCATGCCGACCCATCAAGCACGGCCCGGGCCAAGGCGCGGCGCGGGGCCAAGTGCTTGGAATCCTTGCCCGCGTGGCACGCGTAGGCCCAGGTGAGGGTGGGTAGGATACGAAGCCACCATGGATCGGTAGTGATCCAGATCGCGGCCGGAAGGTCGGCGCGAAGGAACACGCCACGCACGCGTGGAGCGCGGTCGAGGCCCGCCGCGCCGTGGCGTGCTTGACGCTGCGGCAGGATGCGAGCACCTCAGCGCGAGCATGAGCGAGCGACGGCAAGACCCGCCACGTAGAGGCTCCGCGCGGGAGCTCGCGGGGCACGACCCGGGCGAGGCGATCGCGCGCGTGGCCATGGCGCTGCCGCCCATCGAGCGTGCCTACGCGGTCATCCGCTTCGCGATCCTGCGCCACAAGCTGCTCACGATCCTCGACCTCGCCTTGCCCGAGGCCGGGCGCGTGCTCGACGTGGGCTGCGGCTTCGGCCTGTGGAGCTCCTACTTCTCGCTCGTCGCGCCCCAGCGCTCGATCGTCGGCGTCGACATCTCCGAGCGGCGCGTCGAGGTCGCGCGCGAGGTGAAGCGCAAGCTCGGGCTCGAGCGCAACGAATACCACGTGGGCACCGTCGAGGCCTCGGGCGTCGAGGGGCCCTTCGACGGCATCGTCGTGCTCGACGTGCTCCACCACGTGGCGCCCGAGCACCAGCGGCCGATGCTCGAGCACCTCGTGAGCCTGCTCGCGCCGGGTGGCGTGCTGATCGTGAAGGACATCACCACCGACTCGGCCTTCAAGCTCAAGTTCACCGAGATCCTCGACCGCGTGATGGTCGGCTTCGACGAGCCGCTCGCCTACCGGCACCACCACGACTGGGCCGACGAGCTCGAAGCGCTCGGCCTCTCGACGCGCGTCGTGCGCGTCTCGGACGTCTTGCCCTACCCGCACGTCGTGCTCGTGGCGCGGCGCGACGGTGGCCCCAGCTCGCAGCGCTGAGATGCACGCGCCCTCGCCCTGGCTCGGGCGCCTCTCTCGAGCCGCGCCGGTCGCCGTCGCGCTGCTCGTCGCAGCCGTGCTGCTGCCGCGCGTGATCCCGCTCGCCGAGATCGCGGCGCTCTCACCTTTCGGCCGCGATCAGGGCATCTTTCATTACGTCGGCTGGTCCTTGCTGCAGGGAGAGGTGCTCTACCGCGACGTACGCGACGTGAACGGACCGCTCACGGGCTTCGTGCACGCGGCCTTCATCTGGCTCGGCGCCGAAGAGGAGACGCGCTTCCGCACGCTCGAGCTCGCCGTGGGTGCGATCTGCGCCTTCGTGCTCGGAAGCGCGCTGCCCGGCATCGCGAGCCCGCGTGGCTCGCGTACCCCGCGCCCCTCGCTCGGCGCGCGCGTGGCCTGGGGCGCGGCGGCGGTCGCGGTGCTCGGCGCGCAGTACCTCCACTACGACTGGTGGCACTCCGCGCAGCGCGAGAGCTTCGCAGACTGGTTCGTGATGCTCGCGCTCGCCGCAGCGCTCTACGGCCTCGCGAGCTTCCAGGGCGACGAGCTCGGCGACGAGCAGAAGCGCCAGCGCCTCGCGCTCGGCCTGGCAGGCTTCTTCGCAGCCATCCCGATCTTCGGCAAGCCGACCTTCCTCGTCGCGGGCGCGGTCATCGCCGCGGCCGCGCTCGCCGAGAGGCCGAGCGGTCTCGGTCGCGGCGGGCGCTTCGTCTGGCTCACGCTCGGCCTCGGGCTCGGCGGGGGGCTCTTGCTCGCGATGCTCGCGAGCTTCGGCGACCTCGAGGCCTTCCTGCGCACCTCGGCGTACGACGTGCCTGCGATGTACCGCTTCATCTGGCCGCAGCCGCTCGCGTGGTTCTTCGGCGCGAACCGGCGCGCCCACGAGCTCTGGGCGGGCGTCGGTGGCAGCGCGGTCCTGCTCGTGCTGATCGGCGCGAAGCTCATGCCGGGGCGCGCGCTCGCGATCGCGCTGCTGCCGCTCGGCGCTATCGGGGCGATGATCGCGCAGCGCAAGGGCTTCGACTACCACCACCACACGATCACGCTCGCCGTGAGGCTCCAGCTCCTGCTTCTCGCCGTGTGGGCCGTGGAGTCGTGGAGCCAGGAGCCTCGGCGCATCTTGCGCTACGCCGCACCTGCGCTCGGCGCGCTGCTCGCGCTCCTGGGAGTCGCGAAGCACGACCTCGATCACTCGCCGCACGCGATGCACCCCGAGCTCGCAGAGCTCTTCGGCGCGCCCGAAGCGCGGCAGGGCGAAGCCTACTTCGCGCGCTTCCCTCAGTGGGACTTCTACCCGCTCGACATGCGGCGCGCCGCGGCCTTCCTCCAGGCGAACACGCCGAGCAACGCGCGTGTGCAGACCTACGGCATGGACCCGTACCTGCTCCATCTCGCGAAGCGGCGCAGCGCGACGCCGTACATCTACTCCTACGATCTGAGCCCGAGCGCAGCCCTGCGTGGCGGCGAGGACCTCCAGCCGAACGAAGCGCAGCGCGAGGTGATCCTCGCCATCCGCGAGCGCCACGAAGACGACCTGCTCGCGCGCCTCGAGGCCGCGCCTCCCGCGGCCTTCGTGCTCATCGACGTCTCACCCACGATGGGCTCACGCGACGCGCGCGAAGATCTCGAGACCTGGTGCCCACGCACCGCCGAGTGGCTCGACCTCCGCTACGATCTCGGCGCGCAGATCGGAGCGTTCCGCATCTACCTGCCGAACGAGAAGCTCGCTCACCAGTCGAAGACCGCTGCCACACCGAGATGATCGCTCAGCCATATGCCCGCTGAGGCGTCGTCGAGCAGGCGCGCGCCGAGCGGTGCGAGGGAGCTCGACGCGTAGACGTAGTCGATGCGGCGCGTGGGCCCGGAGGCCGGCATCGTGAGGCCGAGCTGCGACGGATTGGCGAGCGACCACGCGTCGCCGAGCGCGGCGGCGAGCTCGGTCGGGCCGGGCGCGCTCGGCTCGGCGTTGAGATCGCCGGCGACGATCGCGGTCACGCCGCTCGGCAGGTCGGCGAGGATCGCCTCGGCGGAGGCCTTGCGCACGGCGGCGTTGGCCGTGCCGTAGTCGAAGTGCGTCGTGTAGAAGCGCAGCGGCTTGCCGCGCACGACGAGCTCGACGGCGAGCGCCTTGCGCGGGAAGTTCGCGTAGGGGAGATCGAGCACACGCGTCGCGCCGATGCGGTGCGCGCTCAGCACGGCGATGCCTTCCTCGAAGCTCTCGTTGCCGGAGCCTGCGAGGTGCGTCGTCACGCGTCGGTGCTCGTAGCCGCGGCGCGTGTAGGCGCCGAGCTCGGCGGCGATCACGGCTGCCTGCGCGCCGTCGGTGTCGAGGCAGTCTTCCTGCAGGGCGACGACGTCGGGATCGATGCGCGCGAGCGCCGCGACGACGAGCGGCTTGCGGGCGGGCCAGTCGTCGAGCCGGCAGCGCAGGTTGAGCGTCGCGACGACGAGCGGCGCGGGCGCGGCGCCGCCGACGTCGAGCACGGCGGCCTGCTCGACGGAGACGCCGTCGTCGCTGCCGTTCAGATCGCCGTAGCGGTAGGCGCCGCCGCTCGGGCGGAAGCGGTAGTACATGCCGTAGAGGCCCGCGCGCTCGGGCACGAGGCTCGCCTGCCACTCGTCGTCGTTGCCGGCATCGACGTTGAAGCTCGCGTTCACGGCGGTGAAGCAGCGCGCCTCGCCGTCGGGCAGCGCGCCGAGCGGGCCGACGAGCAGCTGGGCCTCGAAGCCCGGCGCCTGGCCTACGAGCGGCGTCGTACCCGCCTGGTAGACGCGCCCGTAGATGGGCGAGCTCGCCTGGCCGATCGTGCCCACGAGCGAGGCGGGGAACTGCAGGTTCGCCCAGCCCGCCCAAGCTGCGCCGCCGCTCGAGGAGGGCAGCGGCGCGCAGGGCTGGGGGAGCTCGTCGGCGAAGGGCCAGCCGAGATCGCCGCCGCCCGCACCGCTCGTCGAGCTGCTCGCTGCACCACCCGCACCGCCTCCACCCGCGCCACCTCCGCCCGAAGCGCTGCTCGACGTGCTCGAACCGCCGCCCGCAGAGCTCGTCGAAGGCCCCGTGGTCGCGACGTCGTCGCCACAAGCGGCGAGCGCGAAGAGCGAAGCGAGCGCGACGCGGTCGAAGCGGAGCCCTGCCACGATCAGTTGTCCGCGGGCGTCGTCGACTTCGAGGTGTCGCCGTAAGGACCGGTGATCACGACGCTGCGACCACTCTCGGGCAGCTCGAGCACGCGGTTCGGCCCGGGCTCCCACTCGACGCGGCCGTCGCCGCGGATGACGACGAACTTGTACTCGACGCGCCCACCCGCGGGCAGCTTCGCGTTCGCAGTCCAGCTCGGGAAGAGCGTCTCCGAGGTCTCGAGCTCGGCGCCGCGCCACGGGTCCCAGCCACCGAGCGCCGGGTGGTTGCCGGTGACGACCATGCGATCACCGAGCTTCGTGCCGTCGAAGATCGCGTTGAAGAGCACGCCGCTGTCCTTCGCGGTCGGCGCCTCCGGATCGTCCTGGCGGTCGTAGACGTGGAGCAGGTCGGCGAAGTTCTTCGTGTACTCGCGCGCCGTGTCTTCGTTCGTGAGGATCACGAGGTCTTCGTCGTTGGTGAAGGTGCCGGCCCTCGTCCAGTTGGTGGCGCCGGTGATGACGATCGATCCGTCGATGACGGCGTACTTCTGGTGCATCGCCGAGAAGGCGCCGACGCGGTTCGCCGCGCGGATCACCTCGCCTCCGGCTTGTTCGATCTGCTTGGCGATCGCGCCAGCGCCGAGCTGCTTGCGCTCGAGCACGGCGCGCACCCGCACACCGCGCTGCGCCGCAGCGGCCATCGCGGTCGCGATCGGCTTGCTCGTGAAGGTGAACATCGCGACGTCGACGCTCGTGGTCGCGGCCTTGATGCGATCGACGATGGCCTTCTCCGCGGACTGCTCGGGCACGAAGAGCAAGAAGCTCGCTGGGTCGCCGGTGCTCTCGACGCGCGAGCTCGCCTGATCGAGCAGATCGAGCGTGTGGTTGCGGTAGACCTCGACGAGCTCCGGATCGGCGAAGACGATCATGTTCTCGTCGTTCGCGAGCGAGGCCGTCTCGTTCCAGTTGAAGCTGCCCGTCATCACCCACTTCTGATCGACGACGCTGACCTTGAGGTGCATGAGGCCACCCTTGGCCGAGTCCGTGCGCAGGATCTCGATGCCGTTCTGCTCGAGGAAGTCGTCGCCGACGTTCCACTCGTTCTTCGAGTTCGCTTCGTCGACGGCGACACGCACGGTCACGCCGCGGTTCTTCAGCTCGACGAGCTTGTCGAGGTAGCTCTGGTTGCGGATGTTGTACTGCGCGACCAACACCTCCTCCTTGGCGCGGTCGAGCAGGCAGAGCGCCTCGAGCTCGGCCTCGTCGAAGGGCGCGAAGTACACCCGCGGGCTGCCCGGCTCGGCCTCGACGCTCGTGCAGCGGAACTCGGTGTAGCTCTGCTCCGCGCTCGTCGCCGGATCTTCGCCGGAGCAAGCCGCGAGGGCGGCGAACGAGAACAGCAGCGGCAGGGCGAGCTTCTTCGACGACGAACGCATGTGGACCTCGGCAGGGCCAGGGCCGAGCTCGGCTCGGCGCATGACCGGAAGAGGGTTACACGGACCCGGAGCTGCTCCAAGCAGGGGGGCGCGGAGTCGCTCAGCCGCGCTCCGCCGTCGCTCAGCCTCGCTCCGCTTCGGCGGCCTCGAGAGCCGGCTCGGGGGCGGTCTCGGCAGGAGGGGCGAAGGCGAGCCGGAAGCGGCGCGCCTCGTCGAGCTTGCAGCCGAGCCAGCCTGCGATCTTCGCGTCGTCGGCCTCGCCGAGCTCGGCGCGCGCGATGCGCCCCGCGACGCGCTCGACGAGGTCGGCGCGGTAGGCGCGGCCCTCGACCACGAGGTAGCCCACCGCGGCGTAGAGCGCGGGCTCGACGTCGCGGCGGGGGGCGACCGAGGCCTCGGCGCCGGAGGGCCAGCGCGGCAGGTCGCGCCCGCCGTAGAGGCCGCTCGCGAGCGCCGCGCGGCGCGTGACGTTCAGCGGCTTGAGCAGCGAAGGCAGGTAGACCGCAGCCTGTCCGAAGTAGACGCCGACGCGCTCGAGCGCCGCGCGATCGCCGGCGTCGAGCGCGTCGAGCTGCGGCCGGAGCTCGCCCGCGAGCAGCGAGCCCAGGCGACTCGAGAGCGCGTGCACGAGCCCACGCCCAGCCGGTCCGAGCGAGGGCGCGAGCTCGCGCAGCGGCCCGACGAGCTCGTTCACGAGATCGCGCCCGAAAGCGACGAGGCGGCGCGTGAGCCGCGAGCGCGCGCCCGCGTCGAGGTCGAGCAGCACGGCGAGCTCGGGCGCGCAGAGCTCGCGGCCGGAGGTGAAGCGCGCGAGCACGGTGCCCTCGAAGCAGATGCGCCCCGAAGCGTCGACCTCGAGCTCGTCGAAGGAGGCCTCGATCGCGCGCTCGATGGGATCGCTCGCGGAGCCCGAGCGCGTCATGGCCCCCGCCGGCGCCATGGCGTCGCGCATCGAGGCGAGCACCGCGAAGGGCGACGAAGGGGCTGCCTTGGGGGCCGAGCCACGCGCGGGTGGAGCCTTCGCGGCGCCGGGCTGCGAGCGAGAGGGGCGCGGCCCGCGTGGCAGGCGCGCGCTGCGATCGACGAAGCGCAGCACGAGCGCCTCGTGGAGCGCGTCGCTCAGCTGGTCCTCGACCTCGACCGCGCGCTCGCGCGCTCCGCTCGAGGCCTCGACCCAGTCGCCCTGGTGCGCGACGTAGCTGTAGAGGCGCAGCTCGGCGACGCGCGCCATGAGCGAGTCGACGTCGCTCGGCGAGCGCGCGACGCGGTCGAGCGCCTCGAGCATCCAGGCCTCGTCGACGCGGCCCCTCTCGACCAACTCGAGGTAGAGGCGCGCGAGGAAGGCGACGTGGTCTTCGAAGAGGAGCTGCCGGTAGTCGGGGATCTGCGCGACGGCCCAGAGCAAGGCGATCTCGGGCCCACGCAGCGCGCGCGCGCGCACCTCGGGCCGGCGCAAGAGCGCCTCGAGCGCGGCCTGATCCTCGGCATACTCGACGCGGCTCAGCGCACGCCTCGAGGGCGGCGCGCGCAGCGAAGCGACGAGCCCCTCGGCGCTGTCGAGGTCGAGCTCGGCGTTGCGCCACGAGAGCCTGCGCACCGGAGGCAGCTCGTGCGCCTCGAGCGCGCGCACCATGGACTCGCCGAGCGGCGGGAGCGGCGCGAGCGTGCCGAAGCTGCCGTCGCGCGTGTAGCGCCCAGCGCGACCTGCGACCTGCGCGATCTCCGAGGCGTCGAGCGGTCGCGCCTCGCGGCCGTCGTACTTTCGTAGATCGGCGAAGGCGACGTGGTCGAGGTCGAGGTTCAGCCCCATGCCGATGGCGTCGGTCGCGACGAGGTGGTCGACCTCACCGGCCTGGTACATCGCGACCTGAGCGTTGCGCGCGCGCGGCGAGAGCGCGCCCACGACGACGGCCGCGCCGCCTCGCTTCGCGCGGATGCGCTCGGCGAGCTCGATCACGCGCGACATCGAGAAGGCCACCACCGCGCTGCGAGGGGGCAAGGCGCTGAGCTTCGTCGCGCCGACCCAGCGCAGGCTCGAGAGGCGCGGGTGCTCGACGAAGCTCGCGGTCGGCACCAGCTCCGAGACGAGCGGCTTCATCGTGGCCGCGCCGAGCAGCCAGGTCTCCTCGAGGCCGCGCGCGTGGAGCAGGCGATCGGTGAAGACGTGCCCGCGCTCGGGGTGCGCGGCGAGCTGGATCTCGTCGACGGCCAGGAAGTCGACCTCGCGATCGAGCGGCATCGCCTCGACGGTCGCGACCCAGTAGCGAGGCCGCTTGGGGATGCGCTTCTCTTCGCCGGTGACGAGCGCCACCTGGTTCTCGCCGACGCGCGTCGACACCCGCTCGTAGACCTCGCGCGCGAGCAAGCGCAGCGGCAGGCCGATCATGCCGCTCTCGTGCTCGAGCATGCGCTCGATCGCGCGGTGCGTCTTGCCGGTGTTCGTCGGCCCGAGCAGCGCGCGGATCTCGCTCGAATCGGCCAGCTTGCTCACGGTGACCAGAGCCTCAGGCGCGCATCGACTGCCACAGCGTGTAGGCGCCGAAGCCGAGGAAGAGCACGCCGGCCACGCGCTGGATCCAGACGGGCGGCACCAGCCTGGCGAGCCCCTCGCCGACGAGCACCGCGATCGCCGACGAGGCGACGAGCGCCGACGCCGACGCGAAGAACACGACCCACCTGCTCGAGGCGTTCGCTGCCAGGGTGAGCGTGGAGAGCTGCGTCTTGTCGCCGAGCTCGGCGACGAACACGAGGAAGAAGGTCGAGACGAAGAGCTTCGTGTCCATGGGGTCGCCTTGCCCGAGGGGTGTAGCACGCGTATCACGGAGTGAGGCGATGGGACCCGGCACGACGAGACGCTCGACGCACACGGCGACGGCTGCGACGCTCGCCGCGCTGCTCTTGGCGGCGCTCGCCCCCGTCGCCTGCGGCGACGACGGCGCTGGGCCGGGCGCGGGCGGCGCCGGCGGCGCGCTCACGACGAGCAGCACTTCGGTGCAGGCCGTGTCGACCACGAGCGGCCCGCTGCCGGAGCGCTTCACCGTGCGCGGGACCGTGACCGACGGCGAGCGCCCCGTCGAGGGCGCGCTCGTCATGCAGGCGGGCGGGCGCTACCCCGGCGGTGGCAACCCGGTCGGCCCGGAGCCCGTGGTCACGGGCGTCGACGGCAGCTTCGAGTTGGAGCTGGATCTCACGGTCGTTGGTGAACCTACGATCGTCGCTGCCAAGGTCGGCTGGCGCAGCGCGGGCCTCTCCTTCGATGCGGTGCCGGCGGAGCCGATCGTGCTGCGCTTGTACGGCATCGCCCAGCCCGACAACGCGCTCGGCTACGACTACGGCCACCCCGGCGTGGGCGACCCCATCGCCGATGGCTCGACCGAGGTCTGCGGCCACTGCCACACGAGCTTCGTCGCCGAGTTCCGCGAGTCGGCGCACGCCCGGGCGACGAAGAACCCGCTCGTGCAAGACCTCTACGCCGGCGTCGCCTCGTCGGCGACCAGCGCCGCGGCCTGCGCGAGCCTCGGCGGCACCTGGCGCACCGGCACGCAGCCAGGCTCGCCCGGGGCTCCGACCGCGCGCTGTTACGTCGGCAGCGGCGTCTTGCCGGATCTGAACGCCTGCGGCTCACAGAGCGGCGCCGCTTGCGACGACCCAGCGCTGCCCACGGCCGCCAAGCCGGCGAAGTTCGGCGCCTGCGCCGACTGCCACGCGCTCGGCCTCGAAGGTCCGCTCGGCGGCCGCGATCTGCTCGACGCCAGCGGGCTCGCCTACGAGCTCGGCAACCACTGCGACGCCTGCCACAAGATCGCCGACGTCGATCTCTCGCTGCCGCCGGGCACCGCCGGCCGCCTGCGCGTGCAGCGCCCGCGCGAGACGCTCGGCGACACGATCGGCGCCCCGACGCGGCAGGTGATGTTCGGCCCGCTGCCCGACGTGCCGCTCGTCTTCATGGGCGGCTCCTGGCAGCCGAAGTTCGCGACCGCGGAGCTCTGCGCGGGCTGTCACCAACAGGAGCAGCCGGCCTTGCTCCGATCCACTCCACCTTCGAGGAGTGGAGCGACAGCGCCTGGGGCACCGACTCGACCCCCTGCCAGTTCTGTCACATGCCGCCGTCGCCAACGGCCCTCAACAGCATGGACATCGCGACGCCCGACGACGCCTCCATCGCCTTCGGCTTCGCGCGGCCGCCCGCACGCAACCGCTCGCACTCCTTCCGCGGCCCGCTCGACGGGCCGAACCGCCTGCTCGACGGCGCCCTCACCGTGGGCCTCGCGGGCTCGGTCACGGGCGCCCGGCTCGACGTCGCGGTGACGCTCATCAACTCGGGCTGCGGCCACGCGCTGCCGACCGGCGAGCCGATGCGCGCGCTCTTGCTGGTGGTCGACACCGACGCATGTGGCGAGCGCATGCGCGCGATCGACGGCTACACGATCGGCGACGTCGGCGGAGCGCTCGCGCGCGGCGTGGTCGGCGCGAGCGTCACGCTCTCGAGCGAGGAGCTCGTCTTCGCCACCGCCCCCTCGGGCATCACGGCGGGGCAGCGTGTGCGTGTGTTGCGCCCGACGGGCCTCTACGACGACTACGAGGGCGTCGGCTATTTCGGCGCGAGCGAACGCACACCCGAGGAGAAGGGCCTCGAGATCTTCGCGCCGGTCGACGAGGCCGCGGTGCTCGGCGTCACCGGCGCCACCGTGCTCGCCGATCGTGCGCTCATGGCGCAGCCCGGCGACGTCGTCGTCATCGCCGAGGCGCTGCCCGCGAGCTTCGTCGACGGCGCCGACGCGCGTGCGCTCGCAGGCGCGCCCGGCCACGCCTTCGCTCGGGTGCTCGTCGATCCCGAGGGTCGTCGACAGGTGCCGCAGCACCGCGCCGTCGACATCGCGAGCGACAACCGCATCCCGCCTCAGGGCACGGCGCTGAGCTCGCACGCCTTCGCGGTCCCTCCGAGCTGCACCGAAGCGAAGGTGACGGCCACCGTGCTCTACCGTCCGCGCCCGCTCTGGCTCGCGCGGGAGCGGGGCTGGCCCGCGAAGGACCACGTCGCCGCGCAGCTCACGCGCTCTTTCGCGCTCCGCTGACCCTATCGGCCGGTCAGCACCGCCCGGTACCCTGGTCGAGCAGCGCGCCCGCGCTGTGGGCTTCGTCACCTTCGGGAGGAGCAGCGTATGAAGAGTCGCGAGCCAGAGGCTGTCGACGACCAGGTGTTGAGCGACGTCGCGCCGCGGACGCGTACCGACGCTCGCAAGGTCGACGGCACCGACACGCTCTCGGGCATGCTGCGCCTCTTCGCGCGCTTCCCCACGCCGCGCCTCTTCGCCGCCAAGGCCGCCGTGCTGATCGGCGCGCGCGCGACGCTCGGCCCTCCGACGATCTGGGACGCCGTCGTGCTCGGTGCGATCGCGGTCTACTGGCCGCTCCAGGAGTGGTTTCTCCACGCCACGCTGTTGCACCTCGAGCCGCGCACGATCTTCGGCGTGCGCGTCGACCCCTACTTCGCGCGCAAGCACCGCTGGCATCACCGCCACCCCTGGGTGCTCGAGGGCACCTTCCTGCCCTTGCGCACGGTGTTGCCGCTCGTGCCGGTGAACCTCGCGCTCTGGTGGCTCGTCGCACCCACGCCTGCGTCGGCCGTCACGGGCATGCTCGGCATGACGCTCGCCGCGCTCGCCTACGAGCTCGCGCACTACCTCGCGCACACGCCCTACAAACCCAAGAGCGCCTACCTCGAGCGCGTGCAGCACAACCACCGCCTGCACCACTTCAAGAACGAGAAGCACTGGTACGCCTTCACGGTGCCGCACCTCGACGAGCTCATGGGCACCGGCGGCGACGTCGGCTCGGTGCCCAAGTCGTCGACCACGCGCACGCTCGGCGTCGACGACGCGGCCTGAGCCTCACGAGTCGATCGACGCCGCCTGCGCAGGTGCCGTGATGTAGGCGCGCCGCGCACCGATCGAGCGCCTCGACGCTGGGGGAATCTTTCGATGCCTCACGGCACATGGTCTCCTCAAGCTGCGGTCACTGTCGGCCGACACTCCACCGAGAGGTCTCGTCCCATGAGCTCGTCCCGCATCACCCTCACCCTGAGCGCCAGCATCGTCCTCCTCGGAGGGGTCTTCGCGTGCTCCGACGACAGCGCGAGCTCCGGCTCGGGTGGCTCGGGCGCGAGCTCCGGCACCTCGACGGGCGGTAGCAACACCGGCGGCGCCGGCACTTCAGCCGGTGGCAACGCCCAGGGCGGCAACGGCACGGGCGGCGAAGGCGGCGTCAACGGCAGCTGGCCCGTGGGCACGACCTGCCAGGGCAAGGTCTACGAGTGCGCCGACGGCCTCGACAACGACGACGACGGCCTCGTCGACTGGGCCGACCCCGACTGTCTGCACCCCTGCGACAACGGCGAAGGCAGCCTCGCCATGGAGGTGCCGGGCGCCAACAACGCGCCCTGCAAGATGGACTGCTTCTTCGACTCCGACGGAGGCTCAGGCAACGACAACTGCTACTGGGACCACCGCTGCGACCCGATCTCGACCGATCCCGATCACTACCCCCAGCCCGAGGAAGGTGGCGCGTGCAACTACATCGGCGAGAACGCGACGCCGCCCGCCGCACCCGCCAACTGTGGGCAGATGTTCGCCGAGCAGTCCGACCAGTGTGAGAACTACTGCAAGCCGCTCACGCCCAACGGCTGTGACTGCTTCGGCTGCTGCGTCTTCCCGACCGCTCCCACACCGATCTTCCTCGACTCGGCTGGGCCGAACGGCACGAGCAAGTGCACGATCGACAAGCTCGACGACCCGACCGTGTGCCACCCCTGCACGCAGGTCGCCGGCTGCCTCAACGCTTGCGACCCCTGCGAGGTCTGCATCGGCAAACCCTTCCCGGACCCGGGCTGCGAAGGTGGCACCGGCGGCGGGGGCCAGGGTGGCAGCCCGCCGGTCGGTCAGCAGTGCCCGGACGGCGTGCAGGAGTGCGGCCTGCCCGGGCAGGATCCCTGCGCTGTGGGCCAGTTCTGCAACACCGGCTGCTGTTACGCGATCCCGACCTGAGCCCCGATCTTAGCGGGTGCAACCGATCTCGGTTCCCTCGGCTCGGCCCCACGTGCTTCCATCTGAAGGACATCGGCAGCGTCCAGCTGCGGAGGACGAAGTACCATGAACGTCTCCCGAACCACGATCACCCTGAGCGCTGGCGTCCTGCTCGTGGCCAGCGCCGTCGCTTGCTCTGACGACGCCGCGAGCACCGGCTCGGGTGGCGCGGGCGCCGGCTCGAGTACGACCTCTGCCTCGGGCGGCGCCGGCCAAGGCGGCGCGAGCACGACGAGCAGCACGGGAGGCGCAGGGCAAGGCGGCGGGGGCACCGGCGGGGGCGCAACCGGGGGCGGCGGCGCGGGCGCAGGCGGCCCGATCTCGAGCTGGCCGGTGGGCACCAAGTGCCAGAACCAGACCTACCAGTGCGCAGACGGCCTCGACAACGACAACGACGGCCTCACCGACTGGGAAGACCCGGACTGTCTGCACCCCTGCGACAACTCCGAGGGCAGCCTCGCGATGGACGTGCCCGGCGCCAACCAGTCTGGCTGCAAGATGGACTGCTTCTTCGACTCGGACGGCGGCTCCGGCAACGACGACTGCTACTGGGACCACCGCTGCGACCCGCTCTCGGTCGCACCGAGCTACTACCCGAAGCCCCAGCCCGGCAAGCAGTGTCCCTACACGGGCGACAGCACCACGCCGCCGGCCTCGCCTGCGACCTGCGGTGAGATGTTCGCCGAGCAGTCGGCGCAGTGTGAGAGCTACTGCAAACCGCTCACCCCGAATGGCTGCGACTGCTTCGGCTGCTGCGCGATCCCTGGAGCTCCCACGACCGTGTTCCTCGACTCCAAGGGAGTCGACGGCCTCGGCAAGTGCACGATGGACAAGTTGGCCGACCCGACCGCTTGCCACCCCTGCACCCAAGTCGCAGGCTGCCTGAACGAGTGCGGCCCCTGCGAGGTGTGCGTAGGAAAGCCGCTGCCCGATCCGGGCTGCAACCCCGGGAGCGGCGGCGGCGGCCAGGGCGGAAACGGCCAGGGCGGCGGCGATCCGGGCAGCCAGTGTCCGGCAGGCGTACAGGCCTGCGGCCTGCCCGGCCAGGCTCCATGCGGCACCAACCAGTTCTGCTTGACGGGTTGCTGCTACGCCGTGCCGAGCTGAGCCGATGCGCTCCACCCCGCTCACGAGCCTCTTCCTGTCGGGGCTCTTGCTCACCGCCTGCGGCGACGACTCGAGTGACGGAGCGCCGAGCAGCTCCTCGAGCACGACTTCGAGCTCCTCGACGACGAGCAGCACCTCGAGCTCGTCGTCTGGAGGCGGTGAAGGCGGCGGCACGACGAGCAGCACCACCGGAGCAGGCGGCGACGCCAGCGGTGGTGGCGATGCGGGCGGCGGTGGCGTGGGCGGCGGCGACGTAGGTGGCGGCGACGTAGGCGGCGGCGACACGGGCGGCGGCGGCATGGGCGGCGGCGGTGCCGGCGGTGCCGACGCTGGCGCCGGCGGCATGGGCGGCGGTGGCGGCGGCGGCGGCGGCGCCGACCCTGGCACCGGCGGCATGGG
>CALKVW010000213.1 GCA_938004785.1 uncultured Polyangiaceae bacterium
CCGACAAGCTGGACGAGGACGAGGCCGCGCCGCGCAAGGTGGGCGGCGTGTTCCGAGTCACGCAGGGCCTGCACGAGGAGTTCGGCGACGACCGCGTGATCGACACCCCGCTCAGCGAGGGAGGCATCATCGGCGCGGCGATCGGCATGGCGCTCTACGGTCTGGTGCCCGTGCCCGAGATCCAGTTCGGCGACTTCATCTTCCCCGCCTACGACCAGATCGTGAGCGAGCTGGCGAAGTACCGCTACCGCTCGGGCGGTGAGTACCCGTCGAAGCTCGTCATCCGCACGCCCGTCGGTGGCGGCATCCGCGGCGGCCACTACCACTCGCAGTCACCCGAGGCGCAGTTCATCCACGTCGCGGGCCTGAAGGTCGTCTGCCCGGCGACCCCCGCCGACGCGAAGGGCCTCCTGCTCGCCTCGATCCGCGATCCGGACCCGGTGCTCTTCTTCGAGCCCAAGCGCATCTACCGCGCCGCCAAGGGCGAAGTGCCCGAGGGAGACTACACGGTGCCGCTCGGCAAGGCCGCCGTGGTGCGTCCGGGCTCGCAGGTCACGGTCGTGGCCTGGGGCGCGATGCTCTACGAAGCGCTCGACGCCGCGCAGAAGGCCGCCGAGCGAGGGGTCGACTGCGAGGTCATCGACCTGCGAACGCTCTGGCCGCTCGACATCGACACGATCATCGAGTCGGTGAAGAAGACCGGCCGCGTCGTCGTGGTGCACGAGGCGCCCAAGAGCTGCGGGCTCGGCGGCGAGATCGTCGCGCTCATCAACGAGAAGTGCTTCCTCCACCTCGAGGCGCCGCCGAAGCGCGTCACCGGCTTCGACACGCCCTTCCCCTACACGCTCGAGAACGAGTACCTCCCGCTCTCGCACCGGATCCTGCCGGCCGTCGTGGAGACCGCGCAGTACTGACGCCCGAGTCGGCGAGGAGGATGGTATGAGCACCTACGAGTTCAAGCTCCCGGACATCGGCGAGGGCGTCACCGAAGGCGAGATCGTCAAGTGGCTGGTCACGCCCGGCGAGACCGTCACCGAAGACCAGCCCATGGTCGAGGTCATGACCGACAAGGCCACGGTCACGATCACCTCGCCGAAGGCCGGCAAGATCGTCGAGACGCGTGGCGCGGTCGGCGGCGTCGTGCCGGTGCACTCCGTGCTGGTCGTCTTCGACCTGGGCGGAGGCGCGGCCGCCGGCTCGTCGGCGCCCGCCGCGCCCGCGGCCGCGAAGCCGCTGGCGAAGAAGGACGACGGCCCGGCGGCCACCGCCGTGGGCGACATCCGCGAAGACCTGCCGGGCATGAGCCACTTCGCCAGCGCGCCCGCGCCGGCGGCGGCGCCGGCGGCGGCGAAGTCGACCGCCTACTTCAACGACAAGCCGCTCGCGACGCCCGCGACGCGTCGGCTCGCCCGCGAGCTCGGCGTGGATCTGCGCGTCGTCGCCCCGAGCGGCGCGATGGGGCGCGTGACCAAGGACGACGTGCGCGCCGCCAAGGGAGGCGGCTCGGCGGCGCCCGCGCAGCCCGCCGCCGCGCAGCCGTCGGCCGCCGCGCAGCCCGCGCCGGGCTCCTCCACCGCCGCGCCGGCCGCGCGCGCCCCGCAGGCGATCGCGCCCGCCGAGGGCGACGAGCGCATCGCGCTCCGCGGCGTGCGCAAGCGCATCTTCGAGGGCATGAGCCGCAGCAAGCACACCGCGGCGCACTTCACCTTCGTCGAGGAGTGCGACGCGAGCGCGCTCATCGCACTGCGCGACCGGCTGCGGCCCGCGGCCGACGCGGCGGGCGTCAAGCTCACCTTCCTGCCGTTCATCCTCAAGGCCGTCGTCGCGGCGCTGAAGAAGCACCCCTCGCTCAACTCCGCGTTCGACGAGTCGACGAGCGAGATCGTCGTGAAGAAGGGCCTGCACATCGGCATCGCGGCCTCGACCGACCACGGGCTCGTCGTGCCGGTGGTGCGCGACGCCGATCGCAAGAGCATCCTGGAGGTCGCTCGCGACATCCAGCGCCTCGGCGAGGACGCGAAGCAGATGCGGCTCAAGCCGGAGGATCTGGGGGGCTCGACCTTCACGATCACCTCGCTCGGGGCGCAGGGCGGCCTCTTCGCCACGCCCGTGCTCAACTTCCCCGAGGTCGGCATCCTCGGGGTGCACAAGATCAAGGAGCGTCCGGTCGTGAAGAACGGCCAGATCGTCGTGGGGCAGGTGATGCTCCTGTCGCTCTCCTTCGATCACCGCATCATCGACGGCCACGTCGGCGCGGCCTTCGCGTACGAGATCATCGGCTTCCTCGAGGATCCCGACCGCCTCTTCCTGGAGATGGTCTGACGAGTCCTGGAGATGGTCTGACGAGCGCCCCCTCGAGACGCGCGCCGCCTGGGGCGATACGATTGACGGGGCGCTCCCGCCGCGACAGCATCTTTCCGCGATGAAAACCCTCCGTCGCCAGGTCCTCGCGCTCCGGGTCGCGCTGGCCGCGATCGTCTCGCTCGGCCTGGCAGCGGCGCCGGTCGCAGAAGCCTCCGCGCAGAGCCCTTCGGCAGCGGGCCAAGCCGATCCCGCCAAGCTCAAGGCCGCGTCCGAGTCCTTCGAGGCCGGCGCGAAGGCCTTCAAGGACGGAAGGTACGAGGAGGCCGCCGCGCACTTCGAGTCGGCCGACGAGGCCGTTCCCAGCGCGAAGGCGCTTCGCCTGGCGATGCGCTCGCGCCGTGAAGCCAAGCAGGTCTCGCGCGCCGCGACGCTCGCCGCGCTCGCGCTCGAGCGTTACCCGGACGACCCGGAGACGAAGACCTTCGCGTCCGACGTCGCGCTCGAGCTGAGTGGCAAGCTCCACCGCCTGGACATCAGCTGCGTATCGCCGTGTGTGCTCTCGAGCACCGGCCCCGACGGGCGCTCGAGGGTGGTGCACGGCACGCCGAACACCCGCTGGACGCTCTACGTCGAGCCCGGCTACCCCACGGTGGCGGCGAGCTTCGTCGTGGGTGATCTCCAGGCCCCCGAGCAGAAGGTGGCGGCGAAGGCGGGCGGCTCGAGCACGCTGCGCTTCGTGCCCGATGGGGGCGCAACCGGACCGACTCAGCCTACGAAGACGACGCCCTCGAAGACGACCGAGCCGAAGCCCGGCGGCGACGGCGCTGCGCCTCCTGGCGAGCCCGACGGCCCGAGCGAGACCGACGACGCCCGCGCTTCGGTCGACCTCGCCTCCGAGGGGAGCGGCCTCTCGCCGGTGTTCTTCTTCGTCGGCCTCGCCGCGACCGCGGGGCTCGGCGGCGTGACGGTCTGGAGCGGCATCGACACGCAGAACGACCCGGGCCCCGACGCGGTGCGCGAGGCCTGCGTCGGTCTCGGCACCGACTGCCCGGCCTATCAAGACGGCCAAGCGAAGGAGCTGCGCACCAACGTGCTCATCGGCGCGACCGCCGGCGCGGCGGTGCTCACGACCGCGGTGGGCCTCTTCCTCACGGACTGGGGCGGCTCCTCCGCGCCTTCGGCCGACGCCGCGGTCACGCGCGTCTGGGTCGACGTGCTCGGTGGTCCCGGGGCGCCGCACACGATGTCGGCTTCGACGGGCGAAGCGAGGCTGAGCGGTTTCGTCGCCCAGATCGCCGGTCGCTTCTGATGTCCGCGCGGAGCAGCGTCCAGCGCGCGGTCGAGGGGTCGTCGTGGCGAAGGTGAAGCTGCTCGACCCCGCGGATCCTCGCCGCAAGCTCGATCGCTACGAGCTCATCGGCGAGATCGCGACCGGCGGCATGGCCACGGTCTACCTCGCGCGCCGCAGCGGCGTCGGTGGGTTCCAGCGCTTCGTCGCCATCAAGCGGCTGCATCCGCACCTCGCCAACGAGCCGGAGTTCGTCGAGATGTTCCTCGACGAAGCGAGGCTCGCGGCGCTCATCCACCACCCGCACGTGGTGCCCATCCTCGAGGTCGGCGAGAGCGACAGCGGCTACTACCTGGTGATGGAGTACGTCGAGGGCGACACGCTCTCGCGGCTCGTCGCGCGCTCGATGTCCGCGGGCCAGCTGCCCGCGAGGCACGTCATGCTGCGCGTGATCCTCGACACGCTCGCGGGCCTGCACGCCGCGCACGAGCTGCGCGACGACCGTGGGCAGCTGCTCGGGCTCGTGCACCGCGACGTCTCGCCCCAGAACGTGCTGGTCGGCGTCGATGGCTCGGCGCGCATCACCGACTTCGGCGTGGCGCGCGCCACGGCGAGGCTCACCTCGACGGGGCACGGCAAGCTCAAGGGCAAGCTCGCCTACATGGCACCCGAGCAGACGCGCGGCGACGAGCTCGACAGGCGCACGGACCTCTTCGCGATGGGCATCATCCTGTGGGAGGTCCTCGTCGGCAAACGCCTCTTCAAGGCCGACAGCGAGGCGGCGACCTTGCAGCGCATCCTCGTCGAGGCGATCCGCCCGCCGAGCAGCATCGTGGGCTCGATCCCGGCTTGCTTCGACGAGGTCGTGCTGCGAGCGCTCGACCGCGATCCGAGCCGGCGCTTCCAGTCGGCCGCCGACATGGCAGACGCGCTCGAGTCCGCGGCGCGTGAGGCGCAGCGAGCGAGCACCGACGAGATCGGCGCGGCCTCGCCCCGCGAGGTCGCCACCTTCGTGCAGCAGGTGCTCGGCAACGAGATCGGCGCGCAGCGTGAGAGCGTGCGCGCGTGGCTCGCGCAGAGCGACTCGGGGCAGCCGGTGGTGGTCGTGCCCGGGCCGAACGGCGCGAGCGCGGGGCAAGGGCCGACGTTGCTCGAGGGTCCGGGGCTCGACGCGCCTGGGCTCGGCCCGGCGACCACGCGCGACATGCCTGCGCCCGGCCCGTCCAACGCGGGTGGCGGCTCGCAGGGGCGCCCCGTGCCGCCTCCAGCGGACACCGAGCGCGAGGCCGCGGCGCCGCCGGTCGCGCTCGTTCCTCGCTACGACGTCGCCGCCGACGTGACGATGCGCTTCGCGCTCGAGGAGCCACCGAGTGGGAGCGCGGAGCCGCAAGCTTCACGAGGCGCACCGCCTTCGTCGGGGCCGCTCGTGGCCAAGGTCGATCTGCCGAGGCCGGTGCCGCCGCCGAAGCAGAGCTCTCCCACGTTGATCGGGCAGCCGCCCCCGCCGAGGCTCCCTTCGTTCGACTCGGATCTCGACGCCGAGACCCGACCTCACACGAGCGGGCTCGTCGCCGCGGGCAGGCGCGCGGGCGCGGTGGCTTTGTCGGATCTCGCCGAGGACGACGCGGTCACCATCGCGCGCACGCACAGCTCGGCGCCTCCGCCCGGCATGGGCTCGGCCCCGCCGCCTTCGCTCGAGTCGGCCGTGAAGACGACACGCGGCCTCTTCACCGAGGCGCCTCAGCAGCCGGCCGACGCAGCCGCACGCGCGCCTTCGCCCGGGTCGGTGCCTCCGCCCGCGGGCGAGCCCGCCTCCGTCGCGGCCTCGGCCGCGCCGTACACGGGCGTCGTGCGCACGCCGCGCATGCCGATGCCCGCCGACGCGGTGCAGCCCGTGCAGCCGGTCGAGCCGGTGCGCGGTGGCGAGAGCGTCCGGCCTCTGCCGCGAACGCTCGTCTCCGAGGGTGGGTTCGCGCCGGGCTCGATGACCGTCACGGCCGACTCGCTCGCCTCGAGCGCGAACGAGCCCACGATGGTGCGCCCGAAGCGCCGCGCCGGCCGCTACGTGATCGTGGTGGGCGTGTTCCTCGCAGTCTTCGGCGCCGGGCTCTTCTTCCTCCGGCAGTCGCGTGTGACCGTCACGAGCGTGCCCACGTCGACGAGCACGGTGGCCACCACCGCGCCCACCACCGCCGCGCCCACCAC
>CALKVW010000214.1 GCA_938004785.1 uncultured Polyangiaceae bacterium
CCGCCGAGCACCGCGGCGCCGAGGCCTGCCACGGTCGTGCCCGCGAGCCACGCCGCGGTGCGCAGCCGCTCCGGTGCGCCGAGCGTGAGGGCTCGCGCGCGCACACCGCGCGCCGCGGCCGTGAGCAACACCGTCAGGCCGAGCAACGGTGGCACGACGAGCACGAGCGCCTCGAGACGAGGATCCTCGCTGGCGGGCTGCGCCCAGCCGAGCCCCCACGCCGCTTCGACGAGCGTGCCCAGCGCGCCCACGCACGCGACCAGGTAGACCGGCGCGAGGCTCGGGTCTCGCTCCGCACGCGAGAGCAGGCCCGGGAGCTTCGCGACGCGCAGGAGCGCGTAGGTGCCCGCGGCCGTCGACAGCGTGGCGCCGAGCGCGAGGCCCGCGGCCATCCCGGGTGCGCGGGGCGCGAGCTCGGCGTAGACCGCCGTCAGCGCTCCCGTGGTCGCCGTCCGCACCGCCGCGCGAGCCGACACGAGGCCCTCGCTCGCGAGCTCGTCGCTCTCGGTCCGCTCGTAGACCCACGCGAGCAGGCCGAGCGCGAGCCCCAGGCTACCCCAGGCGGCCGGGCTCGCGTCGGTGCCGACCAGCACGGCCGAGCCGACGTAGCCGAGCAGCACCGCGTGCAGCCAGAAGGAGCGCGTGCGGAGCGCGCTCAAGCCCGTCGCTCCGACCGACCCGCGCTCAGAGCGAGCTGATCCACTCGAGCAAGCACTGCTCCTCGTCGGCGGTCAGCTTGGCGCCGGTGATCGGCATGCGCGCGGCGCAGGTGTTGTCCGCCTGGCACTTGGTGAGGATGAGGCTCGACTCGGGGCTCGCGGTGTCGAGCAGCGTGCCGGCGCAGTCGACGCCCGCGACGCCCGAGAGACGAGCCACGAGGCCGGCATCGGGCGTGAGATCGAGGTTCGAGATCGGATCCTCGGCGTCGTGGCAGTTGGAGGTGGCGCAGCGCGGCCCGAGGATCGTGTTCGGTGCGTCGCACACGGTGCTCGCGTCTCCGAAGGCCTCCGGGTTCTCCAGGCTGCCGGGACAGCCGGCGAGCCCCACCACGCCCACCACGCCCAGCGCGAGCCCCACCGCCCCCAACCCCACCGCGCGCAGCCCCACAGCGCGCAGCGTCGCCGCGCCGAGTCGCGTGCCCCGCCATGCTCCTGCGCGCGATGGCCGGGCGCCTGCGCTCCGTCGGTCCGTTCGTGCCGCGTTCACCATCTTCGATGCCTCAGTAGACATAGGCCGGTCCGAGCTCCACGTGCAGGTACTCGTCGAGCGCGCCGCCCGCCACGTAGGCGTCGCCTGGCACGGGCGTGAAGGCGTAGAACCAACGCACGTACTGGCCGGTCAAGCGCGCCTCGAAGCCATAGGCGATGGGCACGGCGAGCCCGCCGCCGACGTCGATCCCGCCCAGCGTCGCGTCGCGGAAGCGAGCGGCGACGTCGCCGGCCTCGAGCGCGCCGAGGTAGCCGGCTTCGACCGTGAGCGCGACGGGTCCGAGCGGGATCCTCCCGTCGAGCCCACCTCGCACGAAGGTGTAGCCCACGCTCGGGACTTCGTCGGCGAGCTGCCCGCTCGCGTCGAGCGTGAAGGCGTCGCGCACGAGGCCGCCGCGCGCGGCGACGACGAAGGGCTGCTCGCGCGGGCCGAAGGGCATGCGCAGCCGCAAGCCCCCGCCGAAGCGCATCCAGTTGGTGTCGACGGAGGTGCCGTCGTCGGTGGCGCTGGAGAGCCCGAGCGCGCTGCGGATCTCGCCGTAGAGCCCGAGGCCCTCGATCACGGGCACGCCCGTCGTGGCGAGCGGGTAGGCCTCGAGTCGGCCGGTGATCGCCGGCGTGAGCGTGGAGTAGCTCCGCAGGTTCGCGCCGAGGCCGTCGTTGTAGTCGAAGAAGCGCCCGGCGAGGTCGAAGGCCACCGCGACGCTCAGGATCTCGTGACCGACCACGCCCGACGGGCGCTCGCTCTCGGAGCCGCCGGCCTCGTCGTCCGCGCTCGTGTCGGCTGCGGCCTCGGTCTGGGTGGGTTCGGTCGTGGGCGCGGCCTCGGGCTCCGGAGGCGGGGGAGGTTTCCACGCGTCGGTCGCCTCTCTGAGCGCCTCCTCGAGCTCGGCGGCCGTGCCGGGCATGCCGAGCGCCACCACCTTCTCGATGCTCGGCTCGTCGCGCCCGGGCTCGAGCACCAGCACGAGCGCCTCTCGCCCGCCTTGCTTGCGCGGCCGCACGAAGCCGACGATGAGCGCCTCCGCGCCGAGCGCCTCGAGCGCCTTGCCCACGCGCGTGAGCACCGGCTTGCGCTGCCGGTCGAGCGAGATCACGAGACCGAAGGGGAGCCGCTGCCCCTGCTTGGCGAGCGCGAGGCCGAGCTCCTTGACCGGCACGACGTCGACCGTGTCGGGCAGGAGCCCGCCGAGCGTGTCCGGGAGATTCCCCGCGCCCGCGCCCTCCACGTGCAGCGCGACCCGATGTCGCGACGCTTCGCTCGACGCGGACGACCCCGCCGCTGGCGTGGCGGCGCGCGCGGGGGCCGCGAGCCCCGACCCAGGCAGGCACAGCTCGGCGAGACACAGCCCGGACAGGACCAGAGCGGCGGTCGCCCGGCTCAGCCTCCGCGAGAGGCGAGGCGCCCGCGAGCTTGCGCGCGGCGCCGGCGGAAGGGCAGACCGCGAGGCCGAAGCCTCGGAGGGTTCGTCGAGCCGGCTCATGAGGAGGGCGGATGATCGGTGAGAGCTGCGGTCGTGTCGACCCCGAACTCCCCGCGCCCGACCGGTGCGGCCGCGTGGCGGGTTCACCTTGGCGCTCGCGTCGATCTTTGGCATGACCTCGACCATGTCCATCGCGCGCTTCCGCACGGCCGCGCTGGCCAGGCACGGCTCGCTCGTGGCGGGCCTCGGCGCTTCGCTCGTCTCGCTCGTCTCGCTCGTCGGCTGCAAGCGCGGCGAGGAGCCCACGGGCGCAGAGATCGCCGCCTCTGCCTCGGCCGTGCCCGCCGCGATCGCCGACGCCGCTCCGCCGCTGCCCGGCGAGCCCACCGACCACGGCGTGAACTCCATGGGCGAGGCGATGCCCACGGACCGCCCGATGCTCGGCATCACGAGCTTCGTCGGCATCGTCTACGCCGAGCCCCGCGACACCTCGAAGCGCCTCGGCTACCTGCGCGTCGGCGCCAAGGTGCCGCGCAGCGCAGAGCCCGCCGGCACGAAGGGCTGCAAGGAGGGCTGGTACGAGATCTGGCCCCGCGGCTTCGTCTGCGTCGGCAAGGACGCGACGCTCGATCTGGAGCACCCCGTGCTGCGCGCGGCCTCGAGGCCGCCGGATCTGAGCGGCGCGCTGCCCTACCGCTACGGCTTCGTGCGCGCCGTGCTCCCGCTCTATCTACGCGTCCCGACGAAGGCGGAGCAGCTCAAGAGCGAGTTCAAGCTCGAAGACCACCTCGCCTGGTACGAAGAGAACCGCGCCACGGTCGATCGCGTCGGGCTCGGCGCCTTCGACGTGCCGCTCGATCGGCGAGGCGTGCCCATCGCGGGCAAGCAGCTCGGCGAGCTCGGCCAGCAGAAGAACTCGCTCGAGGTGGGGCTCGGCGTTCTGTTCGGCGGCCAGAGCGACGACGATCCGCCTCCCTGGTGGCTCGAGGGCGGCAAACGCGCCATCCCCAACATCAGCGGCTTCGACGTGCCCGAGTACGCCGTCTTCGCCGATCGCGCCCGCCGCTTCACCGGTCTCGCGCTCGTCGGCTCCTTCGCCGCGGGCGAAGACGCCTACTCTCGGCGCTTCGCCATCACGACCGACTTGCGCCTCGCGCCGACGACCAAGCTCAAGCCGGACACCGGCTCTCCCTGGCACGGCTTCGAGATCCACGATCCGGCCGAGCTGCCCATGGCCTTCGTGCGTGAGCAAGGCGCGACGAGCTTCCGCCTCGGCGAGGGCAAGGCGAGCCCCGGTGAGGATCTCGAGCATCGCGCGCGACTGCCGCTCACGGGCAAGCAGAAGCGCGTCGGCGGTGAGCGCTACTACGCTCTACGCGAGGGCGGCTGGGTGCGCGCGAGCGACGTGGGCCTCGTGGTGGCGCCGAGCAGGTTCCCCAAGGCCGCCGACGACGGCGAGAAGTGGATCGAGGTCTCGATCTCCCAGCAGACGCT
>CALKVW010000215.1 GCA_938004785.1 uncultured Polyangiaceae bacterium
ACGGGCTTCTTGCCTTCGTAGAGGACGAGCGTCTGCAGCGCGAGGCTCACGTCGATCCAACGCGTTCCTTCGCCCACGAAGTCGGGGAACTTGCTGCGCTTGGTGAGCTTGACGAGGTCGCGCTCGCGCCACCAGCGACCGTCTTCACCCTCCTCGAAGCGCTGACCTCCCACGGTGCGGAACCTGCCGCTCAGCTGCAGCGGGCTGCGACGATCGACCTCCTCGTCGACCAGTCGCTCGGGGTCGCTTCCCGCGAGCGAGTAGGGGCAGGTCTCGTGCCGGAGCACGAAGGCCATCGGCAGGCTCTTCTGGCTGAGGTCGACGCCATGCCAGGTGCTTCCCAGTGCAGGGTCGAGCCGATCCACCGGCACGTAGCTCCCGTCTGGGAGCATGCCGAAGCGGCGCGGCCCCCGGGGGCCCTCGAAGGACAGGGTGCCTACGAGCCCCACGCCGCTACCTCGACGAAGCACCTTCACGACGAGCGGCTTGTCGAGCCGATCGAGACGCAGGATCGGCAGCTGTACGTCACCCATGTCGAACCAACTCGCGGCCGTGCGTGCACCGCCCGCGGTCACTCCGTCGCCGTTCGCCGCGATCACCGGCGGGCCCGAGGGCACACCCCGTTCGTCGAGCGGCACGTCGTTGGCGGCCATGCGCAGCTCCTTGCCCTGCTCGCGATCGGCGCGCGCGAAGTGCTTGTCGAGGTCCGGCTCGTTCTCGGCCTGCTCCTGCGCTGAAGGCGGGCGCCCGTAGACCGGCGTGGCGGTCTTCGCGAGACCATAGCGGAGCGGCAGCGCGCGGCTGGTGTCCGGGGCGGGCATCGGGATGCCCGCGTCGAGCGAGGTGCCCGCGCGTGCGCAGACGAAGCCGGCGGGGCGGATGGGGTAGTAGCCCTCGGCGCAGCCCTCGGTGCGTCGGTACGGCTCTCTCGCACGCGCCACCGAGCTGCCCATGAGAAGCTCGCCGACCAGCTTCGCGTCGTCAGCGGGGCGTTCGAGCACCTTCACGCCGTCGACGAGCGCGTGGAGCTGAGGGCCATTCTCGGGCGGGACCGGCAGCTTCGGGATCGACCCGTCGTCCGCCTCGACGGGCTTCGACAAGGCGATGTCGGTTCGGCCGCTCTCGCAAGCCGTCGCCGCGAGCGCGGCGAGCACGAGCGAACCCCTCCAGGAAAACGCTGCCATGGGGCGAGCCATGCACGAGGCCACGCGGCTGGGCCAAGTATCCCGCCGGCTGGTGCGAAGGCGTGGCGTGGGAGCGGCGCCGACGCGACGCGGGCTGCGCGCTCAGCGACGCCTGCGCACGAAGCTGGAGAGGCCGGGCAAGCGGAGCAGGATCGCCGCGAGCACGAAGCTCAGCCCGGCCAGGCCGAGCGTGAGCATCGCCGCGGGAAGCGGAGCGAGAACCGCGACTTGCGCCGCATGTCTCGCGCCGAGTCCGGCCGCGGCGAGCGCCGACGCTGCGGCTAGAATTCGCCTCCATGGTGGGCTGGAAATCATGGATTCGCCTAGCTGTTCTCGGACTCTGAAGAGGAGGAGGCCGAGCTCGACGTGGGCGGCGAGCACGGCTCCCGCCACGACCCCCGACACACCGAAGCTCGACAGCAGCGCGAGCGCGCCGGCCGTCGAGACCAGCACTCGCACGGTCGCGAAGCGGGCTGGCGAGCGGGTGTCTCCGAGCGCGAAGCAGGTCGTCGCGTACATGCGCGAGGCGGCGTTCGCAGGCAGGCCGAGCGCGTAGACGGAGAGCACGCGCGCGACCTCGGCGGAGCTCGTGGCGTCGAAGCTCCCTCCGCGCAGCAAGAGGTCGACGATCTCCGGCGCGAGCACACCGAGCGCGACGGCCGCGCCGACGCCGAGCGTGAAGCTGCGGCCGAGCGAAGAGGCGAGCGTGTCGAGCATCGCGCGCCGCCTCGCGTCCTCGGCGCCGCTGCCCGCGCCCGCCTCGGCGAGGGAGGGCAGCGCGGCCGCAGCTTCGCCGGTGCCGAGCACGCTCATCGGCAAGAGGTAGATCGTCTGCGCGTAACCGAAGGTCGCGACGGCGCCCGAGCCGAGCAGGCTGACGAGCAGCGTGTCGACCAGACCCGAGAGCTGGATGACGCCGCGTCCGAGCACGGCGGCGGGAAGCTTCGAGGCGGCCTCGCGCAGCGGGGCGAGGCGAGGCTCGAACACCGGCAGCACCGAGCCGAGCGCTCGACGCACACCGGGCGCCATGACACCGAGCTGGAGCACCGCGCCACCGAGCGCGCCCCAGGCCACGGCCGACGCGAGCTCGTCGCGGCCGGTCGACCAGCAGCCGGCCGCGATGAGCACGGCGGCGATCTGCGAGAGGCTCCACACCACGGGCGCCGCGTAGGGCACGAAGAAGCTGCGGTGGGCGTTGAGCACGCCGAGCGCCCAGGCGCCGAGGACGAGCAGCCCGGTCATCGGGAACAGGACGCGCAGGAGGGACGTGGTGGTCGCGAGGCGTTCGGCGTCGAAGCCCGCCGCCACCACGCGCGCGAGCAGCGGCGCGCCGAGCGCCCCCGCCAGGGACAGCAGCGCGACGACCGGCAGCAGCGCACCGAGCGCGGCGCGCGCGAAGCGCCGCGCGGCCTCGGGATCGCTCGCGCGCAGCCGCGCATAGACGGGGATGAACGAGGCGCTCAGGGCGCCCTCGCCGAGCAGGTTCTGCGTGATGTTGCCGACGCGCAGCGCGGCCGTCAGCGCGTCGGCGGCGCCGCTCGTGCCGAGGTAGTGCGCGACGACACGCTGCCGGACGAGCCCGACGAGGCGCGAGAGCAGGATGCCCGCGGCGACGGCGAGCGCTCCTCGACCTTGGGTTCGCTCAGCCAAGCGTCGCTCGACCGGGTCTGGAGAGGTGTGGCGCCCACATCGAGGTCGGGCGTCAGGACGCACCGCCTACGAGGCGTCGTCAAGCTCCTGCTGCTGCCGCGCGATCTCGGGAGCCAGGGCTGGGCCTCGCCTGGCAGGGGGCCAGAGGCCCGGGGCACGGCTCAGTGCGTCGGGGCCTTCGATTCCGGCGCGATCCGTGCTAAGTCAATGACGCCTGGGACGCGATCACCTCCTTCGATGAGCAGCTTCACCCCGCCTCCGAACGGCTCGAGCGCGCCTCGGCCGAGCTTGATCCCATCGTCCAGGGGCGGAGCGGGCGGCGGGGAAGCGTCGGCGGGCGGGGCCGAACGGCCCACCGGAAACGCCCCCACGAGGCGCCCGCTCCGCGTGTGTCTCATCGACATGAACGCGGGCCACGCGAACCAGGCGATGCGCTGCTTCCGCCAGATCGTGGCGAGCTTCTTCGACCGGGTGCAGCGCGCGAACCCGGGCCTCGGCTGTACGCTCGTCGAGGTCAGCCCCCGCGACACCTCGGCGCCGATACCGCGTGACTGCGACATCTACATCGGCTCGGGCGGCCCGGGCTCGCCCTACGACGGCGACTCCGAGGGTTGGTTCGTCGACTGGAACGACTTCTGCAGCTTCCTCTTGAGCGAGTCGCGCCGCGACGACGCCGAGAAGAAGGCGCTCTTCGGGGTCTGCTACTCCTTCGAGCTGCTCGTGCGCTACTTCGCCGTCGCGGACGTCAGCATGCGCGACAGCCGCAAGTTCGGCGTGATGCCGATCTACACGACGACGAGCGGGCAGAGGCACCCACTGCTCGCGCCCTTCCGCGACCGGCTCTTCGCCTTCGAGCACCGCAACTGGGAGGCGGTCGACCTCAAGGAAGATCGCCTCCACGCGCTCGGCGGCGCGCTGCTCGCGCAGGAGAGCCGCGACGGGCACTCGAAGGGGCGCGCGCTGCTCGGCTTCGACTTCGGGCAAGGCATCGAGGCGGTGCAGTTCCACCCCGAAGCCGATCGCGCGGGCGTCATGAGCTGGGTCGCTCGCCCCGAGCAGGCGGCCGCCTTCCGCGCGACCTACGGCGAGATGACCTACCAGGCGATGCTGCGCACGCTCGACGATCCCAGCCGCCTCGCGAGCACCTACGCGCTCGTCATCCCGGGCTTCCTCGCGCGTCGCTTCAACGTGCTCGCCGAGCTGCGCGGCTACGCGAGCATCGAGCAGCCCGACCGCACCGACGTCATGAAGGCCTTCGAAGCGGAGCCCTCACCGTCGCAGGCGCCGCCGCCGGTGGAGCCCCCGCCCGCCAAGCGGCCGTCCGTGAACCTCTGAAGAGGCGCGCGGCCTGCGCTCTCGCGCGGAGGTGCGCGAGCGCTCTTCCGGCCCGGCCGAGGTTCGCCTAACGAAGCGGCGATGGATTCGCTCGATCCCGCCCTCGTCTCCAAGGCCGTCGCGACCCTCCGCATGCTCGCCGTCGACGGCGTCGAGCGAGCCAACTCCGGCCACCCTGGCACGCCGATGGCGCTGTCGGAGATCACGGTGGAGCTCTGGCTGCGCCACCTCCGCTACGACCCGCGCGCACCGGCCTGGCCCGGGCGCGATCGCTTCGTGCTCTCCTGCGGTCACGCCTCGATGCTGCTCTACGGAGCGCTGCACCTCGCGGGCTACGAGCTCTCGCTCGACGACCTCAGGTCGTTCCGCCAATGGGGCTCGAAGACGCCTGGCCACCCGGAGCTCGGGCTCACGCCCGGCGTCGAGACGACGACCGGCCCGCTGGGGCAGGGGATCTCGAACGCGGTCGGCATGGCGCTCGCGTACAAGATGCTCGAGGAGCGCTCGGGCAAGCGCGGGCTCTTCAAGGGCCGCGTGTTCGGCATCGCCTCCGACGGCGACCTCATGGAAGGCGTGGCCTCGGAGGCCTCGAGCATCGCGGGGCACCTCGGCCTCGACAACCTCGTCTTCTTCTACGACGACAACGACATCACGATCGACGGCGGCACCGGCCTCGCGTTCAGCGAGCAGGTGAAGCAGCGCTACGAGTCCTACGGCTGGGCCACGTGGACGATCGATGGCCACGACCACGCCGCGATCGCCAAGGCGCTCGACGAGGCGGTGGCGCTCGAGGGCAAGCCCAAGCTCATCCTCGCGAAGACGCGCATCGGCATCGGCGCTCCCACGAAGGAGGGCACCTCGAAGGCCCACGGAGAGCCGCTCGGCGCCAAGGAGGTCGCCGCCACCAAGCAGGCGCTCGGCTGGCCCGCCGAGCCGACCTTCCTCGTGCCCGAGGAGGTCTACGCGCTCTTCCGCCAGCGCGCCGAGGAGGGCAGGCGCGCGCACGAGGCCTGGAAGACGGACTACGACGCCTTCGTCGCGAGCGGCAGCGCGGAGGCCAAGCTCGTCGCCGGCCTGCTCGGCGCGGAGAAGCTGCCCGAAGGGCTGCTCGCCGAGCTCGTCGCCGCTGCACCGACGAAGGAGGCCGCGACGCGCGTCTCGGCCGGCGTCGTCGAGCAGCGCGCCGCAGCGCTCGTTCCCGCGCTCGTCGGTGGCTCGGCGGATCTGAACCCCTCGACGAAGACCTACATCGAGGGCTCGCCGGCAATCGCGCGTGGCGCCTACGCGGGGCGCAACCTGCACTTCGGCATCCGCGAGCACGGCATGGGCGCGATCATGAACGGCCTCGCGATGTCGGGCGCGTTCATCCCCTTCGGATCGACCTTCCTCGTCTTCAGCGACTACATGCGGCCGACGATCCGCCTCGCGGCATTGTCGCACCTGCAATCGATCTTCGTCTTCACGCACGACAGCCTCTACCTCGGTGAAGACGGCCCCACGCACCAGCCGGTGGAGCACCTCTGGGCGCTGCGCCTCATCCCGAACGTCGACGTGGTGCGGCCGGCCGACGCGCGCGAGTGCGCCGCCGCGTGGGCGCACGCGCTCCTTCGAAGGACGGGGCCGACCGTGCTCTCGCTCACGCGCCAGAACGTGCCCGTGCTCGCGCGCCCCGAGGGCTTCGACGATGCGCACATGCTGCGCGGCGGCTACGTGCTCTCCGACGCCGTGGACCCGACGGTGGTGCTCGTGGCGACCGGCGCCGAGGTCTCGCTCGCCGTCGCGGCGAAGCCCCTCATCGAGGCGAAGGGCGAGCGCGTGCGCGTCGTCTCGATGCCTTGCGTCGAGGCCTTCGCGAGGCAGGAGGCGAGCTACCGCGACGCGGTGCTGCCGGCGGCGCTGCCCAAGGTGGCGATCGAGCTCGGCGTCACGACGCCGTGGCGGGCCCTCGTGGGCCAGGACGGCCTGTGCATCGGACACGACGCCTTCGGCGCGTCGGCGCCGGCGAAGGTCATCGCGGAGCAGCTGGGCTTCGTACCGGAGGCCGTGGCGGCCACGGTCCGGGCCTACCTGGGCGCGCGTCGCGGCGAGCGCGTCGAGGCCTGAGGCGCTCGTGGCGCGCGCGGGTCGGGGCTCGCCCGGCGCGCCGCCGGGCGGAGCGCCCTCAGCCTCCTGCGCCGACGCCGAGGTCGCTCAGCACGGCGAGCGCGGCGTTGTGCCCGCAGGCTCCGTGCACGCCCGCGCCGGGGTGCGCGTAGGACGAGCCGAGGTAGAGTCCGCGCACCGGCGTGCGGTAGCGGAAGTAGGGGAAGCTCGGCCGGAAGAGCAGCTGGTTCTGGATCTGCGCGGTGCCGCCTCCGAGGTCGCCGCCGAGCAGGTTCTCGTCGAGGCGCTCGAGATCGACCGGAGAGACGAGGTGCCGGGCGCGCACGCGCGCTCGGAAGCCCGGAGCGAGCCCCTCGATGCGCGCGTCGACGCGATCGGCGAAGCGCTCGCAGGCGTCGCGCGTCCAGCCACCGGCGAGCTCGCTGGGCACACGCGAGTAGGCCCAGAGCGTGTGCTGGCCCTCGGGTGCTCGCGTGGGATCGACGAGCGACTGCTGCCCGACGACCAGGTAGGGGAGCTCGGGCAGCAGACCCCGACGGACCTCGTCGGTGAAGCGCGCGAGATCGTCGTTGCTCTCGCCGGGGTGCACGACCGCGGCCTCGAGACAGGGCTCGCTCGACCAAGGCACGGGGCCGTCGAGCGCCCAGTCCACCTTGAAGGTCCCGAAGCCGCGCTGGAAGCGGCGCATCGAGTCGAGCACCGTGGAGGGCACGACGCTCGGCGAGAGCATGCGCAGATAGAGCGCCTCTGCGGCCACGTCGGCGACGATCGCCGAGCGGGCCTCGATCTCGTCACTCGCTTCGGTGCGCACCGCGACCGCGCGGCCTCCGCGTGTGACGACGCGGCTGACGCGCGCGCCGGTGCGCACCACGCCACCGCGCGACGCGAGCTTCGCGGCCAGCGCGCGGGTGATCGCGCCCGCGCCGCCCTCGGGCACCGCGAAGCCGCCATAGGAAGCGGTGACGGCGAGCATGAAGCCCACGATCGCGCCGAGCGGATCGTCGGGGCCGACGTCCGTGTGCAGCGCGAGGCCGGGGAGCATGCGTCGCGCGGCCTCGGTGCGGAAGAGGCTCTCGGCGTAGCCGCGCCCACTCGAGAGGGCGACGCGCGCGAGGCGCAGCAAGGTCGACGGGCCGAGCTTCGTCGCCGATCCGAGCGGGGGGAAGGTCGACAAGAGTGCCGGCAAGAGCTCGGCCTGCACGCTCGCGTACCAGGTCGCCACCTCGCGCCACGCGGGGCCGTCGTCGCCGAGCAGCGCGCAGCACCGCTCGAGGTCGCGCGCGATCACGCCGCAGCTGCCGTCGAGCGCAGGGTGCGCGCTGTCGATCGGCGCGTGGTGGAAGACCAGCCCGTGCGAGGCGAGCTCGAGCGAGGCGAGCGCGGGGCTGTGCTTCGCGAAGGGAAAGAAGGCCGCGCCCACGTCGTGAACGAAGCCCGGGAGCGTGCTCTCGCTGCTGCGGCAGGCGCCGCCGAGCTCGGCCTGCGCCTCGAGCACGAGCACGTCGAGGCCGGCCTCGGCGAGGTGGCAAGCCGCGACGAGCCCGTTGGGCCCCGCACCGATCACGACGACGTCTGTCACGCGCCGGGCATACACCCGCGTCCCGGCGCGCCCAAGCTCGCTCGCTCGGGCTTCCTCGGGCGCGGTGCTTCTCCTACGGTTCGAGGTCATGGCTGGTGCACCTGGGCCCGAGGCTCGTTCTGCGCTCTCGAGCTACCTCCGCTGGGGCTATCGAGCGCTCGCGCTGCTCCTGACGCTCGCGAGCGTCTGGCTCGTCGGCGCCACGGCACGCGAGCTCTACGCGGACGCACCCGCGAGCAGGCGCAGCGGCGTCGCCCTCGGCGTCGCGGTGGTGGTCGCGCTCGTGCTTCCGCTCGTCTTCGAGCAGAGGGTGACCGCGGCCTTCAGGCGGCGTGATCCCTCGGCCGAGTCGGTGCGCGCGTCGGCGCTCTTCGTGTGGAACGCCGCCGTGCTGGCGATCCTGCTCCTGGCGATCGGCACGACGAGTCGGCGCGCGCTCTACCGCGAGGGCGCCTGGCCCAGCTTCGGCGAAGATGGCGACGCCGGCATGCTCGGCGCGGCCGGGCAGCGCGCTGCCACGTGGATCGGGCACCAGCCGCTCGGCACGGGCTGCGAGCTCGAGGTGCCGCTGGCGGCCGCGAGCGCGTCCGCGAGCGCGCCCGCCGCATCCTCGAGCGCCGCCTCCGCCCTGCCGAGCGCCACCGCCCTGCCCTCGAGCTCTGCTACGGCGCCCACAGCTGCGCCGCCGCCGGTCGTGCCCGAGCGCGACTTCGCGCCCGACGAGCTCTTCGCCGCGCGCAGCGACGCGGTCGTGCTCGTGCGCGTGAGCCGCGCGGTGCCCCCCGACTCGCTCGAGGCGAAGCTCTTCGGCGTGGACGAGATCTCCGGCCACGGCTCGGGCTTCTTCGTCGAGCCGTCGGGCTTGATCGTCACCAACGCGCACGTCGTCGAGGGCGCGACCCGCGTGCTCGTGCGCCTGCGCGACGGCCGCCAGTTCGACGAAGTGAGCCTCGAGCTCTACGACCGCGCGCGCGATCTCGCGCTGCTCTCCGTTCGAGGCGAGGGGCTCCCCTACGCTCCGCTCGCAGACGGCGAGGTGAAGGTCGGGGCGCGCGCGCTCGCGATCGGCAGCCCGCGCGGCCTCGATCACTCGCTGACCGACGGCATCGTCAGCGCGGAGCGCAGCAAGGGCGGCGTGCGCATGCTCCAGTTCCAGTCGACGATCGCACCAGGTTCCTCGGGCGGCCCGCTCTTCGACGCGCGAGGGCGCGTCATCGGCGTCACGACCGCGACCGAGGGGGCGGGGCTCAACTACGCGGTGCACGTCGCGCACGTCCGCGAGCTGCTCACGAAGGAGCGGACTCCCAAGCCGCTCGCGAAGTGGGCCGAGACCGGCGCCGTGGAGGACTTCGCCCTGCGTGGACCGGAGCTCTTGCCCACCGATCGGGACTCGCTCGAGGAGGGCGCGCGCATGCTCGCGCAGACGGTGGGCAGCTGCCTGCGCAAGGAGGGGCCGCCGACGGGCAAGCTCAGCTGGTCGACGGCGCGGATCGGCACCGAGGCGAGCGGGATGGGCGCCGTGCTCGCGCTCCTGCAGACCAAGCCGACGATCGAGGTCGACGGCCCGACGAAGGACTGCCTCGAGAAGCTCAGCAGCCTGGTCGCCACGCAGCTCGGTGCGGCGCTCCACAACGCGGTCGGGCCCGAACAACCGGGTTCGGTGTCGATGAGCTTCCGGGTGAGAGGCGCCGCGCCCGAGGCGGGGGGCACGGCCCGCAGCGTCGACGTGCTCTTCGAGCTCGTCGCGCGCTGAGCTCGGCCGCAGCACGCGCTAGCGCGTGAGCTCGACCACGCCCCGTGCTATTCGCGCGCCACCGGGTGGCAGGTGCGGGCCCGGCGAGGAGACGCGAACGTGTCGAAGGGTTCCGGCAAGCAGGGCGGCGGCGAGGCGAAGGTGGAGACGGCGATCAAGCCGACGCGCGGCGAGGACTACGCCGAGTGGTACCAGCAGGTCGTGCGCGCGGCGGATCTCGCCGAGAACAGCGTCGTACGCGGCTGCATGGTCATCAAGCCCTGGGGCTACGCGCTCTGGGAGCGTTTCCAGGCCGAGCTCGACGCGATGTTCAAGGCGACGGGCCACAAGAACGCCTACTTCCCGCTCTTCATCCCGAAGAGCTTCCTCGAGAAGGAGGCCGAGCACGTCGAGGGCTTCGCGAAGGAGTGCGCCGTGGTCACGCACCACCGCCTCGTGGCCGCCGAGGGCGGGGGGCTCATGCCCGATCCCCGCGCGAAGCTCGAGGAGCCGCTCATCGTCCGTCCGACGAGCGAGACGATCATCGGCGCGAGCTTCGCGCAGTGGGTGCAGAGCTATCGCGATCTTCCGCTGCTCATCAACCAGTGGGCGAACGTCGTGCGCTGGGAGCTGCGCACGCGCCTGTTCCTGCGCACCGCGGAGTTCCTCT
The DNA here is from genome assembly GCA_938004785.1 of uncultured Polyangiaceae bacterium. Taxonomy (GTDB): domain Bacteria; phylum Myxococcota_A; class Polyangia; order Polyangiales; family Polyangiaceae; genus CALKVW01. Next base: position 10,254 of record CALKVW010000215.1, read on the forward strand.
GGCAGGAGGGCCACACGGCCCACGCCACCAAGGAGGAGGCCGAGGAGGAGACGCGCAAGATGCTCGAGGTCTACGCGACCTTCGCGCAGGACTACATGGCCATGCCCGTCTACAAGGGCCCGAAGACGGCGAGCGAGCGCTTCCCCGGCGCGGTCGACACCTACTCGATCGAGGCGATGATGCAGGACCGCAAGGCGCTGCAGGCCGGCACGAGCCACTTTCTCGGTCAGAACTTCGCGAAGGCGAGCGGCATCCGCTTCCAGTCGAAGAACGAGACCGAAGAGTACGCATGGACGACGTCCTGGGGTGTCTCGACGCGCCTCGTGGGCGCGCTCGTCATGTCGCACGCCGACGACGACGGGCTCGTCGTGCCGCCTCGCCTCGCGCCTCAGCACCTCGTGATCCTGCCCGTGCTGCGCGGCGAGGAGACGCGCGAGGCGGTCATGGGCTACGTGAACAAGCTCGCCGCCGAGCTGCGCGAAGTGCGCTACCACGGCCGCTCGATCGACGTGGAGATCGACCAGCGCGACATCCGCGGCGGGGAGAAGAACTGGGACTGGATCAAGCGCGGCATCCCGCTGCGCGTCGAGGTGGGGCCGCGCGACGTCGAGTCCGACGCGGTCATGGTCTCGCGCCGCGATCGTTCGCCGAAAGACAAACGCAGCATGCCGCGCGCCGAGCTCGTGGCGACGATCTGCCGTGAGCTCGACGAGATGCAGGCTGGGCTCTTCCAGCGCGCGCTCGCGTTCCGTGCGGCGAATACGCGGGTCATCGACGACGAGGCGGAGCTCTACGACTTCTTCACGCCCAAGAGCGTGAAGAACGTGGGCGGCGACGAGCGCCCCGAGATCCACGGCGGCTTCGCGCTCGTGCACTTCGGCGGCGACCCCGAGGTGGAGAACGAGCTGCGCGACAAGCTCAAGGTGACGGTGCGCAACATCCCCGAGGGCGTGCCGGAGGCCGAAGGGGCGGGCAAGTGCCTCTTCACCGGCAAACCGAGCCCGCAGCGAGTGATCCTCGCCAAGTCCTACTGAGGGCCTGGCGCGGGGCGCAGGGCGGCGTCGAAGGGCCCCGCCCGCGCGCTTGGTTGCGCTAGCATCGGAGATCGTGTCCTTCCTCGACGATATCATCGATCGCGTGGCCGAAGCCTGTGGCGCCGACTTCGCCTTCGTGCTCTCGAGGCGGGGCAGGCTCGTGACGCAGAACGCTCCGAAGGACATGCCCGAGGCGGGCAGGGGTGAGCTCGCCACGCTCGCCGAGGAGCTGCTCGAGGGCAAACGCAGCGGCGTCGTGCACCGCAGCATGGCGCGGCGAGAGCTCGTGCCCTACGGCGGCGCCGCGCCGGTCGACGTGTACGTCTCGGCGCGCCCGGAGGCGATCCTCTGCGTGGTGATGGCGACCTACGAGCCGCAGCACAAGGTCGGCATCGCGATGTCGCAGGCCTTGGTCGAGCTCGACGCCTTCCTGGAGATGGAGGCGAGCCGACGCGGCGCGAGGCGAGGCCGTTCGACGCGCATCCCGCCCGCGCGCAAGAGCGAGCAAGGCGCCGCTCTGCCGGCGCAGGCGCGCTCGACCAAGGTGCCGCCCGCGCCGAAGAGCGAGCGCGGCACGAGGCCACCTCCCGCGCGCAAGAGCAGCCCAGGCGGTCGGCGGAGCGTTCCCCCGCCGCCGGGTCGCAGCACGCTCCCGTTCCTGGAGACGAGCCCCAAGCGCAAGGTCACCCCGCCTCCGATGCCTCCGGTCATCACCGTAGGTGAAGCGAGCGTGGGCCGACATACGCTCGCGGCGATCGAGCTCGACGCCGAGGGGCCGGAGATCACGCTCGGAGAGGCAGCGATCGGGCGCGCGACGATCGCCGAGATCGAGCTCAGCGATCTGCCTCGCGGAGACGCTCGGTCGAGCCTGCCGTCGATCCGCGTCGGGCTCGCGACGATGCCCGAGATCGATCGCTCCGAGCTCGACGTCACCGATCGCCAGACGCTGCCCTTCGTGGAGTCCCCGGGTGAGCTCTTGCGCAATTTCGAGGCGAAGGCCCGTGCGTCTGGCGCTGGCGCGAGCGTACAGATCCGCGATCCGCACCCGGAGGGGCCGACGACGGTGCCCGTGTCGGCTGGGCGCACGGTGCTGATGGGCAGCTCTGCCAAGCCCAAGCCGAGGCCTGCGCCCGAGCGCGCCACGCTGCTCGGTGTGGAGCCGACCGAGCTGGGCAACCCGCGGGACTCGAACGTGGAGGCCTGGCGCAACGCGCTCGAGGAGCTCGTCGAAGAGGAGTCCGACCGCCCCCCGGCCGGCGCAGCCACCGGCGCTCCCTCCGCGCGCACCAAGAAGCGCTGAGTCGCGCCCGAGCCCACGCGAGGCGCTCCGGCTCGTTCAGCGATCCGCGCTCCGACGTCCGAGCGCGAGCTCGATGAGCTCTGGCAGGAGGGCGAGCTGAGCGCAGTGATCGTCGGGGCCGCTGCCCTCGAAGCCACGCAGCTCGAAACCTCGCTCGCGCGCGACACGGATCGGGCGCAGTCCGAGCGCGGGGGGCGCCTCGACGCGGTCGCTCGAGACCCGCAAGAGCTCGAGCAGCGCATCGGCGCTCTGGGTCGTGCTGGCGTAGCCCTCGGTGGAGATCGAGGAGTGCGTGAGCAGGAAGCCGAAGCGCGGCTGCTCGAGCGCTCGACGCCCCGCGCGAAGGAAAGGCTCGAGCTGCCCCGCGTCCGGCGCGCGCTTCGCGTCGAAGGAGGCGTGCAGGCCGTCGACGAGCACGACCCCTCGGAGCGCGGGGTCGAGTGCCGAGTGCCTGAGCGCGGCGGAGACGCCCGCGTAGCCGGCGCTCCACGCGCTCAGCACGAGCCTGTCTGCGCGCGCACGGCCACCGGCCCGCTCTGCCATCGCGGCGTCGATCGTGGCGAGCAGCGCGTCGAGGTCGGCGCGCCTGCCCAACACGTCGGCGTAGGCGCTCGAGGTGGCGCCGCGATCGATCGTCGCGAGGACCAGGGCGCGCGCCTCGGGCAGGACCAGTCGACGCGCCGCCGCGCCGCCATGCAGGTGGAGCACCAAGGTGTAGCCGCCGTCCGGAGCGAGCGCGTCGCCCGTGGCGTAGACCTCGGCGCCGCCACGGCGCCCGAGCGAGACCGCGCTGCCGAGCCCCCGGTCGGGGACCTCGCAACCGAGCACGGGTGCTCCAGCTCGCGCGGGGTACTTCGACCGTGCTCGGCGCGAGCACCGCACGCCTCACGAGCAGCGAAGCGAGCACGACGACGCCTGCGGCGCCGAGCAGGCCGAGGTCACGCGCGCGCGAGCGAGCCCTCATCGCCGCATGCCCCTCATCGCCGCATGCCCCTCATCGCGGCGGCGGGGCTCAGAACCCCGGGTCTTGAACCGACGGCAAGCGAGGCGGCTCGGCCGTGGCCGGCGGGGGCGGTGGCTGCGCGGTGCTCGTGGCGGGAGGCGCGCTCGCCGTGGTGGTCGCGGGCGCCGTGGCACGGGGCGGGGGCTCCACGACGGCGGGCCCACCGGTCTGGGAGGTCGTCGTGCTCTGGGAGGGCACGGCGGGCTGGGAGGGCGGGGCAGCGTCGGTGCCCGAGGGCTCGACGCGGCCGACGCGGGTCCCGCGCCGCCCTGCGCGTCCGCCGCGCGCGTCTCCGATGGCGTCGGCATCGGGCAGCTCGTCGATGCTGAAGGCTGGGTCGTCGGCCCCGTCACCAGCCGCGCGTGCGCTCGCCAGGGCGCTCGCGTCCTCCGCGCTCGGCACGCTCTCCGGAGTCTGCGCGGCGCTCGCAGCGGCCGAGCCCGAGAGCCCGGCGCCGACCGTCGGCCCCACGCCGCCCGGCGCGCGCTCGCGCCAGAGGCTGAGGCCGGCGGCGATCGCGCCAGCGGTCAGCAGCAAGCCGCCGATCGCCGCGATCGTGCGCCCCGGGCCGCGCCGCCGGTCGTCATGGGTCGACACCGCCTGCAGCGTCGACGACGAAGCCTGCCTCAGCTCGGCGCCGTAGAACGAGCCGGCAGAGCCCGAGCCAACAGAGCCCGCGCCAGCGGAGCCTGAGCCAGCAGAGCCCGACCGATCCGCGCTCGCCCCACCCATGCCAGGCAGCGTCGCGCCCGCGTTGATGACCTCGCCGAGCTGTGCGGGCGGCGTGCTCGTCTGCGTGAGCAGGATCGACGACACCGACTCCCGTGGCTCCTGCGTCGACGCCGCCGCTTGCTCGTCGATCTTCAGCACCGCGTCGCGGATCGCGGCGCGCCGCTTGCGATCGCGATCGCCGAGCGTGGCGCGCACGTAGGTCGCGACCTCCTCGACGGTGACCAGACCACCGAGCGACAGCATCGCGTTCTCGAGATCCGCGCCCATCTCCGCTGCCGTCTGGTAGCGACGGTCGGCGTCCTTCTGGAGGGCTCGCTGGATGACTGCGTCGAGCTCCGGCGTGATGCGCGGGTTCTTCGTGCGGGGTGGGATCACCGGACGCGTGATGATGTTGCGCATCGTGCGCACGTCGCTGTCGTCCATGAACGGGTGGGTGCCCGTCGTCAGGCGGTAGAGGATCGTGCCCATCGCGAAGATGTCGGTGCGGCGGTCGAGGTCGCCACCGCGCGCTTGCTCGGGCGACATGAACGGGACCTTGCCCTTGAGCTGCCCTACGGTGGTCTGTCCGCCCTGCGCCATCGACTTCGCGACGCCGAAGTCGACGAGCTTCGAGGCACCCGTCGACGAGACGAGGATGTTCTGCGGCGAGACGTCGCGGTGCACGAGGTGCAAGAGCTGGTCTTGGTCGTCGCGTAGCTCGTGCGCTGCGTGCAGGCCGGCGCAGGCCTGTGCGAGGATGCGCAGCGTCACGCGCAGCGGCAGCTCGTCGCCGTTCTTCTTCGCCTGCTTCGCCAGGGTCGAGAGCGCCTCGCCGTCGACCCACTCCATCACGAGGTAGAGCACCTCGTCTTCCTCACCGAGGTCGTAGATCTCGACGACGTTCGGGTGATGGATGCGCGAGGCGATCGCGGCCTCGTCGAGGAACATCTGCTCGAAGGTCGCGTCGTCCGACAGGCTCGGCAGGATCGTCTTGATCGCCACCGTGCGCGCGAAGCCACGCGAGCCGCGCTGACGCGCTGCCCAGACCGTCGCCATGCCACCCTGCGCGATCGGCAACAACAGCTCGTACCGTCCCAAGACGGTTCCAGGTGCGAGCGTGTACGTCCCCATGATCGATGCAGCTCCGACGACCCGTGGCGGTGCGCGTTCGCGCGGCTCCCGGCGCGAGCGGGCGCCCGGGTGAGCACGGATCTCCCGGACACCCGATGCTAGCGCATGTCGGCGTCGAAGGCGCGATTCCACACAGGCAGGACCGTGAATTCCGCGCGGCTGGTCGGCGCATCGCGTGGTGCGCGAAACGCACGAAGCCGGCCCGCCTCGGTGGACCGGCTCCGACTCCGGCTCCTTCGGCTTCGAGCCGCGCCGCTCGGGGCTGCGTGGCTCCGAGGCCCAGCGGCTCGGACAGGCTGCGCTTCGAATGCGCTACTTCAGATGCCCTACGTCAGATGCCCTACGTCAGATGCCCTGCATGGGGGCGGGGCCCCAGAAGGTCTCGTAGATGCGGCGGAGCTTCATCGAAGTCTCGGGCGTGAAGCCGTTGGCCGGGTGAGGCCACATGAAGCCGTTGCCCATCGCCTGGTTGCAGGAGAGCGAGACCATGATCTCGACGTTGCCCTTCTGCGGATCGGAGAAGACGAAGGCCATGCCAGGCGTGAAGCACTGCCCGCGGTTGGCGTTGAAGCTGTCCTCGTCGCCGAACAGATCGAGGATGTCTTCCTTCATCTGTTCGTCCATCACGGGCGTCTGGCCTTGCACGGCGAAGCCGTTGAACAGCTGCTGCTGCTGGGTGGGCTGCTGCACACCCGGCTGCGTGGTGGGGATCAGCGGAGGCAGGCCCGGGATGAGCTGCTGCATCTGCTGCTGGAACTGCTCCGCGCCCTGCTGGAGCTGGGCCTGCTGCTCCGGCGTGAGTCCCGGGATCGGGATCATCGAGAGGATGCCACCTGCGCCCGCAGCCGGCTGACCGGGCATCACCGGCGCGGCGCTCGGCGCGGTGAGCTTGAGCACGGTGAGCTGGGCTTGATCGAGCTCGTCGAAGGGCGCTGCGCGGCTCGCGCAGCCCGTGGCCAGGGGAAGAGCGACGACGATGCCGAGGAGGAAGGAGCTCGAGTTCATGGTGCCTCTAGGACGTAGCACGGGGGTGAAGCGGCAGCGAAAAAGCGCGGTCGAGGGCGACGACTTCGTGCTCTCGAACCCGCCGAGCGGGTGCCCTGGGCGTCGCGCTCCGAGCGCTGGCTCGTGCGCGGGCCCGGGCCCGGCTCAGGTGCTCGGCGCCTCGCTCGTGGCGGCGGGCGCGGCCTTGCGCTCCTCGGCCTCGAGCAGCCCGACGCGCGCCTTCTGGTTGCGCTTCAGGCGCTTCTTCTTGAGCGGCGACATGAGCCACTCGTGACGGAGACGGACGTTCCACTTCGACGTATTCGCCATGATCGCTGGACCTCTGCTGAACGGAGCGGGCTCGGACGCGGCCCACCAAAAGGGGGCGCACCCTACGAGCAGCCGGGGCCCCCGTCAACACCTGGGTCCCCACGGCGCCGGGATCCGTCGATCGCGGGAACAGCGCGTCGCGGGTCGGCTGGTCGCGGGATCAGTCGGGGATCTTCTCGAGCTGGATGTCGAGCTCGAGCAGCTTCTCTCCCTCGCGGGCCTCGATGAGCTGGTCGAGCGGGAAGTAGCCGGGGTGCTCGACGGTGAGCCGGTGCTGGCCCGGAGGGAGGGCGACGCCCCGCTTCTGGACGTAGCTCAGCGGGCCGAGCAGCTGATCGTCGATCGTCACCTGGGCGTCGCCGGGCGCGCCCCTCACCCGCAGGGAGGTCGTCGGGGGCGTGGCCGGCCGGCACGCGACCGCGGCGGACGCGAGCGAGAGGAGCGCGACGAAGGTACGCAGGCGTCGGGGCATCACTCCCACTCGATCGTGGCCGGGGGCTTGCTCGAGATATCGTACACGACGCGGTTGATGCCGCGCACCTCGTTGATGATGCGGGAGCTGGCGCGCGCGAGCACCTCGTGCGGGATGCGGAACCAATCGGCGGTCATGCCGTCGGTCGAGTCGACGGCGCGCAGCGCGAGCACCTCCTCGTAGGTGCGTTCGTCGCCCATCACGCCGACGGTGCGCACCGGCAGGAGTGCGCAGAAGGCCTGCCAGATCGCGTCGTAGAGCCCTGCCTTGCGGATCTCCTCGATGAAGATCGCGTCGGCGCGGCGCAGCGTCGCGAGACGCGCCGGTGTGAGCGGCCCGAGGCAGCGCACCGCGAGGCCGGGGCCGGGGAAGGGGTGGCGGTAGAGGACCTCGTGCGGCATGCCGAGCGCCTCGCCCGCGGCGCGGACCTCGTCCTTGAAGAGCTCGCGCAGCGGCTCGCAGAGCGAGAGGTGCATGCGCTCCGGCAGGCCGCCGACGTTGTGGTGGCTCTTGATGACGGCGCTCGGACCCTTGAAGGACACGCTCTCGATGACGTCCGGGTAGAGCGTTCCCTGCACGAGGAAGCGCGCGTTCTCGATCTTCTTCGCTTCGTGCTCGAAGACCTCGATGAAGACGCGGCCGATGATCTTCCGCTTCTGCTCGGGGTCGGTGACGCCGGCGAGCTCGTCGAGGAAGCGCTGGCTCGCGTCGACGTGAAGGAGCTTGAGGTGGTAGCCATCGCGGAAGGTCGCCACGACCTGCTCGGCCTCGCCCTCGCGCAACAGGCCGTTGTCGATGAAGATGCAGGTGAGCCTGTCGCCGAGCGCGCGCTGACAGAGCACCGCGGCGACCGAGCTGTCGACGCCGCCGGAGAGCCCGAGCACGGCGTGTGCGTCGCCGACGCGCTCGCGCACCGCGTGGATCGCCTCGTCGACGAAGCTCGACGCCGTCCAGTTCGGCTCGAGGCCCGCGACGTCGAAGAGGAAGGCTTCGATGAGCGCGCGCCCTTCGGTCGAGTGCACGACCTCGGGGTGGTACTGCACGCCGTAGATGCGTTTGTCGTGGTGGGCGACCGCGCAGAACGGGGTGTTGTCGCTCGTGCCGAGGTTCACGAAGCCCGTGGGCATCGCGGCGATGCGGTCGCCGTGGCTCATCCAGACGCTGAGCTCGGCACCTGGCTCGTAGCGCGCGAAGATGCCCTTCGCGTCGGCGACACGGAGCTTGGCTGCGCCGTACTCGCGCTCGGTGGCGCGCTCGACCTTGCCGCCGCCGAGGTGCGCGAGGAGCTGCACGCCGTAGCAGATGCCGAGGATCGGCACACCGAGCTCGAAGAGCGCGGCGTCGACCGTGGGCGCTCCTTCGTCGTAGACGCTCGACGGGCCGCCCGAGAGCACGAGGGCTCGCGGCTGCCGCGCGCGGATCACCTCGAGCGGCGTGGTGCAGGGGAGGATCTCGCAGTAGACCTGGGCCTCGCGGATGCGCCGAGCGATGAGCTGCGTCGTCTGCGAGCCGAAGTCGAGCACGAGGACCACGTCGCGCGACCTGTCGCTCATGGGCCGCGGGTAGCACGTGCGGGGCGCCGGACCAAGGGCTCGCCCTCGCCCCGCCGCGCCTCGACGCATCGATCGCCTTGTGCCTTCGCTTTCGGGCTGGAACACTCCCCGCGTGAGCGGCTACCGAGCGCCTACGTCGTCGCCGGCCGGTGTGCCGGCCGAGGATCTGCTGTCCGAGGGGCGCCTGCTCCGCGCGGTGCTCGAGGCCGCGCGTGAGTCCATCCTCGTCACGGAGGCCGAGCTCGAGCTGCCCGGCCCACGCATCGTCTACGTCAACCCGGCGTTCACGCGCATCACAGGCTACGCACCCGACGACGTGATCGGCAGGACGCCGCGCGTGCTCCAGGGACCCAAGACCGACCGCACGGTGCTCGAGCGACTGCGCGACTCGCTCGGTCACGACGGCACCTTCGAAGGCGAGACGATCAACTACCGCAAGGACGGGACGGAGTTCCTCATCCAGTGGTACGTCGTGCCGCTCCTCGACGAGCGTGGGCGCACCACGCACTACCTCGCCGTGCAGCGCGACGTCACGGAGGAGCGCCGCCTCACGGCCATCGCGGCCGGGGTGAACCTCGCCGAGAACCTCGGCTACGCGATCGCCGGAATCCGACACGAGCTCGCCAACCCGATCAACGCGATCAAGCTCTCGCTCCTGGCCCTCGAGCGGAGGATCGCGCGCGGCGCGACGGCCGAGGAGATGGCGGAGCTCACCGGCCGCATGCTCGGCGACGTGGAGCGCGTGGAGTACCTGCTCGGCGCGCTCAAGCACTACGGCGCGATGGAGCACGCGGTGCTCGAGCCCGTCGCGATCGACGAGTTCCTGCGAGGGATGGCCGATCTCGTGCGCGAGGAGCTCGAGCGGCGGGATCAGTCGATCGAGCTCGCGCTCGGGGCCGGCGCCGCCGAAGCGAAGGCCGACCCGCGTGCCCTGCACCAGGTCATGTTCAACCTCATCACCAACGCGGCCGACGCGGCGGGAGGCCAGCGCACTTCGAGGGTCTTGCTCCGGAGCGTGGCGACCGAGAGCCGCGTGCGCATCGTGGTCGAAGACGACGGCCCCGGCATGACGCCCGCGGAGCTGGCGCGCCTCGGTCAGCCCTTCTTCACGACGAAGCAGCGAGGCACGGGCTTGGGGTTGTCGATCGTGCGGCGCCTCGTCTCGGCGATGCGTGGCCTGCTCGAGATCGAGAGTGAGTCCGGGAGGGGCACGCGCGTCTCGGTGGAGCTCGAGCGCGCCTGAGGGTCCGGGCCGCGTATCGCGGGCCGGGCTGCGCATCACGGGCGCTGGGCGGGGCGACGAGCCTGGTGTCTCAGAGCGGCGTGCCCGAGGGCGCGACCTGTGGCGGCGGCGCGGGCAGGAAGGGCTCGACCACGGGCGGCTCGATGGGCACGGGCTCGGGCGGGAAGGCTTCGGGCGCGATCTGCGGCAGCCCGAGGTCGGACGGCGCGCCGAGGCTGCGTGCCACCCGGCTGGGCTCGAGCTCGACGCCGCGCGCACCGACGGCCGCGCTCGGGATCGCCTGCGGAGCTTGGGGCGGAGGCCCGTCGGGGCGCTCGGCCTCGCAGCCGGCGAGCGCGAGGGCGCAGCTCGTCGCGGCGGCGAGCCGCCTGAGCGCGGCCGAGGGTGTGGGGGGCCGGACCATGCCGCCAGGCTAGCACCGCCTCCGTGGGCGTGTGCGATCCCTGCCCGCGGAGCCTGCTTCGCGCTAAGGAGGGGGCGTGGAGCCTCGCACCCCGCCCGGAAGCCTCGCCGAGCTCGCCGACCGCGCGCGTGTGGCGGCTCGCGCGCTCGCGTCGGTGTCGCGCAAGCGCAAGGACGCGGCGCTCCGCGCGATCGCCGAGGCACTGCGCGCCGAGGCGGACGCTGGCTCGGGCGAGCTGACTCGTGCGAACGCCGAAGACGTGGCGCTCGCGCGCGCCAGCGGCACCGACCCCGCGATGATCGATCGCCTCGCGCTCGACCCGGCTCGACTCCGCTCGATGGCCGAGGCGGTGGAGTTCATCGCCGCGAGCGACGATCCGGTGGGGACCGTCGTCGGCATGACGCGCCGGCCGAGCGGGCTGCTCGTGGGCCGGGTGCGCATCCCGCTCGGCGTCATCGCGATCATCTACGAGGCGCGGCCCAACGTGACGATCGACGCCGCCGCGCTCTGCATCAAGAGCGGAAACGCCGTGCTCCTGCGCGGAGGCAAGGAGGCGGCGAGCTCGAACCGCGCGCTGGGCGCGCTGGTGCGCCGCGCGCTCGAGGGCGTCGCCTTGCCCGAAGACGCCGTGCAGCTCGTGGCTCCTGGTCCGCGTGAGCAGATCCGCGAGCTCGTCGGTCTCAGCGGCAAGATCGATCTCGTGATCCCGCGCGGAGGCGAGGGGCTCATCCGCTTCGTCACCGAGCACGCGCGCGTGCCGGTCGTGCAGCACTACCAGGGCGTGGTCCACGTCTACGTGGACGAGGGCGCCGAGCTCGACATGGCCGAGCGCATCGTCGAGAACGCGAAGCTCTCGCGCACGAGCGTGTGCAACGCGCTCGAGTGTCTGCTGGTGCACGCGAGCGAGGCCGAGGCCTTCGTACCGCGCCTCGAGCGGCTCGTGGCGCGTGGGCTCGAGGTGCGGGGCTGCGAGCGCACGCGGGCGCTCTTGCCCTCGGCGAAGCTCGCTGCCCCCGACGACTACGGCCGCGAGTTCCTCGCGCCGATCCTCGCCGTGCGCGTCGTCGACTCCTTCGACGAGGCGCTCGCGCACATCGCGCGCTACGGCTCGAACCACACCGAGGCGATCGTGACGCGCGATCTCGCGAGGGCGCAGCGCTTCGTGCGCGAGGTCGACGCGAGCTGCGTGCTGGTGAACGCCTCCACGCGCTTCAACGACGGGGGCGAGCTCGGCCTCGGCGCCGAGATGGGCATCTCGACGTCGAAGCTGCACGTCTACGGCCCGATGGGGCTCGAGCACCTCACGGCCCTGAAGTGGGTCGCCTGGGGCGAGGGTGAGATCCGCTGAGGCGGAGACTGGATGGCCGGCCGCGCGCCGGCGACGGACGAAGGGCGCGGCTCGCCGCGCATCGAGGACAGGACGAACCGAGGCCCGCATGGCGAAACAGAAGAACGACGACGCGCCGAACACGAAGCGCAGCACCGCGGGCTCGAGCCGCTCGACCTCCACGGGTGCGCCCAAGACGGCCGCGCGCGGCGCCAAGGCCGGGGGTTCGAGCGCCACCGGTGCGAGGCCGAAGAGCCGCGGCCCCGCGCCCGAGCGCGTAGGGCGCTCGGGCGCGCGCGAGACGCCGGCCCGCGAGGGCGGGGCGCGCGGCCCGGCGACGAGGACGGGCACCGGCGCGGCACCCAGGCTGCGTCGCTCGGCGACCGTCGATGTGGAGGCGGAGTCCGGCCGCGCCTCCGCGAGCCGCGCGCGCTCCACGGCGAGCGGCTCGAAGCGGCCCCTCTTGAAGGCGACGCACGCGGAGGCGAAGCGAGCCGCGACGCCGGCGCGCAATGCCAAGGAGGCGGGTGAGCGTCGCGAGCGTGCGCGCGCCACGCTGCGCGCCGTCGAGGGGCGGGCGAGCCAAGCGACCGAAGCCGGCCACGCGCGCGAGCCCGCGCGCGAGCCCTCGCGAGGCCCGGTCTCGGCGCGCAAGCGCGCGAGCCTGCCGCCTGCGGTGACGCCCTCTGCGCAGTCGAAGGAGCTCGCGCTCGCGATCGCCTCGGCGGGCCTCGACAAGAAGGCGCTCGGCGTCGAGGTCCTCGATGTGACGGGCAGGGTCGACTACGCGGAGTTCCTCGTGGTGATGACCGGGACGAGCGATCGACACGTGCACGCGATCGCGATGGGCATCGAGGAGGAGCTGCGCAAGCGCAAGCTGAGGCCGCTCTCGGTCGAGGGGCTCGGTACGGCGAACTGGGTGCTGATGGACTTCGACGACGTGGTCGTGCACGTCTTCCAGGAGTCGACGCGCAAGCTCTACGACATCGAAGGGCTCTGGATCGACGCCGGGCGCATCAGCGTCGCCGAGCCGGGCCAACCCTCGGCGTGAAGCTCCGGATCGTCGCGGTGGGGCGCGTGAAGGAGCGCGCCATGCGCGACTCCATCGACGAGTACCTCGGGCGGGTGCGGCGCTACGCACCCGTCGAGGAGATCGAGCTCGCCGACGAGGCGCCCACGAAGCTCGTCGCGCTCATGCGCAAGCACGCCGCAGGCGCGCACCTCGTCGCGCTCGACATGGGCGGCGAGGAGCGCGACTCGGTCGGCTTCGCGCGCGCGCTCGAGCAGCTCGCGAGCACGGGCAAGGGCGACGTGGCCTTCGTGCTCGGAGGCAAGGACGGCCTGCCGCCGGAGATACGGCGAGAGGCGTCGAAGATCTGGTCGCTCTCGCGGCTCACCTTCCCGCACAGGCTCGCGCGCCTGGTGCTCGTCGAGCAGCTCTACCGCGCCATGACCGTGCTGCGCGGCGAGCCCTACGCGCAGTAGCGCGCCCTGCTGCCCATCGAGCTCAGCCGCCCATCGAGCTCAGCTGCCCAGCGAGCTCGGCTGCCCATCGAGCTCGGCCGCCCATCGAGCTCAGCCGCCCGGCTTCTTCGCCTCGACCTCGGTCTTGGCGACGCGCTCGATCGCGGTCTTCGAGCCCGCCCCGACGGCGGGCTTCTTCGACTCCGCCTCAGCCTCGTCGTCCTTCGCGCTCTCCTCCTCGAAGGCGAGGTCCTCTTTGCGCTCGAGCACCCACACGAGGCCGATCGAGATGCCGTAGAGCAGGCAGGCGGGCACGGCCATCACGAGCTGGCTCGCCCAGTCGGGCGGCGTGAGCACGGCGGCGACGACGAAGGCCGCGAAGATGTAGTACCGCGACCACTTGATCATCTGCTTGTGGTTCACGATCCCCGCGAGCGCGAGGAAGGAGAACAAGATCGGGATCTCGAAGACGATGCCGAAGCCGAGCAGGAGCTTGGTGACGAAGCCGATGTAGTCGCCCATCATCACCGTGGGCACGACCGTGATCGTGGTGCCGACCTGCCCCGAGAGGCTCAAGAGGTAGCCGAAGGTGACGGGGAAGGCCGTGAGGTAGCCGAAGTACCCCCCGCCGACGAAGAGCAGCGAGGAGCAGACGACGAAGGGGATGACGAAGCGCTTCTCCTTCGCGTAGAGGCCCGGCGCGACGAAGGCCCACAGCTGGTAGAAGAGGAAGGGCGCCGTGAGGGCGATGCCGCCGATGAGCGAGAGGTTGAAGTAGGCGAGGAAGGCGTCGCCCGGGGCCGCGAAGTGCAGCGAGGGCTCGCCCGGGATGCCCTCGGCGCGCCACGACTCGCTGAAGGGCCGCACGATCACCTCGAGGATGCGATCCTTGTAGCTCCAAGCAATGGTGCAGCCCACGAGCAGCACGAGCATCGAGCGCACGATGCGCTTCCGGAGCTCCTCGAGGTGCTCCCAGAAGGTCATCGGCTTGTCGTCTTCGGGCGCGTCGGCTTCGGCGTCGAGCTCGGGTGCCGGTTCGGACTTCGACTTGGTCATGAGCGAGGCTCGACGGGGGTGGGGGCTCGGCCGGGCATGGCGCGCTCAGGCCTCGCTCTGCGCGGGCGTGCTGCTCGCCGCGCTCGGCGCATCGCCGGGGATCGGCGCGGTGGGCGCCGGCTCGACGGGCGGATCGGCCCTCTGCGCGACGCCGGGCGACTCGGCCTCGCTCGTGGCGCCGAGCGCCGCGGCGGCCTCGGCTTCGAGTTCCTCCGGCTCGTCGAGGTCGTCGGGCATGGCGTCGTAGTGATCGCAGCCTGAGGTGGGGTACTCGCGCTCGCGGAACGAATGGTAGGGGTCGCGCACCTCGTGACGCGCGACCGTGCCCTCGGCGGGGCGTACGACGAGGCGTGGCGGTGCGGGCTCGGTGTTGGCCGGAGGCTGCGCCTCGCTGGTGCCGAGCGCGCCGCCGCCTGCGGGCTCGGGGGCGTGCGCGGTGGGCAGGCCGTCCGAGCCAGGGGAGGGCGCCGCGCCGCTCGCGTCGGTAGGGCTCGCCGGCAGAGACGCGCGCTCGCTCGGCGGGGCGTTCCGTGCGCCGGGGTCGGCTGCGGCACCCAGCCCCGCCGCAGCGATCGGCTGCCGCAGCGGGCGCGCGAGGGGAGCGAGCGGGGCGCGCGTCGCGGCGGCCGCCTGCATGAGCGAGTCGAGCACGCCTGCGCGCGACAGGCTCCGGAGCTCGCGCAGCTCCTTCTCGAGCCCCTCGTCGCGGATGATGCGATCGATGCCGCTCTGCGCGCGCAGATCGGTCGACATGCGGCGCAGCCGCGACACCCACTGCCCCGCGGTGCGCATCATGCCGGGCAGCTTCTGCGGCCCGACCACGACGATCCCGACGATGAGCAGGATCAGGATCTCGCCGGCGCCCATCCCGAACACGCGGCTACGCTAGCTCCTCGGAACCCTGGGATCCAGCGGGGCGGCGGAGGGCTCGGAGCCGCGTGAGTTTGCCGCCTGCCTCGGGACGCGCGAGCTGACCGCAGGCCGCCGCGACGTCGCCGCCGCCCGAGTAGCGCACGATCGACCCCACGCCGTGCGCGAGCAGGGTGCTGCGGAAGCGCTCGATCTCGACGTCGCTCGGGCGTGTGAAGCCTGCGCCGTCGACCTCGTTGTAGGGGATGAGCCGCACCGTGGGTCGCACGCCCACCTCTTCGGCGAAGCGCCTGGCCCGCGCCGCCAGCGCGATCGCCGCCTCGTCCTGGTCGTTCACCCCGGCGAGCAACGCCACGGCCCACATCGGTCCGAGGCGCGTGGTGCGCGCGTGCTCGGCGGCCGCGTCGAGCACCTCTTCGAGCGGGTGGCTGTCGTCGATGGGCAGGAGCGCGCGCCTGCGGCCAGGGCGCACGTCGCCGATCGAGAGCCCGAGCCGCACGTTCGGCGCCTCGGCCGCGAGCCGACGGATCCCGCTCGGCAGGCCCGCGGTGCAGACGGTGATGTTGCGCTGGTCGATCGCCTGCGCGCTGGGCTCGCCGAGCACGCGGATGGCGGCGAGCACACGCTCGACGTTCGCGAGCGGCTCACCCATGCCCTGGAAGACGACGCCGTGCACGCGGCCACCCTCGGGGAGCCCGGCGCGCACCAGGCGCACCTGCTCGACGATCTCCCAGGCCTCGAGGTTGCGGCCGAGCCCGAGCCGGCCCGTGGCGCAGAACGCGCACGCGAGCGCGCACCCGGCCTGCGAGCTCACACAGACCGTGTAGCGCCCCGCGCGCTCGAGCGGGATGCGCACGGTCTCGATCACGCGCGTATCGGCGAGGCGAACGGCGAGCTTCACGAAGGGGTCGACCTGGCTCGCCTGCTGGTCGGCGATCTCGAGCGTGGGCACGAAGGCGACGCGCCGTACCGCGTCGAGGGCCAGGCGCCGCACGGTCGCCGGGCAGCGAGCGGGCAGCGCGCCCAAGCGGTGCACGAGGGAGACGATCCTGCGCGCGTCGACGAGCTCGATGCCCGCGAGCTCGCTCAGCCGTTCGGGCGTGAGGCCCTGGAGGGGTTCCTGCTGCATCGCTCGCCGGGCCCAGCGTTCGTCGGCGAGGGACGGGGCGCAAGCGTGTAGCCTCCGGCCATGGTGCGTCGTGAAGGGGCAGATCATCCGTCGGGCGTGCCCGACGAGCG
>CALKVW010000216.1 GCA_938004785.1 uncultured Polyangiaceae bacterium
GGCCCTACCCGCCGATGGGCGGCCCGCCGATGGGCGGCCCGCAGCAGGGGCCTCCCGCCTACGGCGCGCCGCCGGCCTTCGTCTCCAGAGCCACGCTGAGCGGACAGGCGGGCATCTTCACCGTGCTGCCCGGCATGGAGATGAAGGCAGGACGCGACGGCGCCCTCTGTCAGATCCTCCTCGTCGAGCCGAGGGTCTCCGGAGCGCACGCCACCGTGAAGATCGAGTCGGGGCAGCTGTTCGTACGCGACGACAATTCGAACAACGGCACTTCGATCAACGGCCAACGGCTGCCGCCGAGCGTGTGGTCGCCGGTCCCGCAGGGAGCGCAGCTCCGCTTCGGACCGGTCGAGTTCGCGGTGAGCCTGGAGTAGCCTCGCGGACTCGATGACAGCACCGGCCCACTCCGTCGAGCTGCAGATCGAGGTCGCTCAATTGAGCGATCCAGGGCGAGATCCGAACAAGCAGATCAACGAGGACTCCTGCGGCTACGCCGTCACGAGGCTCGGGCACCTCTGCGTGCTCTGCGACGGCATGGGCGGGCACTACGGTGGCCAGGAGGCGAGCCGACGTGCGATCGCGACGATCTTCGAGCAGATCGACAAGGCCCCTCCCGGCACGAGCCCTGCGCAGGCGCTCAAAGCCGCCGTCGAGGTCGCCGGCCGGAGGGTCTACGAGCTCGGGGGTCCGCCGGACAACAAGGCGCGTCCTGGCTCGACGGTCGTCGCGATGCTGATGCACGACGGCGGGGTCGACGTCGCGCACGTCGGAGACAGTCGCGCCTACATGGTTCGCTCCGGTCAGATCTACCCCGTGACGCGGGACCACTCGATGGTCCAGGCGATGATCGACTCGGGCTTCATCACCGAGGAGCAGGCGATCGGGCACCCGGACTCGAACAAGATCACCCGCGCGCTCGGCATGAAGCCAGACGTCGACGTCGACCTGCGGCCGGAGCCGATGGAGCTCTTTCCGGGCGATCTCCTGCTCAGCACGAGCGACGGACTGACCGATCTCGCGCTCTCCAAGGACATCCTGGGCGCCCTGCGGCAGGCGCTCGCCTCGGGCGGGCTCGATCACGCGTGCCAGCAGCTCGTGCGCATGGCGAACGATCGCGGCGGACACGACAACATCACCGTTCAGCTCGTCCGGGTGGTGAGTACCGCCCGCAAGAAGACCCAGGTCGGCGCCACGGCGCCCGGCACCTCGGCGGGACCGCAGCAAGCGAGCCCGCAGGCGTGGGCCGGTGGGGCGTCCGCGCCGATGCTCGCCGGTGGTGCTGCGGCGGGCGCGGCGAGCTCCCCGCATGCGCCCCCCGGGCCCACCCACGTGCCGCACCAGGGCAGCGCGCAGCCGACCGCCGTCGACACGATCGTCGATCCACGCGGCGGTCAGCACACCTACCCGATGCAGCCGAGCCCGACCGCACACGACGGCACCGGCTCGCGCGCCCACCACGTCCCCGCGCCGATGCAGGAGCTGCCGCACGGTGGCGGCCCCTTCGCGCCGATGGGCGCGGCCGCTCCGGCGAACGCCGGCGCTGCGCACCACGGTCGCTCGCCCCAGCCGCCGGGGGTCCAGCCCACCGTCGTACACGGGGTGCCGATGGGCGGCTCGGCCCAGCAGGGCTCTGGGCTGAGTGGAGGCTCGGGGCTGGGTGGAGGCTCGGGGCTGGGCGGATACAGCCTGTCCGGCCCAGCCGGCCTCGGCCTGCCTCCCGCCGCGATGCACGCGGCTGCCGTGCAGCCGGGCCAGTACGTCGGTGGCGTCGCTCCGACGCCCGCGATGTCACCCACGCCTCCGCCGGTGGGTGGTGTGGCGCCCGATCCCTGGGCAGGCTACCGACACGCGCCTCCCACCGCCGCCGACGATCAGCTCGCGCCGGCCGAGCTGCAGCGCGGCTCGAGCGTGCTCTACCTCGTGCTCGGAGCCTCCTTCGGTGTCGCGGTCGCGCTCATGCTCCTGGTGTGGCACTTCCTGCTCCGCCGCTGAGACCCGCCGCCCGACTTCATCCGCCTCGCAAAGTTCCCAATGCTCCCTGGATTCGGCAAGCAAAGCATCACCGTCGGCAGCGCTGCTGGCTGCGATCTCGTCCTCTCGGCGCCCGGCGTCGCGCCGGAGCACGCGCGCATCGTGCACCAGGGCGGCGGAACCTTGCTGTTCATCCCATCGGCGCCCGGATGCTCGGTGCAGCAAGGTCACGGCGCCCCTCCGCGCCTGCTCGCGCCCGGAGAGCAGGTCCCCTTCGACTTCCGCACCGCCTTCAGCATCGCGCAGGTCACCGTCCCGCTGAACCACCCGGCGCTCTTGCTGATGATCCTGGCCACGGGTCAGCACGCCGCCCCGCGAGGACAGCTCGTCATCGGCCGTGACCCGACGCGCGCCTCGCTCGTGATCCAGCACCCGAGCGTGTCGAGCCTCCACGCCACCGTCGCGCTCGACCGCATGATGGTCACCGACCACGGCTCCACGAGCGGCACCTTCGTCGGCGCGAACCGCACGAAGATCGCCCCGAACCAGCCCGTACCCGTCGAGCCGGGCGGCTTCGTCGCCTTCGGCCCGGTGCCCTTCCCCGTGTCGCTGCTCTCGCAGCTCGCACAGGCGGCGGCTGGAGGCTCGCAGGCTCCGCAACACTCGGCGCTCGCGAGCTCGATGGCGACCGGAGGATCGCCCGGTACGGCTGCGCTCTCTCCGGCGGTGCTCTCCCCCGGCGGCGCGCAGCACCCTTCGATGCCGCAGCAAGCGAGCGGGCCCTCCCCCGTGCCTGCCGGCGCGTCGGCGGCACCGGCAGGCGCGCCGGTGAAGAAGAACAAGACGATCCTGGGGCACCTCGAGTTCGGAGCCGGCGCGAAGCCCGTGCGCACGATCGGCCGCACGCCGGACAACGACATCGTCGTGCAGCACCCGCAGGCGTCGAGCCGCCACGCCCTGCTCCACCAGATCGGCGGTCAGCTCTTCATCGAAGATCGTGGGAGCGCCAACGGCACCTACGTGCGCGGGCAGCGCATCCCGCCCGGCCAGAAGATCGGCATCCAGAGCGGCGAGAAGATCTACATCGGCCCGATGCCGCTGCAGGTCGAGCTCTCGGCCTCGGGCGCGGCCGACATCGTCCAGGAGGACTACTCGGGCGAGAAATGGGCAGGCAAGCCGCTCTACGAGATCGAGGCCTGGAGCCTCTTCCTCGAGGTGCCCGATCGCGACAACCCCGCCGCGATGAAGGTCTTGCTCGACAACGTCAGCTTCAAGGCGCTGCCGGGCGACATGATCGCGCTCATGGGGCCCTCCGGCGCCGGCAAGACGACGCTCTTGCTCGCGCTGAACGGCTACTTCCCGCCGACCAGCGGCATCGTCCGCATCAACGGCGAGGACCTCTACAGCATCTACGACACGCTGCGCGGTTCGATCGGCTACGTGCCGCAGGACGATCTCGTCCACCCGGAGCTCACGGTCTTCGAGGCCGTGCGCTACTCGGCGAAGTTCCGCCTGCCGCCCGACTACTCCGACGACGAGATCGACGCGCGTGTCGAGCAGACCCTGAAGGACCTCGGCCTCGACGGCGTGCGCAACCTGCAGATCGGCAAGCCCGAGAAGAAGATCCTCTCAGGCGGCCAGCGTAAGCGCGTGAACATCGCGCTCGAGCTCGTCACCGATCCGGTCATCCTCTTCCTCGACGAGCCGACGAGCGGCCTCGCCGCCGACGACACCACCGCCCTGATCGAGCTCTTGTCGAACCTCACGAAGGCGACGGGCAAGACGATCATCATGACGATCCACCAGCCCGCGAAGGACGAGTTCGAGAAATTCTCGCACTGTCTCATCATGGGCTACGGCGGCGTGCCGATGTTCTTCGGCTCGACGAAGAACGACGCCTACAAGTTCTTCGGCTCCTTCAAGGAGCGCATCGGTCAGCGCAACGACGTCGACAACCCACGCGACATGTTCGACATGCTCGCGCTGCGCGAGCGACCGATCCACGAGCGCATGCTCGCCCAGAACCCGAACGCCCCACGCGGCGAGGCGCGCCTGCAGGCGGCGCGCGAGTGGAGGGCCGAGTTCTTCCACGACGGCAACCCGGTGTACCGGAAGATGTACTCCGGCCGGCGCGAGATCGGTTCGAGCACCAACAACCGCGCCTTGCCACCCGGCCGCGCCGCGACGAGCGGTCAGCTCCGGCTGCTCCTCTCGCGCTACGCGAAGATCAAGCTCCGCGACGTGGGTGGCACCGTCATCATGCTCGCCCAGGCCCCGATCATCGGCGTCTTGCTCGGCGTGGTCTTCGGCGGCCAGGAGGCGAGCGTGCCGGGCTGGTGCCTCGCCGCCATGCAGCACCTCTCGTCGAAGGCGCAGGGCGACGCGGCCGCGGGCGCCGAGGTCCTCAAGGCCATGACGGCCACGACCGATCACACCGCGGCCATCTTCTTCCTGGTCGTCGCCGCCGTGTGGTTCGGCACCTCCAACGCGGCTCGCGAGATCGTGAGCGAGCGCGCCATCTACCTGCGCGAACGCATGGTCAACCTCGGGCTCGTCAACTACGTGCTCTCGAAGTACCTGTTGCTCAGCCTGTTCTGCATCGTGCAGTGCACCATGCTGCTCGGCATCGTCTTCTTCTGGTTGGGCTTCCACGGAGGGAGCCAGGCCTTCGGGCAGATGCTCGCCGCGCTGGTGTCGACCTCCCTCGTCGCCGTGGCGCTGGGCCTCTTGCTCTCGACGGTCGTGGCCTCCAGCGAGGCGGCCATGGCGCTCACGCCGATCGCCCTCATCCCGCAGGTCGTGCTCGGCGGCTTGATGGTGCCGATGACCACGGTGCCGCACCTCAAGTACATGTTCTACGTGATCCCCGCGCGCTGGGGCTTCGAGGCCTCGATCGTGCCCGAGCGCATCGCGCTCGCCGACGACCCGGCCTGGAGCATCCGGCTGAGCGACGACAACACGAAGTCGAGCGCGGTGGACTTCGTCGACGCGGGGCACTTCAAGTGCGCGACCGCTCAAGTCGCCGCGGACAACTACCCCGGAGCCTGGTCGTTCACGACCTGGGAGAACCAGTGGATGCCCTACGCGACGCTCGGCGCCTTCGCTGCGGTGATCCTGATCGTGCTCTGTGTGGTCCTGCGTCGCCGGGATCCGGTCTGAGAACGCGCTGCGACGAATCCCCATGCACGCCGTTCGTGACGAGCCCGCGAGGTCCTTGCGCAGTGCCATGGTCGCGGTCACAACTCCGCGGGCCTTGGTAGACGGCAAGACGTCCGACCCTGGGGACTGCATGAGCGCCGAGCAGTGCACGGCTCGGTCGCTCGTCCGCCGCCGTGCGCGCGTGGCCGGCGGTGTGCTCGTCGGCCTGCTGCTGAGCGGCTGGAGCCTGAGCGCCGCAGCCCAGGACCAGGGGCCGAGCGGCGCCGGCGTGCCACGCGGTGCCACCGGCGCGGTTCCCACCGAAGACGCGCAGAAGCCGAGCGCCCCGGCGGCCCCCGCGAACCAGCCCCAACCGCCCCGGGTGAAGACCTACGTCGACCCGCTCTACCCAGCAGAGGCGAAGGCCGAGGGCCGCGAGGCGCAGGTCGTGCTCCAGCTCGACATCGACGCCACGGGCAAGGTGACCGGCGCCACGGTGGTCGACCCGGCGGGCTACGGCTTCGACGAGGCGGCGACCGAGGCCGCGAAGAAGCTCGAGTTCTTCCCGGCGCAGCGCGCCGACGGGCGCGCCATCCCCGCGCGCATCCTCTACCGATTCAGCTTCGCCCTCGAGGAGGCGCCGAAGGAGCCTCCCTCGGCGGGTGGCGAGGAGCAGCCAGGCACCGCTGCCCCCAAGCTGCGCGGCACGGTGCTCGGCGTCGCCGACGCCGAAGGCGCGAGCGCCTCGTCGAGCGAAGCTCCGCTCGTCGGCGCCAAGGTCACCGTGCGCCCGCGCGCGGGCGGCGCGGCGATCGAGCTCTACACCGGCGAAGACGGCGGCTTCGTCGTGCCGGCGCTCCCCGCGGGCGACTACGACGTGATCGTCGAGGCCACGGGCTTCGACACGCTCTCGATCAGCGAGTCGGTGGAGCCGGGCGAGGAGCTCGCGGTGAAGTACCGCGTGTTCGTCTCCTCGGACGGTCTCACCGTGTCGGTGCGCGGCGAGCGGCCCCCGCGCGAAGTCGTCAAGCGCACGCTCTCGAAGCGCGAGATCGACCGCATCCCCGGCACCAACGGCGACGCGCTGCGCTCGCTCACGAACCTCCCGGGCGTGGCGCGGCCGCCGGCCATCGCGGGCATCCTGCTCGTGCGCGGCTCCGGCCCCGCCGACACGCAGACCTTCGTCGACGGCACGCCCGTGCCGCTCATCTACCACTTCGGTGGGCTCTCGAGCGTCATCCCCACCGAGCTGCTCTCGAAGATCGACTTCTACCCCGGCAACTTCGGCGCCGAGTACGGCCGCGTGCGCGGCGGCATCGTCGACGTCGGCATCCGCAGCCCGAAGGACGACGGCTACCACGGCCTCGTGCAGGTCGACCTCATCGACGCGCGGCTCCTGCTCGAGGGCCCCGTTCCGCTGCTCGACGACTGGACCTTCGTCGCCGCCGGCCGCCGCAGCTACATCGACGCCTGGCTCGGGCCGACGCTCGAGGCCGCGGGGGCCGGGGTCACGCAGGCGCCCGTCTATTACGACTACCAGTTCTTCGTGGAGCACAACTCCGAGGACGTCGGGCGCTTCCGTGCGGGCTGGTTCGGCAGTGACGACAAGCTCGAGCTCTTGCTCGGCGGAGCCGCCGGCAACGACCCCGCGCTCACGGGCAACGTGGGCCTCTCGACGGTGTTCCAGCGGTTCCAGCTGCTCTGGGAGAAGGACTTCGGCGACTCCGATCGCGTGCGCGCCGTCGCGGCGATCGGCCAGGACGACATCGAGTTCAGCCTGGGGCCGGCCTTCTTCAACCTCGACATCCTCAGCGTCAATACGCGCTTCGAGTGGGCGCATCGCTTCGGCAAGATGCTCACGCTCAACACCGGCATGGATGTGCAGGCGGGCTTCGCGGGCGTGAACCTACGCATCCCCGAGCCCAACGCGCAGCCCGGACAGCCACCGGGTGGCCCCTTCTCGACGCGCCGCTTCATCAACGTCGAGGACACCGAGAGCTACTGCTTCCCGGCGCTCTACGCCGAGCTCGAGCTCGAGCCGGCGCCCGGCGTGCGCATCGTGCCCGGCGTGAGGCTCGATCAGTCGACGATCAACGACGGCGTCGACTGGAGCCCGAGGTTGAGCGGTCGCGTCGACGTGGTGCGGGGCTTCCCGCGCACGACGATCAAGTCCGGCGTGGGCCTCTACCACCAGCCGCCGGCGTTCCAGCAGGTGGTCGCCCCCTTCGGCAACCCGGAGCTCACGTCGAACCGCGCGATCCACTACGCGCTCGGCGCCGAGCAGGAGCTCACGCGCCAGATCGACGTGTCGATCGAGGGCTTCTACAAGCAGCTCGACAACACCGTGGTCGGCACCGCAGGAGCGGACGGAGCGGGCAACCAGTTCCGGAACGACGGGCAGGGCTGGGTCGTCGGCAGCGAGCTGCTCCTGCGTTACAAACCCGACGATCGCTTCTTCGGCTGGGTGGCCTACACGCTCTCGCGCGCGGTGCTGCAGACCGGCCCCGACGAAGAGCCATTTCCGGTGGCTTGGGACCAGACGCACATCCTGACCGTGCTCGGGAGCTACCAGCTGGGCGGAGGCTGGGAGATCGGCGGGCGCTTCCGCCTCGTGTCGGGCAACCTCATCGACCCGAACGTGTGCAACCCCTCCGAACCCACCTGCGACCCGAGCCGCTCGAACGCGATCTTCAACGGCCCGAGCGGCGTCTACGTGCCGATCCCGCTCGGCAACAACAGCGAGCGCCTGCCCATGTTCCACGCCTTCGACGTGCGCGTCGACAAACGCTGGAGGTTCGCGTCGTGGCAGCTCTCCGCGTACCTCGACATCCAGAACGTCTACAACAACCAGAACTCCGAGGCGGTGAACTACAACTTCGACTTCACCGCCCGGCAGTACGTGAGCGGCTTGCCGATCTTGCCGAGCCTCGGCCTGCGCGCAGACTTCTGAATCCCGACCGAGCGGCGCGGCGCCGACTCTCCCCCGCCCACCGCCCTCACCTCCGCACCATGTCGCCCCACGAGACCCTGAGCCCCCGCACGAAGAAGCGACGCCCGAGCCTGCGCGGCGCGCTCGCGATCGCCGGCCTCGCGTTGGGGCTCGGACACGCGGTCGGCGCTGGCTGCGCCGCGCCCTTCGACCCGGCGAGCCTCGTCAATTCGCTGCGGATCCTCTCCGTACAGCTCGACCAACCCTACGCGCAGCCCGGTGAGGAGGTCAGCTTCACGCTGACCTACTTCGACGGTCGCGACACGGGCGGTGAGTTCACGCCCGTACAGATCGTGTGGCTCGGTGGCTGCGTGAACCCGCCCGGCAACCAGTACTACAACTGCTACGAGCAGCTCGCCGAGCTCTTCGCCAGCTTCTCCGGGGGCGGGCCACCGCCGAGCGAGCTCGTCGGCATCGGCCCGAGCTTCACCACCCGCGTGCCCGACGACATCCTCACGAGCCTCGCGGAGCCGCCGGTCCCGCCGAAGCTCGGCACCGGCTTCGTGTTCTTCGCCGTGTGCGCCGGAGAGCTGCGCCCGGTCGAGCCCGAGGGTGACACGGCAGCGGGCGGCTTCCCGCTCGGCTGCTTCGACTCGGAGGGCCGTCGCCTCGGCCCCGAGTCCTTCATCCCGGGCTTCTCGCAGTACTTCGTCTTCGAGGACGAGCGGCGCAACGCGAACCCCGAGGCGGGCCTCACCTGGAACGGTGAGCCCATCGCCGATGGAGAGCGCATCGTCGTCGCGCCTTGCGAGGTGTCGGCCGAGGAGAGACGCCAGTCGGGCTGCGCCGCGACCGACGAGTTCAGCGTTTGCACCACCTACGAGTTCGACGTGGCCGTCACCGACGAGGTCGCCGAGTTCGAGCCCGACGCGACGGACCCGGAGGGCAAGCCGCTGCGAGAGGTGGTCTGGGTGAGCTACCTCGCCACCGGAGGAGACCTCGAGTCAGGCTCCAAGCTCGTGAGCGACGCCAGCGCCGGCCTGCTCGACGATCACGGCACCGTGTGGGTCCCGCCGGAGGAGCCCGGCTCGCACACGATCTGGGCCGTCGTGCGCGACAACCGCGGGGGCAGCCGCACGCTCAGCGTCTTCGTCGACGTCGTCGAAGGCGGCGAGTAGACGGGCGCGCGGCGCGCGCTCAGCTCGAGGCCGCGAGCGCGTGCAACACGCGGGCCGCGTCGACGCTGAGCCTGCCGCGGGTGATCACACCCTCGAGCTCAGGCTCGGCGCGCAGCGCGGCGCGCACCCGCAGCCAACCGCCGAGGTACACCGCCTCGCGCGCGAGCCCGCCTCCCCTGGCGCTGCGCGCGGCCGTGCGCGCGGCACGCTCGGGCGCCACGCCGCGCGAGACCAGCAGACGCACGACCTCGACGAAATCGAGCCCGCGCTGCACCGCTCGCGCGGCGAGGTGGCGGCGCGCGAGCTCGCGTCTGCGGCCGAGCCCGAGGTGAGCTCCGCGCTCCTCGACCGTCAGCGCCCAGCCCTCCTGGTCGTCGGAGCCCCGCGCGCTGCCCAGCGCGTAGAGCCCGATGCGCTCGGCTCGGGCGCGGCTCATGGGCGCGAGGTGGCCCTCGATCTCGTGCTCGACCGTGCGCTCGACGTCGTCGACCCCGAGCTCGATGCCGGCCGCCACCTGCACCACGCCGTCGCCGGCCGCGGCCAAGGCGCCGAGGTCGGAGGCGACGACGACGCGCACGCCCAGCCTGCGCCGCCCGAGCTCCTCGCGCATGCGGCAGACGAGCGAGCGCGGCTCGTGCTCGTCGGAGCTCAGCACCCTCGACGAGGCGGGCGAGAGGCCGGGCTCAGCCAGCCAGCGCTCGGCGACCTCGTCGGCGTCGTCGTCGAAGCCGTCTCGCCGACCGAAGCGCTCGGCCGCGAGCGCGCTCACGCGCGGGCCGCCGAGGGACTCGGCGATGCGCGCCTCGAGCGCGAGCTCACGCGTACGCGCCGCGTAGAGTGCGGCGAGCGGATCCTGCCCGTCGAGGCGCTCCGCGAGTCGCTCGAGCTCGAGATCGAGCCCGCCGAGCTCCGGCCCCGAGGACGGCGGCAGCTGGAGCGAGGCCTCGACGCCCGAGGCCCAGGCCTGCGCCACACGCTCGACCTCGGCGCGGAAGCCCGAGGGCGTGGCGCGCGCCAGCAAGCGGATGCGGTGCGAGGCGGCGGTGAGCGCGCGGTCGAGCTCGCGTCCGAGCTCGACGAGGCCGCGCCCACCCGAGCTCGGACTCACAGGAGGTTGGCGGCGAGCTCGGCGAGCTCGCTGCGCTCGCCCTTGCTGAGCACCACGTGCGCCGCGATGCTCTCGCGCTTGAAGCGCTCCGCCACCACGCTGAGACCGTTGGAGGCGTGGTCGACGTAGGGGTTGTCGATCTGCTGGGGGTCGCCGGTGAGCACGATCTTCGTGCCCTCGCCGCAACGGGTGATGATCGTCTTCACCTCGTGCGGCGTGAGGTTCTGCGCCTCGTCGACGATGAGGTACTGGTTCGGCAGGCTCCGGCCGCGGATGTAGGTGAGCGGCTCGACCTGGATCGTGCCGCTCTCGAGCAGCTCGATGAAGCCTCGCGCGGGGCGGCCGTTCTTGCCGCCGCCCGTCGCGCCGTTGGAGAAGAGGAACTCGAGGTTGTCGTAGATGGGCTGCATCCACGGGTTGAGCTTCTCGTCGACGTCGCCCGGCAAGAAGCCGATATCGCGCCCCATCGGCATGATGGGGCGGCTCACGACGAGGCGTGTGTAGGCGTTGTCCTCGGTGGAGCGCTTGAGGCCTGCGGCGATGGCGAGCAGGGTCTTGCCCGTGCCGGCCTTGCCGAGCAGCGTCACGAGCGCGATCGAGTCGTCGAGCAGCACGTCGAGCGCGAAGCTCTGCTCGCGGTTGCGCGGGCGCACACCGAGCACGCCCTCGCGCGGCACGCGCAACGCCGTGAACTGCCCCGGGCCGCCCTCGCGCCCGGCTTCGTAGCGGCCGAGCGCCGTGTGGTCCTCGCGCCCCGATGCCTTGAGGAAGACCGCGGCGTTCGCGTAGAGGCCGGGCGAGATCGGCGCCGAGACGCGGCCGTCGCGATAGAAGGCGTCGACGTCGGGCTCGGGGACCTCGATCTCGAGGAAGGGCTGCTCGAGCGCCTCGTCGTCGACCCGCTGGTTCTCGTAGGTCTCGGTGTGGATGCCCACCGCGTCCGCGCGGATGCGTAGGTTCACGTCCATCGTCACGAAGACGGTGGGTTTGGCCTTGTCGTTGTCGCGGACGTCGAGCGCCGTCTGCAGGATGGCGTTGTCCTGGGAGTTCTTGTCGAGCCCCAGCGCGAGCGAGGTGCGCTTCTCCGGGATCCAAATGCGCAGCGAGCCGCCGCCGTCGAGCGGTACGCCCTTCGCCAGCGAGGCCTCGCCGGCGCGCTGCTCGTCGAGCAGGCGCGAGACGGTGCGGGCGTTGCGGCCTCGCTCGCTACCCTCTCGCTTGAACTGGTCGACCTCCTCGATGACGAAGATCGGGACGATGACGTCGTTGTCTTCGAACTTGAAGATGGCGCGCGGATCGTGGAGCAGGACGTTCGTGTCGAGGACGTAGTTCTTCTTCATCAGGAGCGTGCGGGTCGACCGGCCGCGCAGCAAGGCGAGCAGCGGGTGACGTCGCGAGCGTCGAGGGTAGTATCGGGCTCGCCCCCACTTCAACACTCCTCGACGCATGTCCACGATCCCCACGCCCGAGCGCACGAGCCCCACCCCACCGAACGCCGGCCCGAGCCCGGCGAGCGATACGCCCGGGCTCTCGGTGCGCGACGCACGCGACGACGACGCGCTCGACGTCATCGAGCTCATCGCCGGCGTCTTCGGCGAGTACCCGGGCTGCATCACCGACGTGGACGGCGAGATGCCCGAGCTGCGGGCGCTCGCGAGCCACTTCGCGGCCCTCGGCGGAGGTTTCCGCGTGGCCGAGCGTGAGGGGCGCGTCGTGGGCTGCTGCGGCTGGACGCCGCACGGCGAGCTCGTCGAGCTGAAGAAGCTCTACGTGCACAGACGCGAGCGAGGCAGCGGCCTCGGCGCCGTGCTGATCGGCGAGGTGGAGGAGCTCGCCCTCGCGCGCGGTGCCCGCGCCGTCGAGCTCTGGAGCGACACCCGCTTCACACGCGCGCACCGCTTCTACGAGAAACGAGGTTACCGTCGCGGCAGCACACGCGAGCTCTTCGACAAGAGCGACACGGTGGAGTTCCACTTCCAGCTCGAGCTCCCCACGGGCGGCGCGCCGTCGGGGGAGCGCTGAGCAGCCTGCCCGAGGAGCGAAGGAGACCACGATGAGCTCGAAGCTCGAGAGCGCGATCGCATTCCTGCGCGGCATGCCACAGCGCGCGCGTGGCGCGCTCGACGTGCTGCTGCTCGACCCGGCCGCGACGATGAACCTCGCCGCGGCGCTGGATCACTGGGCCGCCTCGGCGCCCGAGCGCACGCTGCTCTGGTTCGAGGGCGAGCGGCTCTCCTACGCCGAGGTGCACGCGCGTGTGACGCGGCGCTCGGCGACCCTGCACCGGCTCGGCGTGCGCCGCGGCGACGTCGTGGCGCTGATGATGGGCAACGCGCCCGAGTACCTCGTGACGGCCTGGGCCATCATGAAGCTCGGCGCCGTGGCGAGCCTCGTGAATACGCAGCTCGGCGGCGCGAGCCTCGCGCACGCCATCCGCAGCGTCGCGCCGCGCGCGCTCGTCGCGGGCCGGGAGCACCTCGCCGCGCTCGTCGGCGCGCTCGAAGGCGACGCGGCGTCGACGTCGATCCCGTGGCTCTACGACGAGACCCGCAGCGAAGGGGGCGACGAGCCGACCGGGCGCGCCCAGGATCTCCGCGTGCTCGAGCGCGAGCCCTGCCCCGCCCCACCCACGGCCGAGACCCGCGGCGAAGAGCTCGCGGCCTACATCTACACCTCGGGCACCACCGGGCTGCCCAAGGCCGGGCGCATCACACATGCCCGCTGCTTCACGGCGGCGCAGGGCTTCGGCCGCTTCACGCTCGGCCTCGTTCCCGGCGACGCGCTCTACGTGTGCCTGCCGCTCTTCCACAGCTCGGGCTTCCTCGTCGGCGCGGCCTCGGCACTCGTGACCGGCTCCACCCTCGCGCTCTCGCGCAAGCTGTCGGTGCGCCGCTTCTGGGACGAGATCGCCGACTCGGGCGCCTCCTGCTTCGTCTACATCGGCGAGATCTGCCGCTACCTGCTCTCCGCACCGCCCCACCCGCGCGAGCGGTTGCACCGCGTGACGCGCATCGTCGGCAACGGCATGCGCCCGGACGTCTGGCCTGCCTTCGTCGAGCGCTTCGGCACCGGGCTCGTGCACGAGTTCTACGGCGCCACCGAGGGCAACGTGAACATGACGAACCTCTTCGGCGTCGAGGGCTCCGTGGGGCGCATGCCGCCGATCCCCGGCTACGACAACGCCCTGCTCGCGCGCTTCGACCGCGAGACCGAGCTGCCCGTCCGCGACGCGCGCGGGCGCTGCATCGAGTGCGAGGTAGGTGAGGTCGGCGAGCTGCTCGGCCGCATCGATCCCAAGAAGGCCACCACGCGCTTCGAGGGCTACCTCGGGGAGCAGGCGACGGAGGCGAAGATCCTCCGCGACGTGAAGGAGCCCGGCGACGCCTACTTCCGCTCCGGCGATCTGCTGAGGCGCGACGCGTGGGGCTTCTACTACTTCGTCGACCGCATCGGCGACACCTACCGCTACAAGGGCGAGAACGTCTCGACCAACGAGGTCGGGGACGTCTGCTCGCGCTTCGAGGGCGTGGAGCTCGCCAACGTGTACGGCGTCGCGATCCCCCACGTCGAGGGGCGCGCCGGCATGGTGGCGCTCTCGCTCGCGCCAGGTGCGCACTGGAGCCCGGAGCGCTTCTACGAGCACGTATCGGCGGCGCTCCCGCACTACGCGGCGCCGGTGTTCGTACGCCTCGTGACGAGCGCGCACGTGACCGTGACCTTCAAGCTGAAGAAGAACGACCTGCAGAGCGAGGGCTTCGACCCCTCTCGCACCGACGACCTGCTCTTCTACCGCGACGCCTCGCGTGCGACCTACCTGCCGCTCGACACCGAGGCCTACCAGCGCATCGAGGACGGATCGCTCCGCTTCTGAGCCCGCGCGCGCCGCCTCCGCTCGGGCTCGGTCAGAGCTCGATCGCGTAGTCTTTGATCTTGTAGAGCAGCGCGCGGTGGCTGATCTCGAGCACCTCGGCTGCCCGCGTGCGGTTGCCCTTCGTCTTCGTGAGCGCGCGGCGGATGAGCGTCTCCTCGACGATGCGCGAGGCCTTCTTGATGCTGAGCTCGCCGCTCGCGAGGTAGAGCTGCACCGGGTCGCGCGCGTCGCGGATGCGCTCGGGTAGGTCCTCCACCGTGAGCACCTCACCCTCGGCGAGCACCATCGCGCGCTCGATCGTGTTCTCGAGCTCACGCACGTTGCCGGGCCAGTGGTACTCGAGCAAGACCTTGCGCGCGGCGGCGTCGACGCCGCGGATCGAGGTCGCGAGCCGCTGGTTGTTGCGCTCGATGAAGTGGTCGACGAAGAGGCCGATGTCCTCGCGCCGCTCCCGGAGCGGGGGGATCTTCAGCGTGAGCACGTTGATGCGGTAGTAGAGGTCCTCGCGGAACCGCCCTGCGGCCGTCTCCGCCGAGAGATCGCGGTGCGTCGCGGCCAGGATGCGCACGTCGACCGGCGTGTCCTTCGTGTCGCCCAGCCTGCGGATCGTCTCCTCCTGGAGCACGCGCAGAAGCTTGACCTGCAAGGAGAGCGGCAGCTCGCCGATCTCGTCGAGCAGCAGCGTGCCGCCGTTCGCCTGCTCGAAGAGGCCGGTCTTGTCGGCGACCGCGTCGGTGAAGGCGCCGCGCCTGTAACCGAAGAGCTCGCTCTCGAGCAGGTTCTCCGGGATCGCGCCGCAGTTGACCGCCACGAAGGGCCCGCCTCGCCTCGAGGAGCGCTGGTGGATCGAGCGGGCGACGAGCTCCTTGCCGACCCCGCTCTCGCCCGTGATGAGCGCCGTCGTCTTGTAGTCGGCCACCTTGGCGATCGTCTTGAAGACCGACTGCATCTCGGGGCTCTTCGAGAGCATCTCGCCGAACTGCGCCTTCTCGCGGATGGCCTGCTTGAGCGCGCGGTTCTCGCGCCTCAGCGTCTCGCGCTCCTCGGCCTTGCGCAGGGTGAGCAGCAGCTCTTCGGGCTTGAAGGGCTTCTGCAGGTAGTCGTAGGCGCCGGCCTTCATCGCCTCGATGGCCAGATCGAGGCTGCCGTAGGCGCTCATCACGATGACCGTCGTGTCGACCCCCTTCGCCTTGATCGTGCCGAGCAGATCGAGCCCGCCCATCTTGGGCATGCGCACGTCGGTCAGCACGAAGTCCGGCCCGAAGCTGTCGAGCTTGTGCAGCGCGTCCTCGCCGTTCTCGGCCACCTCGACCTGGTAGCCGTCGCGCCGCAGGTACGTGCGCACGACGAGCCGCAGGTTCTCTTCGTCGTCGACCACCAGGACTCTGCGCATCTGCCAAACCTCGCAATAATTTCTACAAGGGCACTCGACCGTACGCAACCGATGCGATGTGGGGCCGCAGCCGGGCTCGCTCCCTGCTCGAGGCGGCCCGCGGGGCACGTGCAGGGCCGCTCTGGCGGAGCACAGGGACTCACGATTACGAGCACTTACGAGACATGTCCGCCGACGATCCAAATGGCGGGCCAGCCTCGATGACGAACCATTGACGCCCCCCTGGGCTGCGGGCTAAGCCCCCGTGGCCGCGAGGTCGCGGCCACGGCTGCACCCGCAGCCTGCGGAGGGACGATGAGCCTGTTCGAACGCCTCAGCCCCAAGAACCTCGGCGCGCCGGTCGTCATGCGACTGCTCAGCGACGACCGCGTCATGAAGCTCACCCAGGGTGTGCTCGACGCGAAGAACCGCTTCGCCGCAGCGAAGGATCTCGCGGGCCAGGCCCTGGTCGTGCTGCGCGACGGGCAAGAGCTGCCGAACATCGACCCAGGCCTCGACGGCGACGCGCGTGGCGAGGACGTCGTCGAGGAGCACCGCAAGCCGAAGCCCGCGCGCGTGAACGGCTCGCACGCCGGCGCGAACGGCACGGCCGTGGCCGAGCCCCGCGAAGGCGGCGAGGAGCGAGCCGATGCGCCGAAGCCCGTCGGCCCGCGCGACCAGCACGAGCAGGATCTCGCGAAGTCGATGGCGGACCGCGCGAGCCTCTCGAAGGTCGGCGGCAAGGACGTCTTCGACAAGTGCTTCAAGTTCATGACGGCCGACAACGCCCGCAAGATGGGCGTCTACCCGTTCTTCCGGCCGCTCGACTTCAACAACGGCCCGGTCGCGCAGCTCGAGGGCCGCGAGGTCATCATGCTCGGGTCGAACAACTACCTCGGCCTGACGACCCACCCGAAGGTGCGCGAGGCGGCCAAGGCGGCGATCGACAAGTACGGCACGAGCATGACGGGCTCGCGCCTCGTGAACGGCTCGATGCGCCTGCACGAGGAGCTCGAGGAGAAGCTCGCGAAGTTCCACGGCAAGGAGGCCGGGCTCGTCTTCACGACGGGCTACCAGGTGAACATCGCGACGATCTCGGCGCTGCTCAGCAACAAGAGCACCGTCGCCGTCGTCGACAAGGACGTGCACGCGTCGATCTACGACGGCGTGCGGCTCGGACAGGCCAACAAGGCGCGCATGGTGCGCTACCGCCACAACGACCCGGCCTCGCTCGATCAGGCCCTCAGCGAGCTCGACGAAGCCGAGGGCGCGCTCGTCATCACCGACGGCGTCTTCAGCGCGCAGGGCGAGATCGCCAACCTGCCCGGCATCGTCGAGGTGGTGAAGAAGCACAAGGCCCGCCTCATGGTCGACGACGCGCACGGCCTGGGTGTGCTCGGCCCGCTCGGCCAGGGCACCGCGGCGCACTTCGGGGTGCAGAACGACGTCGATCTCATCGGCGGCACCTTCTCCAAGTCGCTCGCTTCGATCGGCGGCTGGCTCGTCGGCGACCGAAAGGTGCTCGACTACGTGCGCCACTTCGCGTTCAGCTTCCTCTTCGCCGCGAGCGCCGCGCCGCCCAACGTCGCCGCTGCGATGGCTGCGCTCGAGGTCATGCAGGAGGAGCCCTGGCGCCAGGAGAAGCTGCGCGAGAACTTCACCTACATGCGCGAGCAGCTCAAGGGCATGGGCTTCGAGCTCGGCACCACGCAGACGGCCGTGATCCCGATCTACATCCGCCAGGATCTGCGCACGGTGATGATGTGGAAGTCGCTGCTCGACGACCACAGCATCTACGTCAACCCCTTCATCACGCCCGGCGTGCCGCCCAAGCAGCAGGTGCTCCGCACCAGCTACATGGCCACGCACGAGCGACACCACCTCGACCGCGCGCTCGAGGCCTTCCAGAAGGTCGGCAAGAAGTTCGGCGTGATCTGAGCGCTCCGCGCCCCTCGCCGTGCCCGCACGGCCCCGGCCCCCGTGAACCCAGGTTCACGGGGGCTTCGTTTTTCGTGGACCTGCATGCCTCGAAGGCATCGAGGCAGGCTGGCATACCTCGTGCGAAGTCGAGCTCCGGAGGCACGATGAACACGACCCGCCACGCTCCGCTCTACGCGCTGCTCGCCGCGAGCGCGCTCCTGTCCGGCTGCATCATCATCTCGAACGGCGACGACGCCGACGACGGTGCTTCGAGCTGCGACGGTCCCTGCGACACCGGCGGCACGGGCCCGAGCGCGAGCTCCGGCGGCGAGCCGAGCTGTGATGCTGAGCAGGTCTCCTGTCCCTGCGCCGAAGACGGCGGCTGCGGCGCGGGCGAGGCCTGCGTATCCGGCGCCTGCGTGCCGGGCTGCGACTTCGACCACCAGTGCGCGACGGGCCAACGCTGC
Organism: uncultured Polyangiaceae bacterium; assembly: GCA_938004785.1. Lineage (GTDB taxonomy): Bacteria > Myxococcota_A > Polyangia > Polyangiales > Polyangiaceae > CALKVW01. The sequence continues at coordinate 17,955 of CALKVW010000216.1, forward strand.
GCAGAGGGCATGTGCCTGCCAGCCTGCGACGCGGAGGGCGGCTGCGCCGAAGGCTCGAGCTGCGTCGGCGGCGCGTGCCTGCCGGAGCCTGGCGAGGCCTGCGGCGACAGCGCCCCCTGCGCCTCGGGCGTGTGCGTCGACGGCTCCTGCCGCGAGAGCTGCGCGAGCCACGCCGACTGCGCCTCCGCCGAGCTGTGCAACGCCGCGACGGGCGCCTGCCAGGCGGATCTCGGGCCTACGCCGAGCTGTGGGCCTACGCTCGCCTGCGCGGGCGCCGGGCAGAGCTGCGTCGAGGGCAGCTGCCGCTACGCCTGCGAGAGCCTGACCGCGTGCAAGCTCGTCGACGCGCGTTTCGTCGCCTGTGAAGCCGGCGTGTGTCTGACCGAGCTCGAGGCCTCGCCGAGCTGCACGCTCTCCATCGGCTGCCCCGAGGGCCAGCTCTGCGTCTCGAACCAATGCCTGAGCCCCTGAGACGGCCGCGGTCCACGCGGCTCGGCGCTTGACCTCGCACGAGCGCTCGTGTCCTGTCGGCTGCATGGCTCGAGCCTCTCGCCTCCGTGCTTGGCCCCTCGCCTGCGCGCTCGCCCTCGCCTCGCTCAGCGGAGCTGCGTCGGCGAAGGCCGACGGGGTGGCCGTGATCGACGTCCAAGGCGCCGTCCGCCAGACCGAGGACGGCATCCGCGCCCAGGCCACGCTGAAGAAGCTCTTCGACAAACGACAGCAGGAGCTCGACGCCCGGCAGAACCAGCTGCGCAAGGTGCAACAGGAGATCGAGAAGCAGCGCGCCTTCCTCTCGCGCGAGGCGCTCTCGAAGCGCATCGAGGTCTGGCAGCGCGACATGATCCAGCTGCAGAGCACCTTCGTCGACTACGAGAAGGAGCTGCAGAAGAAGCAGGCCGAGCTCACCGCGCCGATCCTGCAGAGGCTCATGGCGCTCGTGGCGAGGGTCGCCAAACAGGGCTCCTACGATCTGGTGATCGACAGGCAGGCCGCCCCCTACGCCCGCCCGGACATCGATCTCACCGATCGCGTCGTGCAGCTCTACAACGCCGGAGAGACAGGGTGAGCGTGCGAGGCCCTCGCGAGCCCGGCAGGATCGACATCGCGCGCATCCTCACGCTGTTGCCGCACCGCTTCCCCTTCGTGATGGTCGACCGCGTCACCGAGGTCGTGCCGAACGAGCGCATCCGCGGCCACAAGTGCGTGGCCTACAACGAGCCCTGGTTCCCGGGGCACTTCCCCGGCCGGCCGATCATGCCCGGCGTGCTGATCCTCGAGAGCCTCGCGCAGATCGCCGGCATCCTCGCGTACGCGTCGGACCCCTTCGATCCCGAGACGAACCTCATGTTCTTCCTCGGCATCGACAAAGCGAAGTTTCGCCGCACGGTGGAGCCCGGCGACAGGCTCGACCTCGAGGTGGAGGCGGTGCACCACCGAACCAACGTGTGGAAGATGCGTGGCACGGCAACGGTCGAAGGTGTGCTCGCGGCCGAGGCCGAGCTGCTCGCCTCGGTCGTCGATCGCGCGCCCTGAGCGCCACGGGCGCGGGCTGTGAATGCCGTTCCCCGCTGCCGCTCGCCGTCGACACCCAGCGAGCGTACTGCTCGCCGTCTACACTCAGCGAGCCTACTGCTCGCTGTCTACACCCAGCGAGCTTACTGCTCGCTGTCTACACCCAGCGAGCCTACTGCTCGCTGTCTACACCCAGCGCGGCTTTGCAGTCGCCGTCGTTGAAGGTGCCCGGCGCGTAGTCGGCCTTCAGCCAGGCGACGAGACAGCGGTCTCCGGCCTTGCCTTCGTCCCAGATGCGCCCGCCCTTGTGCTTCTCGGTCAGCCTGGGCTTGCGCACCAGGGTGAGATCCGTCGGCTCGGCGGCCCCGTTCACGACGTCGGTGATGATCTCCGGCTCGAGCCCGCAGACCGCCCGGTAGTTCGCCTCGATCTCCTGCTCGACCGTCGGCACCGTGCCTCCGGGGAAGTACCCGTTCTCGGGCTCGTCGATGCCCGGCAGGCGCAGCCCGAGGTTCGAGTAGAGGCGCAGCGGCCGGCTCACCTGTCCGTGGCAGTCGAGCGTGCCGCAGCGCTGCTCGAGCACGGGCGAGACCTTCTTGAAGTCCTCGTAGGGGGGGCAGATCGCGTCGGTGATCGTCGTCTCGGGGACGCAGGCGGCCTGACCCAGAGGCAGGGCGCCCAGGACGAGCGCGAAGACCGCGAGAGCTCGACGCTTCATTCGGACGCAGCTCCCTTCTGGCGAGGCGGCTTGCCGGCGCAGGTCTCCGCGATGGGCGGATAGGGGTTGGTCGCCGCCTCTTGCTGGGTGTTGCAGTAGATCCAGCCGGTGCTGTCGAGCTGCCGACCGGTGAGCGAGTGGCAACCCGCGCAGGAGCGGTCGCGGCTCACCCAGCTGCCCATCGCCTTGACCTTGAAGATCGGCTTGCCCGTCGGGTCGGTCTTCGGGGTCCCGTCGGTGTTGTAGGTGGGGCAGCGCACCTCGACCGCGAAGGGGAACTGAGGGTCGGCCTCGTCGCGCGTCCAGAAGAAGTTGCCGATGCAGTTCGTCTCCTTGCGGAAGATCTGCCCGACCGCGTCGTAGAGGATGACCTCCGCGCCTTCGACGGGGTGGAAGCTCACGGGGTCGGCGAAGACGGTGCCCGCCACGGCCATGAGCGGATCTTCGCCCGGGTAGTCGTTGTGACAGAGCGCGCAGGGCTGCCCCGGTCGGTGGAACTCACCGGGCGCGACCCCCTCGGCTTCGCCACCGAGCGCCTCGATCTCGGCGTCGATGACCGGGTTGCCGCAGCCGCCGAGCACCAGCCCCAGCGCGAGCACGGCGCCGGCGCCGAGGCGCGCGACGTAGCCCCCGAGCGCCGAGGCGCTCGCTCCAGCCAGGTGGGTCAGGGGAGAGCTCATTCGAACTCGACCTCCGCGCCGAGCGCCGAGAAGAAGGCGAGGCGCTCGAGGATGAAGAGGTGATCGAGAAAGCGTGTGTAGACCATGTCGGCGGTGAGGATGAGCGCGACCGTCTTGTGCTCCCCGAGCGCGACGCGCCCACCCGCGCCCACGGTCGTGCCCAGCATCGGGCCGAGCTCTCGATCGCCGGTGCGGATGTCGCGGACCTGGATGCCTTGCGGGGTGCGGATCGACTCGTAGCCGATCTGCCAGAAGCTCGCGCCCGTCTGGGCGTGGAAGCGCAAGTGGGGCCAGACGCGGAAGCGATCGTCGAGGTCGATGAAGTATTTCGCGTCGGTCGTCGACGCGAGCACGCCCCAGCTGTCGGTGTAGACGCGCTGGTCGGCGCGGATCGTCGAGGACTCGAAGCGGTGCGCGATGCGCCCGGCGAGCGCGAAGCGCTGCCGATCGAGCGGCAGTTGCTCGCGCACACGCTCGGGCTGACGCACCTCGTCGACCGTCTCGCGCGAGAGCCCCGGCGGGAGCAGCGGCACCACCTCGGGGTCGAAGAGAGGGAGGTAGCGGTAGGGCTTGGACTGGTCGCCGTTCTCGAAGACCGCCGTGATGCTGGCGGTGAACACCGTGGCCTTGTCGACGACGATGCTCACACCACCGTCGATCGAGTTGCGGATGATGTCCGAGCTGAAGGTCGAGAAGCTCGTGCCCGCGCGCCCCTGCACGTCGTAGGAGAACTCGTAGACGAGCGTGGGCGTGACGCGTTTGTCGAGCAGGTCCATCGACCACGACAGGCCACCGGAGCCCGAGGTGTAGTCGCTCTCGATCGACGCACCGCCGCGCAGGCCGAAGGTCATGTCTCCGAACTTCTTGCTGCCGTTGAGCGCCGGCACGTAGCGGACCTCGGTCCAGCGCGGCGAGGCGGTGGCGACGATGTCGGTCGAGGCCGTGGTCACGACGTCGACGAGGAAGCTACCGCCGAGCGTCCAGCCGTCGGTGGGGTTGGTGATCGTCGTGAACACGCCGGGCGTGATGACGTCGGTGTTGTCGGTGTCGGTGTAACCGGACACCTCCATGCCGACGAGGATGTTCGTAGGCTGGCCGACGCCCTCGCCGATGCAGGCCGCGAGCTCCTCGCGCGACTTGGACTGCTCGAGACACTTGAGGATGCGGTTGTCGTAGACGCGCGACTCGGCGGGCACGAGCTTGATGTCGACCGCGACGCTCTTGCCCTCCTCGAGCGTGACGTCGCGCTCGAAGGAGAGCTGCTTCCCTCCGATCGTGCCGTCGGCCACGATCCTGCGCTGGCCCGGGTCGACCCAGATCTCGCCGCCGAGGCGATCCTTCGCGACGGGCTCGCCGTCGAGCTCGACCGTGAGCTCCTCGTAGTTCGCCGGCGGGCGCAGGACGAGCTTCGGCACGCGGGCCGTGAGATCGTCGAGGCGCTCCTTGGCGGTCTTGCCGGTGTCGCGCATGCCGATCGACGGAGCCTCGCGCGCCACCACCTCGTAGTCGTTGATCGCGTCGACCCACTTGCCCGCGCGCTCACCGCACTGCGCGCGGATGAAGCGCGTGCCTACGCGGTTCTCGACCTGGAAGGAGTCGCTCGCGTAGCCGTTGCAGAGCGCCCAGGCGCGCTCGCTCTGCGCCTTCTGAGCTTCGTTGTAGTACCACCAGCCTTCGGCGGTCTTCCAGCCGCGCGGCGCGCGGAAGCCGCCGGGGTACTTCTTTCGCTCGATCTCGGCGGGCTCGGCCGGCCCCGCGGGCCCCTTGCCGCGCGCGGCCTCCCAGGCCTCCTTGATGGGCCCCTTGTCGAAGCCCTTCACCAGACCGACACGCGGATCTTCCTTCAGGGCGATCTTGAAGACCTCGATCGCGTCCTGCTTCTGCTGCAGCCCGCCTGCGAGCACCGTGGCGACGGCGACGAGCACCTTCGCGCGCGTCTTCGCGCTGCAGCTGCCTTCCTGGCAGACGGTGGCGGCGAGCTGGAGGTTCTCGAGCGCCTCGACGTAGTGCTTCTTCGGGTACTCCGACTCGAAGACGCTCTGGACGAGGATCTCGACCTCGGCGTCGTTCTGAGAGGTGTCGGCGAGCGCGGAGCGTGGGCCGAGGGCCGAACCGAGCGAGCTCGACGTGCGGCTCGTGGGCACGGAGCTCGGCGCGAGCACGAAGACGAGCGTCGCGACGAGCACCGCGAGCGTGCGCGGCAGGCTCGGGCTCGCGGCGGCGAGGAGCGAGCGCCACGCAGTGCGTGGATGGGCGCGCTCGGTGCCGTCGGACGAGCGAGTGCGGGCGGTCTGGGTTCGGAGCAAGGGCCGCGAGTCGAGGGCGTAGAGTTCAGTGGCGGCCGTCGCCTGCGGCGACGGGGTTCGGCCAGGGCGTGTGGGCGGCGCGCGAGGCCGCGCTCAGTTGCAGCCGCAACCGCTTCCGGTGCCGCCGCTACCGCCGGTGGCGCCTTCCGAGATGGCGCGCAGGTGCCCCTCGCCCATGCTGGAGATGTCGGCAGCCGACATCGTCGGGTGCGCGAGCTTGCCTCGCTCGTAGGGAGCGACGGGAGCGCAGCCCATGCCGGCGAGCGCGAGCACGAGAAGAACGCTCGTCGAGACCGCGGCGCGCGCGACGCGCATCAGCTTCACCCGACGCGACACGCGCTCGTTCGCAGCCCCATCGCCCGTCGACCTGCTCGGAAGTACGGCAACCATGGCTGAACTATACACAGAACACGCGCCGTGCGCGCTGACAACGAACCCCGGTGCGGAGGGCGGATGGCGCTCAGCCACCGCCGGCTCCACCGCTACCACCGCCGCCGCCAGCGCCGCCACCGCCCTGGCCACCGCCGCCCGAGCCGCCGCCGGACTCGAACATGCCGCAGCGGATCCACTCTCGCAGCACCGCCTCGTCGTCGTCGTCGTCGTCCGAGATCGGGTCGTCGACGAGGCCGGAGGGGTACGGCATGGGCACCCCGCCGCCGGGCTCGGCGAAGAGGTTGCAGAGGAACCACGAGGTCGGCGTCTCGGCGCCGACGTAGGGGTCGCCGATCGCGTTCGTGTACGAGGTGAGCGTGGCATAGAGCGCCGACGGCGTGACGTCGGGCGGGATGAGCATCTTGGCGCCACCCAGCGTGCCGGGGCCGTGACAGCCCGGAGAAGCGCAGTTGCCGCCATCACGCGCGATGAGGATGGGGTAGACGTCGAGCTCCCAGTCGACGGTGCAGTTCGCGTAGTCGAACTCGACGAGCGGGCACTCGCGCACGGCCTTCGACTTCTGCGGACCGCCCGGAGGACCGTAGGGGCAACGGTCGTCGCGGTCTTCTTCGCGGGTGTCGTCGGGGCAGGACTGATCGCCCACGGTGCACGCAGCCGCGAGCGCGGCCCCACTGGTGGCCAGGAGCAGGGCGGCGAGCGCGAGGCTCGCGGACATGCTCGACGGAGGCGTTGCCGGAGGCTTCGAAGAGGGCATGCGCGATGGTCATTGTGCTCGGTCGCGCCTGCTCTGACAACGCCTCGATGCGGATCGCGGAGGTAGGTTCCAGCGGAAAGTTGCTCCGCGATCGACTAGGCTCTCGGCGCTCGGGCCCGAGGGCCCCCCAACCCGGCAGCACGCAGTCCGAGGCGCCGGTACCCCGTAGGAGACCATCGACGATGAAGAACATGCTCGCCTCCTCGTTCGCGACTTGGTTGCGCAGCCGAGCCGTGCCCCTCTGCGCGGCAGCGCTCGTGGGCGGTGCGCTCGTGGGCTGCGGTGGTGGCGCTACCACCGGAGGAGGCTCCGAGGCGCCGGCGATCGCGACCGGAACGAAGGCCACCGAGCTGAGCGTCACGCCCGTGACCGGTGAGGGCCCGACCTCGCTCGCGGACGCCGCCGGCAAGGTGGTGATCGTCGACTTCTGGGCGACGTACTGCGCGCCCTGCAAGAAGTCGTTCCCGAAGTACCAGGAGCTCGTCGAGCAGTTCGGCGGCGACCTGGCGGTCATCGCCGTGAGCCTCGACGATCCGGAAGACGTCACCCCGGCGCAGCTCGAGGAGTTCGCACAGGCCACGGGCGTGAAGTTCGCGGTCGTGTGGGACAAGGAGAAGAAGACCGCGGAGAGCTACAAGCCCCCGAAGATGCCGACGAGCTACGTCATCGACAAGGAAGGCAACATCCGCCACGTGCACGCCGGCTACGAGACGGGCGAAGAGCAGAAGATCGCCGACGAAGTGAAGGCGCTGCTGGGCAAGTAGGCAGCAGGCGCACTTCGGGTGCATCGAGCCCGCGCGCTCCCTGGGGGAGCGGCGCGGGCTTCGTCTTTCGTCGTCGGCGCGTCAGGCGATGCCGCGGCCTGCGCGAGCGTGGGGCTGCTCGCTCACTCGGAGCGGCCCGCGCCGCAGCGGGCGTCGCCCGAGGTGCCGACGACGACGTCGTAGTCGCCGGCCGCCAGGTCTCTCGGTACGACGACCGAGCCGTCGTAGACGCCCTGCTCGTCGGTCGAGAGCGAGCCGATGACGACTCCACCCGGGCGGGCCTCGCCGGTGATGAGCACGTCGACGCGTAGGTTTCGGCAGGGCCCCCGCGCGCTCACCTTGCCGCGGAGTCGCAGGCTCTGGCCTCGCCGCACCGAACGCTCGATCGACTCGAGCTCGACGCGCGAGGGGGGCCCGCTCGAGGCGGGTGGCGGCGCAGCGGAGGCGCTCGAGGTGGGCGCCGGTGGCGCGCTCGAGCCACCAGGGTCGACGGCGCCGTCGCCGTCGCCAGCGCCGTTCGCGTCGGTGCTCGGTCCGAGCTCTCGCTGCTCACGATCGGCGAGCCCCTGACCGGACTGATCTTGCGCGTTCTCGGGCCAGGCGTAGGGGTCGTCGGGCGGCTGGTGTTGTGGGCGCGAGGGGTCTCGGTCTTGGTCGAGATCGAGCGCCGCGCCGCCCAGATCGACGCGGTGCCAGAGGCTCCCGTCGTTCACCTCGACCCAAGCGTGCGCCTCGTTGACCACCATGCGTGCGGGCAGGCCGAGGTTGATCGCCGTCACGAGGAACGCGAAGGCGCGGTGTCGGCAGACGCCCTTCTTGGAGAGCGCGAGGTCGAGGTAGATGTCGCCGTGCACGCGCGGCGGCTCGTTCGACGCGGCGAAATCGCGGAAGTAGGCGACGAGGCGCTGCACCGCTTCGTCGGGGCGCTGCGCGCGAGAGACGCCGACCGCCTCGAGCACGCGCGCCGCCTGCGCAGGATGCCGCGCCGAGGCTCTGGGGACGAGGCGCTCGAGGGTCGACCAGTCGACCGAGGGGTCGAAGCGACTGCCGAAGGTCGCGCGTGGGATCGACAGCTCCATGACGAGCCGCACCCTGCGCTGCTCGGTGCCGCGGATGAACCAGTTGTCGGCGCCGTCGCGCAGGAGCACCGGCTGCTCGGCGGGGCTGGGGCTGAGGTGGAGCTTGAGGGGGCGCGAGCCAGGGCCGACGGTGGGCAGACGAACCGGCTCGTTGGGTGAGAGCTCGACGCTCAGATCGGCGTAGAACGGCTC
>CALKVW010000217.1 GCA_938004785.1 uncultured Polyangiaceae bacterium
CCCGATACGCAGGCGCGTGTCGCCGGGAGCGAGCTCGTGTTCATCCCGCCGGAGGGCTGGAGCTTCGCGCAGGAGAAGGAGCTCACCCGCACCTTCGAGAAGTCGGGTGGCGCGGTGCTCGCGATGTCCTCCTACGAGCCCGGCGCGGAGGAGGCGAAGACGCGTGAGGCGCTCTTCGAGGCGCTGGCGGAGGCGCTCGAGATCGCGCTGCCCGAGAAGTTCAAGCGCAAGTACAAACCCAACTGGGCCAAACCCGACGACAAGCGCGCCTCGGGCGACACGGAGCTCTTGCTCTGGCAGGCCGGCGACGCGAAGCACGGAGCCGAGAAGGGCTACCTGCTCGTCTTGCTCGCGCCCGACCCGGCCGGCCGCAAGGTGATGGGCCTCGCCTTCGCGCCCGAGAGCAACGAGGCGGCGGCCGAGGTCATCATGAAGTCGCTCGAGACGCTCGGACCAGGGAGCTACCAGTGACGGCACCGCGGCTCGGCGCGGGGGGGATCATCGCGGGCAAGTACACCGTGCGCTCCATCCTGGGCGACGGTGGCGCGGTCATCACCTACCACTGCGTGAGCCAGCAAGGGCAGGAGGTCGCGCTCAAGCTCTACGACCCGGCCGTCGCGTCGCACGCCACGGTGATGAAGTCGCTCGAGCAGGCCTACTCCGCGACGAACGCCCTGCCGCCCAACTCCGCGGCGCCGATCATCGACGCCGGCTACGACCCGCCCACGCTCGCGCCCTTCAGCGTGACGGAGCTCCTGCGGCTGCCCTCGATCGCGGCGCAGAACCGGAGGTTCTCCGCCGAAGACCTCATCCCGCTGCTCAAGGGGCTCGCGCGCTCCCTCGACCTCGCGCACCTCCGGCAGGTCGTGCACGGCGCGCTCAAGCCGACGAACGTCTTCTCGGGCGCGGGCTTCAACCCGGTCGTCGTCACCGATTTCGCCGCCAACCTGCCCAAGGCGGCGGTCCCCTCGCAGGAGGGCTTCGTCTCGAGCGCGCCGTGGATCGCTCCGGAACAAGCACAGAGCGGCGCCGTCACCGGCGCGGCCGACGTCTTCGGGGCGGGCCTCCTGCTCTTCTACTGCCTCACCGGCAAGAGCTACTGGCGCAGCTGTCAGAACGGCTTCGACTTCGCCGGGTGGCAGCAGGAGCTCGGCGCGACGCGCTCGCCGGCCTCGTCGCGCGCCGCGGAGCTCGGCGTGCCGCTCAGCCCCGCGCTCGACACCGTGTTCTGGAAGGCGCTCGCCGCCGATCCGAACGAGCGCTTCAAGAGCATCGGCGAGATGGCCAACGTGCTCGAGGAGAGCCTCCGGCAGCAGGTCGGCTCCGCCGCGACGATGGCGCTCCCGATGATCACAGGAGACGCGCCCTCGCCGCTCGCGCCGAACCTGCGCCCCGAGCCCCCGCGTCATACGCCCTCGGTCTCGCCCCAGGGCGCGTCGACCGTGGCGCTCAACCTCGCCGATCTCGCGCCTCCCGGCACGGGCTTCGGCATGCAGCAGCCCTCGAGCGATCTGCGCATGTCGCAGCAGGGCCTGCCCGCCGCCAACCCGATGGACATGTCGGGGCTGCAAGCTTCGCCGGGCTACGGGGCGCAGGGCTACGCGGCGCAGGCGCAGGGCTATGGTCCGGCGCAGGCCCAGCAGAGCTACGCCGGGCAAGGTTATGGCGTGGGGCGCGACCCCGCGTACCCGCCTCCGCCCGCGCCGAACGGCGGCTTCGCGGGCGCCCCACCAGGCGGCAAGAGCAAGGTCCTCCCGATCGCGCTCGGCTTCACCGCCGTGGCGCTGCTCGGCGCCGCCGCCACGGTGCTCGCGCTCAAGCTGCGCGACGCGCCGCCCGACGACACCGGCCCGGTCGCGGTGCCCGCGAGCTCGACGAGCTCGTCCGCGACGGCGGCCGCCACGGCCGAGCCCAGCGCGGAGCCGACCGCCGAGCCCACGAGCGAGCCGACGAGTGAGCCCGCGGCGCCCAAGGTGGTCACGGTCAGCCTGAGCTGCGCGCCGAGCTGCGACAAACTCAAGCTCGACGGCAAGGAGGTCGACACCACGAAGCCGCTCGAGCTCGCGCCCGGCAGCTACGTGCTCGAGGCCTCCAAGTCCGGCTACGTCACGCAGAAGCAGACGCTCGAGGTGAAGGAAGGCGACGCGCCGATCGAGAAGAAGCTCGAGCTCGTCGCGCAGCCCGTCGCCCAGCCCACGCAGACGGCCACCGCGAAGCCTCCGTCGACCGCGAAGCCTCCCTCGACCGGCACGGTCAAGCCGCCCACGGGCGGCTGCAAGAAGGGTCCCTTCCTCAAGAAGTGCTGATCGTGCGCTGGCGGAGCTCCTACTTCGCGCCCGCGACGCTCGGCGCGATGTCGCTGGTGGTCCTCGGTGGCTGCGACTCCGAGTCGAGCGCCGCGGTGCACTCGAGCGAGCCGCCCTCGAGCGCCGCGCCCGTGGGCTCCGCGGCTCCGAGCGTGAGCGCGAGCGCCTCCGCGCCGGAGCCCAGCGCGCCCCCCGCGCGCCCGGCGCTTCCGAAGGAGGAGCTCTACCCCACGACGCTGCGCGAGCAGCGCGAGGCGCTCTTCGAGCGCATGAGCGTGATGCTCGGCTACGACGACGCGACCATGGGGCGCGTGCGCGCGATCTTCGACCGCAGCGTCGTGCTCGGGCAGGGCAACCCCGAGTCGACCGAATATGCGATGACCCGCAAGGAGTGCCGAGAGCGGCGCGAGGCGGCGAAGCTGGTCGACGTCGACGATCCGCGCTGCGGCGCGGCCTTCATGGTGCCGGCCTACGACCCGAGCAGCGGACAGACGCCAGCCGACGCGAAGCTCTGCGTCGATCGCTACGAGTTCCCGAACATCCCCTGCGAGCACCCGGTCACCTTCGTCACCGCGCGTGAGGCGGCCGAGCTCTGCCAGGCCGTGGGCAAGCGGCTCTGCGACGCGCACGAGTGGGAGGGCGCCTGCGCGGGCGCCGTGTTGCCGCCCGAGCGCGACTACGCCTGGGGCAAGGGCCCGCGCAAGGAGCAGAAGCACCGTCACAACGCCGACCGCGAGATCCGCTGGGCCTATGGCGCCACCAAGGACCACGCCAAGTGCGCCACGAACAGCGTGAAGAGCAAGAAGTGCACGGCGAGCGGCGGCTTCAAGCATTGCGGCTCGAACACCTACCCGGCGGGCAGCTTCCCCGAGTGCGTGAGCCCCTTCGGCGTCTACGATCTGCACGGCAACGCGGCCGAGCACATGAACCTGCCACTGAAGGCCGAAGAGCTCGCCTCGCGCGGGGGCATGGGCGAGACGGAGATGAAGGGCAGCTGGTTCATCTTCACGAAGTACCAGGCGCACGACGACGACTGCCGATGGCGCGCGCCGGACTGGCACGTGACGAAGGTGATGAGCCCGAAGAGCCACCTCAACTACCACCTCGGGTTCCGCTGCTGCAAAGACGTCGGTGCGGCGAAGGCACAGGGCGCACCTTGAGCCTCGACCCCACCCGCCCCGTGCGCCCAGGCGAGGAACTCGACGTGGACCGTCTCGCCGCGTGGCTCGCCGGCGCCCTACCCGAGGAGCTGCGCGCGTCCTTCGCAGCTCCGCTCGTCATCGAGCAGTTCCCCAGCGGGCACTCCAACCTCACCTACCTCGTGCGCGGCGGTGGGGGCGCCGAGCTCGTGCTGAGGAGGCCTCCCTTCGGCAACCAGGTCCGCTCCGCGCACGACATGGGGCGTGAGGCGCGTGTGCTCGAGCTGCTCCGTGGGCATTACGACAAGGCGCCACGCGTCCACGCGCGCTGCGACACCGACGAGGTGCTCGGCGCGCCCTTCTACGTGATGGAGCGGCTGCGCGGCACGATCCTGAGGCGCAAGGCGCCGCCGGGGGTGACGCTCGACGAAGCGACGCTCACCAAGCTCGGTGAGGCCTTCGTCGATGCGCTCGTCGAGCTGCACGAGGTCGACTGGCGCGCAGCGGGCTTCGGCGAGATCGCGCGCCCCGAGGGCTACGTGGAGCGGCAGGTGAGCGGCTGGGCGCGGCGCTACGAGGCCGCGCGCACCGACGAGGTGCCCGACATCGAGCGCGCGGCGGCCTGGCTCGCGACGCACCTGCCGGACTCACCGCCCCCGGTGCTGCTGCACAACGACTTCAAGTACGACAACCTCGTGCTCGATCCGGCCGAGCTCTCGCGCGTCGTCGGCGTGCTCGACTGGGAGATGTCGACCGTCGGCGATCCGCTCATGGATCTGGGCACCGCGCTCGCGTACTGGGTCGAGCCGGGCGATGCGGCGCCGCTGCAGCAGTTCACCTTCGGCCCTACGAACCTGCCCGGCAGCCCCTCGCGCCGCGAGCTCGCCGAGCGCTACGCGGCCAGGCGCGGGCTCTCGCTGGAGGCGCTGCGCTTCTACTACTGCTTCGCGCTCTTCAAGAACGCCGTGGTCGCGCAGCAGATCTACGCGCGCTTCAAGAAGGGCCTCACCGAGGACCCTCGCTTCGGCGCGATGATCTACGGCGTGCGCCTGCTCGGCGACGCTGCGGTGCGCACGATCGAGTCGGGCGAGATCTGAGGGGCGCGCACGCGCGTGGGCTCGCGCGAGCCGAGGGGCTTGAGCGCCTGCGTCGCAGGGGCTCGAGTCGCGCTCAGGACTGCGGACCGTTGGGCTTGCGCCCGGCTGCGGTAAGCACCGAGTCGAGTGCGTCTGGCGCGAGGGCCACCGTCACGACCTCGGGTGGTGGCTCCGACACCAGGACCCGGCCCGAGCGATGGGCTCTCAGATCGAGGGCTTCGAGCTGACGAAGCAGGGCTTCGTCGCCTTCGCTCTGCTCGATCGTGGGCAGCGAGGGCGTCTGCACCGCGGGGGGCGCGTCGAGCGCTTCTGCGTCAGGCGCCTCGTCGAGCTGCTCCTCGAAGCCTTCGGTGAGAGCCTCCTCCAGCTCGGTCGGCGGGGGCGGGGGGACGCTCGTGGCCCGCTCGGCCTCTTCGGTCGAGTAGAGCTCGTCGGGCAACTCCTTCGCCCACTTGCGCGAGAGCGCGACCGGATCCTGCCGACCGATGTCGTCGATGTGGCTGCTGCGCTGTGCGAGCTCCCCCTCGTGATGCTCGAGCGCGTGCCCGACCACGGCGCCGATGGCCGCGCCGACGACCGCGCCCGCCGCGGCGCCTATCGGGCCCGCGACGATCCCGGCGACGGCGCCCGCGGCGGCGCCTGCGGCGGCGTCGAGCACCTCGACCCGACGACGGGACTGGAACGCCGAGTCCTGGAGGGAGTCCTCCTCGGTCAGCGGCTCCACGGGCGGGGGGTTGGTCTTGCGGCTCATGCTCAACTCTCGCTGCAGATCACGTGCCGAGCGCCCGCGCCGCGTGGGCTCGACGAATGCCTATCCAGAACCAGTGCTTCCGCGCGGCGGAGTGGAAGGGCTCCACACAGGTCGACGCAAGGCTTGCGTCGCTGCGCGCTCGCTGCGTGAGGCGCCGTGCGTCACGCGCACACACGGTGTGGCCGAAGCGTGCGCCTCAGGCCGCGTAGGTGTCGTCGAGGTAGCGCGCGATCTCCGCCGACTCGAACATCGCGGTGTCGGTGTTCGGGTCGACCAGGAAGGGCACCATCATGCGACCCGAGCGCGCGACGAAGGCGTCGCGCTTCTTGCTGCGTTTGGCGACGTTGTGGAGCACGTAGGGCAGCTCGAGGCTCGAGAGGCGCTCGCGCACGATGCGACAGAACGGCGAGGCCTCGAAGCTCCAGAGCTCGAGCGGCTGCTCGGGCGCCTTCGACGGTCGCGCGCGCACCTTGCCGATGCGAGGCAGCGAGCTGAGCGAAGAGCGCAGCGTGTCGAGCGGGCCAAGCCTCTGGCCGAGCGGGACCCCACCGTCGCCGTAGGTGGAGGCGAGGTAGCGCACGATGTCGCTCGACTCGTACATCCAACGATCGGTGTTCGGGTCGACGAGGAAGGGGAACTGCGCCTTGCCGCCGCGCGCGGCGACCTCGGGGCGGAAGCGCGTGCCACCCGGCGGACAGGGGAAGATCTTCGCGTCGAGGTCCATCACGCTGAGGGCCTCGCGCACCCGACGGCAGTAGGGGCAGGACTCGAACTCGTAAAGCTCGAGCAGCGCCGGCGGTTGGCGCGCGGAGTCGCGTACCAGGAGGCCGGCCCCGAGCTCGAGCACGCTGGACGCGAAGGAGGTGGCGACGTCGAGACTGCGGTTCATGATCGGACACTCAGCTACCGCGTCCGCGGCGAGCGTGCCAGCGTCGCCGCTCAGAGCCGCGCGAGCTCTTCGTGCGTCGCTTCGGCGTCACGGCGACCCACTTCCATGAGCGTCTTCGCGTAGCCCGAGTCGAACAGGAGGAAGCTCGCGGCATCGCCGGAGGTGCCGGCGTCGTCCTGGAAGAGGGCCGAGAGCACGCGCGCGAAGGAGAAGCGACCGGCGCCCTTCGCGGCGCGCTCGAGGTGCTCGGAGGCCAGGGCGCCGAGGTCGAAGCTCGGGCGCACGTGCGCGTAGCGTACCGGCCTGTAGGCAGGGCGCTTGCGGCGCTGGAGCTCACCGCGCAGTCGGGTGAGCGTGTCTTCACCGAGCGCGTCGACGGCCTCGACGATGTCGTTGATGCGCGTGAGCCGATCGAGATCGAAGGCGACGCGGTCGAGGAAGACCGAGTCGAGCACCTTGCCGACGACCTGGCCGAAGCCCGGGAAGTCGTCGCTGGCGACCGCGCGGTTTCCCACGGCTGCGGTGCCCACCGAGACGATGAGCAGGGACTCGGCGCCGAGCCCGAGCGCAGGCGCGAGCGGCGTGTTGTAGCGGACTCCGCCGTCGACGTACCAGCGCGTGCCGACCCGCACCGGTGGGAACAAGAGCGGGATCGCCGCGGAGGCGAGCACGTGGGAGGGACCGAAGACGACCCCCTCGGGCTCGGCGGCGTCGTCGCCCTTGGGCCAGCGTGGAGCGAGGCCGCGCGCGTGATCGACGAAGAGGCGCGTGCGACCCGTCGCGATGTCGGTCGCTGCGAAGCCCACGGCGTCGAGCCTGCCCGAGCGCACCACGCGCCGCAGGGCCCGCCAGTCCGCGCGCTCCTGGACGAGCCTGCTGATGCCGCTCACGTCGAGCACGCCGATCGGTGGGCTCTTGGCGAGCCTGCCGATGAGGCGCTTGCCGCCAGCGGCGAGCAGCTGGCGCACGCCGTCGCGGTCGATGCGCACGAGCTCGTCCATCGTGAGCCCGCCCCAAATCTCGGCGAGCTCGTGCACACCCGCCGGGGTCACGCCGCGGCACGCGAGGAAGGCGCCGTTGACCGCGCCCACGCTCGTGCCGGTGATCACGCGGATGCGCGCGAGCAGCTCGGGCAGGTGGTCGGCGATGTGCAGGAGCGCGCCGACCTCGTAGGCGCCTCGCGCTCCGCCGCCGGAGAGCACGAGCCCGATGGAGCCTCTCGTGGCGGCGCTGGTCACGCCGGCAGTCTCCCAGAGGTGGCGCGCGCGGTCGACTTCACGGCGGTCCGCTGGGATGCGGCGCTCAAGCGCGGTCGTGGAGCGCGTGCGCGGAGACGGTGGCCGCGGCGCGCTTGGCGGTGCGGGGCTTGCGCTCCGCCGCACGCTGCTCCTCGCGCGGGGGGCCCTCGGCCGGGGTCGCCGCGCGATGGAGCAGGCCTCCCGAGAGCGTGCGCACGTAGCCTCGCGCGTAGCGCTCGGCCTCGAGCGGCGCGCCCTCGGAGCCCTTCGCGAGGTTCTCGTAGAACACGTAGGTGCTCATCGCGCCGAGGAAGGCGCGCGCCACCACCTGCGCGTCGAGCTCGCCCACGCGGCCGATCGCGCGTTCGGCTTCGAGGTAGGCGGCGAGGTGCGCCTGGGCACGCAGCGGCGGCGGCACCTGGCCTTCGTAGCCGGGGATCTGGCAGCCGCTCGCCATCTTCGGGTTGGACATCTGCATCATCATCAGCGGCAGCACCCGTTCGAAGAACTGGATCAGGCTCATCGCCGCGACGACGAGGTTCTCCTCCACGCTGTCCTTGCCGGCGCGCGACTCGAGCTCGGCCATCGTGCGTGGCACGTCTTCGAGGTCGAAGCCCATCGCGACCCGGAAGAGCTCGGCCTTCGTCTTGAAGCGCTTGAAGAGCGAGCCCTCGCTCACTTGCGCGCGCTGCGCGACCTCGGCCGTGGTCGCGAGCACCCCGCGTTCGAGGAACACGATGCGAGCGGCGTCGAGGATCTGTTCGTCGCGGATGACGGTCGGTCGAGCCATGGTCTGCCCATGATTGAGTGCTCACTCACGAACCGCAAGGGAGAAAGTGAGCCCGCACTTTCTCGAGTGGACTCAGCCACCGTCGCTGCTCGGCCCCCGGGCCCAGCCTCGGCCTATCATCCGCGCCCCCACCATGTTCGAGCTGCTCGGCCACCTGAACAGCGCGTCGGGCGAGACCATCGGTCTGTCGATCGCGACGCTCTCGATCCTGCTCTGCGTCGCGTTCCTCCCCAAGGAGGAGCGACGGCTCGTGCGCCTGCCGTCGCTCTTGCTGGCCCTACACCTCGTCTTCGAGGGCGCCGAGCAGCTGCTCGACGACGGCGCCCCCGCGAAGCGCATCGTGTCGGTGCTCTCGGTGGGCCTCCTGCTCCTGACCATCGGCCGCGCGGGCATGCTGCTCGTGCTCGACGTGGTGCTGTCGCATCGGCTCGACCGGCCGCTGCCCAAGATCATCAAGGACATCCTCCAGGGCGTCGTCTACTTCGTCGTCGGCCTGATGGTGCTGCGCTACATCGGCCTCGAGCCGGGGCAGCTGCTCACCACGAGCGCGCTGCTCACCGCCGTCATCGGACTCTCGCTCCAGGAGACGCTCGGCAACCTCATCGCCGGCCTCGCGGTGCAGCTGCAGCGCCCCTTCGACGTCGGCGACTGGATCCAGTTCGACAACGAGACCAAGAACATCGGCAAGGTCGTCGAGATCAACTGGCGCGCGACGAAGCTCGTCACGCTCGACGAGGTCGAGGTCATCGTGCCGAACGGCCTGCTCGCGAAGGCGCCGCTCAGGAACTACGACAAACCCAGGGGCTACTCGCGGCGCAGCATCTACGTCAACGTGAACTACGACGTGCCACCCCGGAAGGTGCAGGAGATCATCCTCGACGCCATCCAAGGCTCCTTCGGCGTGCTCGAGGATCCTCCGCCGAGCGTGGTCACGAACAAGTTCGGAGAGTCCGGCGTGGAGTACTGGGTTCGTTTCTTCACCGACCAGTTCCACCGTCGCGACGGCGTCGACGGCGGGGTGCGAGACCGCATCTGGTACGCGCTGCAGCGCGCCGGCGTGGTGCTCTCCTACCCGCACACCAACGTGCACCTGCAACAGCACTCCGAGGAGTCACGCGCGGCGGATCTGGAGCGGCGCATCGACAAGCGGCAGCGCGCGCTCGAGAAGGTCGACTTCCTCGGCGTCATCGGCGACGTGCAGCGCCGCGAGCTCGCCGAGCGCGCAGCGACGAGGCTCTACTCGCCGGGAGAGGCCATCGTCCGCCAGGGTGAGGAGAGCGACGAGCTCTTCATCCTGCTGCGCGGCGAGGTGAGCGTCGTCGTCGACGGCGACGACGGGCCGACCGAGATCGCCCGCCTCCGCCCGGGGCAGTTCTTCGGGGAGATGGCGCTCGTCACCGGTGAGAAGCGCAAGGCCACGGTGCGCGCGGTGCCGGAGTGCGAGATGCTGGTCATCGACCACGACGCCTTCGAGCGTGTGCTGCACGAGTCGCCCGAGGTGGTCGAGAAGCTCAGCCAGATCTTCGCCGAACGCCAGGTCGAGCTCGACGAGAAGCTCGCGCTCATCTCCGCCGAGGCGCGCGCGAGCGCCGTGAAGACCCAGTCGAACGAGCTGCTCGGCAAGATCCGCCGCTTCTTCTCCATGGGCTGACTCCGCGCGAGGTCGCGGCGGCGCGGGCTCCGTTCGAGCTCGCCGCTGCGCCGTGGCGCGATGGAACGAGCGAAGCCCGCGGGCCTGGGCCTCGCGGGCTTCGCACGGCTCGTGAGCAGAGCGCCGGCGGCGCCCAGCTGAGCGGTGTTCAGCTCAGCGGCACTGCGCTTCGAGGCCCTTGATGGCCTGCTTGCAGCCGTCGACGACCGTGTCGCGCGCCGACGGGTACTTCGCCGCCTCCTTCCACGCGTCGACCATCTTCGGCAGGTTCGGCTTCATCGAGTCGCGGATCATCTTGTTCTTGCAGTTCTCGACCATCGAGACGTACTCGTCGCACTCGGCGATGCCGATCTTGCCGCCCGAGCCGCCACCGGAGCCGCCGCCAGCGCTCGGCGCGTCTTCGTCGAAGCCGCCGCCGCCGGCCATCTTCTTCATGTTGGCGAGCATGCCCGCGGGCGCGAGCGCGGGCAGGTTGAGCCCCTCGACCTGGTAGCTCCACACGCCCTTGTTCGCCTCGAGGCGCACGGCCATCGCCGTGGTCATGCGGTCGTCGCCGGTGAGCCTGAAGGCCTTCAGGGGGATGCCCTGCTCCTTCATCATGTCCTCGAGGCCCTCGGCGTCGTCGAGCATCGACTTGTTGATGCGACCGCTGTCCATCCAGAAGAGCATGTGAGGCTTGCCGTCGAAGGCCTTGAGCGCCTTCTGGTGGGCCTTGTCGTCGGCGAGCGTCTTGCCCTTGCCGTTGATGGCGCCGACCATCGCGTCGTGGCGCTTCTTCTCGCCGACGGCGAGCACGAGGTACTTGCCCTGGAAGGTGAGCGAGCCGATGACCGGCACCGAGTCGTCCTCGGGCTCGACGATGAAGCCGCCGTCCTTGTCGCTGATGTCGGCCTTCATCATCTTGCCGAGCTCCTCGAGCTGCTCCTGCGCCTTCTTCACGACCTTCTTCGCCTTGTCCTCGTCCTTGATCTGGAGGGCGAAGACGACGCCGAGGTGCTCGAGCGCCTCCTTGTCCTTCTTCTCGATCATGGCGAAGTCGAGGTCGTCGTCGACGGTGACGGCGAGGATCGCCTCGTCACCGAGCAGGTCGTAGAAGGTCTTGATGTCGAGGCCGAGCTTCTCCTTCGACTGCTCCATCGCCTCCTCGAACTGCTCGGCGGCCTTCTCGTCCTCCTCTTCGAGGTTCTTCAGGATCTGCTTCTGGGCCTCTTCGCCCGTCATGCCCGTCTTCGTCGAGAAGGCGAGGTAGGCGAGCGTGTCGGCGGGGAGCTTGTTCGGCAGCTCGAGCGTGGAGGGCTTCTCGATCGACTTGTCGTCCGGCAGCTTCTTGCCCTTCAGCTCGCCCGAGAGCGTCATCACCATGCCGGCATCGACGAAGCGCATCGAGCCGAGGAAGGGCCCGACGCCGTCCATGAAGTCCTTCTTCACGTCGTCGTCGTCGACGACCTTCGAGTCCACCCACGCGATCATCGCGCTGCCGGAGGGCCACTTCGCGCTCTTGAACGCGTCGTTGCCGCTCTCGAGGCTCTCCTTGCTGCCGCCGAGGACCTTGCCGATGTCCTCGACGTAGTCGGTGTCGCCGATGACGAGCAGCTTCTGGTCGGCGAACCAGACGAAGACGCTCTTCTCACCGCTGTGAGACAGCTCGCTGAAGGCGCGCTCGGCCCACTTCATGTCCTTCGTGTCTTCGTCGTCGCGCTTCTCGATGTGGTAGGCCATGCCGCCGCCCACCTTCTCGTCCTTCTCGAGGCGCTCGCTCTTCAGGAACTTCTCCACGGCGCCGGCCGAGCCGAAGCCGATCAGCATCGCTCCGTGGGCTTCGTCGTCGAGGTCGCGCCCCGCGAAGGCGATGCCCGTCATGTCGGTGAAGAAGGCCTTCGCGTCGTCTTCCTTGAGATCGAAGGCCTTGGCGAAGCCCTTGTAGAGCTCCCCCGAGCGCTTGTCGGGGTCGAGCGCGGCTTTGTCGATCGGGTCCATGTCGACGAAGGAGACGAGCGCCTTCGTGAAGCTCGGCACCTCGACGTAGACCTCCGCGTCCTTCGGCACGTACTTCGCGAGCTCGGGGCCCGACGAACGCAGCCAGAACCACGCCGCGGCTGCGCCGCCGCCGAGCACGAGCAGGGCGACGACGAGCCCGATGACGAGCCCCGCGCCGCCCTTCTTCTTCGCGGGCGCGCCGCCTCCACCGCCGCCCATCGCCGTCGCCTGGACGGGGCCCGCGTGACCGTAGGGGCCGGTGGCGGCCTGGGTCGGGCCCGCCGGATCCGCTGGGCCGCCGCCGCCGGGGGGAGGGCCGTAGCCGCCACCGCCGGGGGGAGGGCCATAGCCGCCGCCGCCGGGAGGAGGGCCGTAGCCGCCGCCGCCTGGGGGAGGGCCGTAGCCGCCGCCGCCGGGGGGAGGGCCGTAGCCGCCGCCGCCGGGCGGGTAGCCCGCCGCCTGGATCGTGTCGCTCTGGGTGCTCGGAACCATAG
>CALKVW010000218.1 GCA_938004785.1 uncultured Polyangiaceae bacterium
CCGGTCACGTTGCCGAGGCACTCGATCGACACGTCGGCGAAGCCCGAGGCGCCGCGCACGCGCGTGACGACGAGGTTCGTCGTCGCGTAGGTGGGATCGGTGAAGAAGACGTAGCGCGCGAGGAACTGCTCGGGCGGCAGCTGCACGACCCACTCCTCGTCGCCGAGCTGGCAGGGAGAGTACTGCGGCGCGCAGCCCGGCCGCGACGAGCCGGAGGTGCCGGTCATGTACTGCGTGAAGGAGAAGGGGTGCGTGCCGCCCTGCGAACGCACCGTGAAGAGCGTGCTCGAGCTGAACTCGGCGACCTGTCCGGCAGAGAGCGTCGTCGGCGCGCCCGGCGGAGGCGCGGGGTCGTAGCTAAGCGTCGTGCCGTCGACGACGCCGAGCACGCGGTAGGGCACGTCTTCCGGGGCGTTCGACGCGAGGCGCGTGACGACGCCGGCGCCCACGTACTCGTTGCCGAGCGCCGAGATCGGCAGGATCTGCTGGTGGGCGGAGTCTTGGCCGCCGCCGCTCGAGGTGCCGGAGGTGACGCGCAGGTAGGTCGAGCCGGTGTAGACGCCGATCGGCGCGGTGGACTGGAGCACCGTGCTCGTCGGGTCGGCGCCCAGCCACTGCATCGTCTGTCCCGCGTTCAGCGTGACCGTGGTCGTGCTGCCGGCGGGCGCGCCGGGCACGGCGCCGCCTCCGGGCAGGCTCTGCGCAGGCGAGAGCGTCACGCTGGTGCCGTCTTGCCTGCCGACGATGAGCATCCACAGCGCGCCCCCGCCGAGCGGATGCGGCGCGACCGCATAATAGTTGTCTCCCCAAGCAGTGCGCGGCGTGAGCAGCGAGGCGCTGGGCAGGTAGCTCACCGCGCCGCCGTAGGGCAGGATGTCGTAGGCGGTGATGGGTGTGTCGGACACGACCTCGAAGGCCTCGCCCGTGCCTGATCCCTGCACGGCGGTGTCGAGCAGGACGGCCGGCGGGCGTGGGCACTCGAGGGAGGTACCGAGCCCGTGCTGCGCGCCGGGTTTGTGAGAGAGGAAGAGCACCGCGACCTCACCCGGGGGGATGCCCTCGGCCGGCAATGGTGTGTACGTCGTGTTCGTGCCGATGCCGCTCGGGAGGAAGGCGAAGAGCGTCGGCTCGAGGGCCGTGGCGCCGCGGCGCACGCTGAGCTTCGCCGGGCGACCCCAGGTGTTGGCGACGAAGACCGCGTGGCAGGCGCCGTCGTAGGTCGTCGGGTTGGGGTTCTCGTTGACGTAGAAGGGCGAGGTCGGCGCCCAGTACTCGCAGCCGATCGAGCCCTTGGCGTCGGCGGCGGCCTGGCAGGCGGGCACGCACTGGCCTCCGGAGCAGCCTTGGTCGGGCGGGCAGGCCTGCACCGTGTTGCCCTCCTCGTCGACGACGTACTGCAGGTCGGCGCTGCAGCCTGCGCCCTCCACGGTGCCGCCGCCCACGCCGAAGCCCGTCGAGCTCGACGAGGTCGGCCCCGAGAGCGTGCCACCCGGGCCGCTCGAGGCGGCACCGGCGCCGTCGGAGTCGTCGCTCGCGGCCGAGCAGGCTCCCGAGAGCGCGGCGGCCGAGCAGCCGAAGACGGTGAGCAGGAGGAGCGGGCGCAGAGCGGCGAGGCGAGGCGACATCGCTCGATGACATGCTCTGCGCCGGGCTCCGTCAAGGCCGAGAGCACGGCCTCGCCCGACACGCGGACCGCTCGCCGGCCGAGCGCGCTCGGCGCGGGTCGCACGAAGCACCGAGGGCACAAAGCACCGAAGGAAGCCTGGGTGGGCTTCCTTCGGTGGCTGACTCGGCCAGCGTGTTCGGGTGGGGTGGACCTGAGAGGAATCGAACCTCCGACCTCTAGAGTGCGATTCTAGCGCTCTCCCAACTGAGCTACAGGCCCGAACGGCGCGAACTTCTCCCAGAACCGGGCCGAGCGTCAAGCTGCATTTTCGCTGTCCGAGCGCTTTGTCGACGAAGCCTCCCGAGGCGCGCGCGACACGCGGTCGAAGCCATGGCTTTGCACCGGCCGGCCCGCTCGCCTACGGTCCGCGCCATGTCGACCGAGGCCGCGCCGAAGAACGACTTCATCCGAGAGCTCATCCGCGCAGACCTCGCCGGCGGGGTTCGCGCAGGCCGCGTGCAGACGCGCTTCCCGCCCGAGCCCAACGGCTTCCTCCACATCGGCCACGCCAAGTCGATCTGCCTGAACTTCGGCCTCGCCTCCGACTTCGGCGGCAGCTGCTTCCTGCGCTTCGACGACACCAACCCCGCCACCGAGGAGGAGCTCTTCATCCGCTCCATCCAGGAAGACGTGCGCTGGCTCGGCTTCGAGTGGGGCGAGCGCCTGCGCTACGCGAGCGACTACTTCGAGGCGATCTATCAGCACGCGGAGAAGCTCGTCGAACGAGGCCTGGCCTTCGTCTGCGAGCTCTCGGCCGAACAGATGCGCGACTACCGCGGGCTGCCCGGTCAGCCGGGCAAGGAGAGCCCCTGGCGCGATCGCTCCGTGGCCGAGAACCTCGATCTCTTCCGGCGCATGCGCGCGGGGGAGTTCCCCGACGGCTCGCGCACCCTGCGCGCGAAGATCGACATGGCCTCGCCGAACTTCAACCTGCGCGACCCGGTGCTCTACCGCATCAAGCGTGAGCACCACCCGAAGACGGGCGACGCCTGGTGCATCTACCCGATGTACGACTACGCCCACGCGCTGAGCGACGCCTTCGAGCGCACCACCCACTCGGTGTGCACGCTCGAGTTCGAGGATCACCGCCCGCTCTACGACTGGTGCGTGCGCTCGCTGGAGCTCGACGAGTCGCCGCAGCAGATCGAGTTCGCCCGCCTCGAGGTGACCTACCTCGTGACGAGCAAACGCAAGCTGAAGGAGCTCGTGCTCGAGGGGCACGTCTCTGGCTGGGACGACCCGCGCATGCCCACGCTCGCGGGCCTGCGCAGGCGAGGTGTGCCGCCCGAGGCGCTGCGCGACTTCTGCGATCGCGTCGGTGTCGCGAAGAACCAGAGCACGGTGGAGATCGAGCTCTTCGACCACGTCACGCGCGAGCACCTCGATCGCTCGGCGAAGCGCGCGATGTGCGTGCTCGATCCGCTCGAGGTCGTGATCGAGACCTGGCCCGAGGGCGAGGTGCGAGAGCTCGAGGCGCCTTGGCACCCCACGCGGCCCGAGCTCGGCACGCGCAAGGTCCCGCTCTCGAGGCGCATCTACATCGAGCAGAGCGACTTCATGCTCGACCCGCCGAAGAAGTTCTTCCGCCTCGGCCCGGGGCGCGAGGTGCGCCTGCGCTACGGCGCGATCTTGAAGTGCGAGCGCGTCGAGACCGACGAGGCCGGCAAGCCGGTGCGCCTCTACTGCTCGCACGACCCGGCGAGCCTCGATCCGAGCGTCGAGCCGCGCAAGGTGAAGGGCGTCATCCACTGGGTGTCGGCCGAGCACGCCCTGCCCTGCGAGGTCAGGCTCTACGATCGCCTCTTCTCGAAGCCCGATCCGAGCGACGTGCCCGAGGGCGAGGACTACAAACGGAACCTGAACCCCGGCTCGCTCGAGATCGCGGCGGG
>CALKVW010000219.1 GCA_938004785.1 uncultured Polyangiaceae bacterium
GCGCGCGTGGTACCGGCGCGGCGGGGGCCTTCGCTGCCGCGCCGGAGGCGCCCGAGCGTGCGAAGGGCAGCGACGCGGGGGCGCGGTTCGTCTCGAGCTCCATGGTGCTCGCGTGGGGCCCACGACCCAGCGCCGAGTCGAGATCGATCGTCATGGTGCCGGTGAAGGCCGGCGCAACTGGAGGGGGCGGCGCGGGCGGCGGCGGCGGCGCGGGAGGCGCGGCGCCGAAGGGCATCGCGGGCGCGGTGGCCTCGTCTTCGAAGATCATCGTCGCGTCGAGCGGGCGCTTCTGCGGCGCGGGCGGCGCGGGCGGCGCGGCGAGCGCGGGTTGCGCGGCGAGCGCGGGTTGCTCTCGCGGCAGCTCGATGATCTGCGTACCGCCGAGATTCGGCTTCGGCGCGTGGGGCGCCACCGCGAGCGCGGGAGCGGGAGCCAGCAGCGCGTGCTGCTCGGGATCGATCACGGCGGTCGACGAGAGCTGGGCGAGCGGTACGGCGGCCTCGGGTGGCTTCGGCGGGGTGAGCGTCGACAGATCCGGGACCACGATGGGCGCGCGCCCAGGTCGCTCGATGCCGGCCGCGATGCGCAGACCCTCGAGGTCGGTCTCCTCGATCGGGAGCGTGCCGCGGAAGAGGATCTCGGCGCGCGCAGCGTCGGGCTCGACGTGCAGCGTATCGAGCCTGAGCTCGAAGGGGAGCCGCGCACCGCCTCGGGTCTGGGCGAGCGCGACCGCGCGCGCGTCGGGCAGGGTGACCCGCAGCGTCGCCAGCTCCGGATGGAGGTTGACGAACATGAGCGTATCGCCGGCGCGCAGCTCGTCGACGCGCTGGTCTTCGGGTGCAGCCTGGAAGTAGCTCTCGTCGAAGTCGTCGGGCAGCTCGACCTCCGGCGCGGTGTCGAGGTCGATCTGGTCGAGACCCCCGAGCAGGCTCGCGCGCAGGGGCCAGTGCCCAGGGATCGCGGCGAGGCCCGCCGGCCCGCTCGGCGCGGTCGAGGCGCCCGTGGCCGGAGGGTGCAGCACGTTCGGCAAGGTCCGCGCGCCGTCACGCTCGGGCTCGCGCCCGACGCCCGCGGGGTTGAGCAGATCGCCCGGACCGCCGAAGGCGCGCTCGTAGACGATGGGCATGCGCGAGAAGGGCGTGGGGGACGGCTCGGGCTCGTCGTTGCGGACGCGACGATCGCCCAGCACGTCGAGGCGCTTGTTCACGAGCATCGCGCCGTCGCGCACCAGCGCCACGCGCACGCTGGTGCTCTCGAGCTTCTGCCCGGGCGCCGCGTAGGCGCTGCCGAAGACGATGATCTCGGGGCGCGGTACGAACAGCGCCAGATCGCTGCTGCGCGCGACGCTCGCGCCGGGGCGACCGTCGACCGAGCGGTCGCCGATCACCACGGGGCGGGGCGGCGCGACGAACATCGGCGCCTCGTGCCGCATCGTGCACGAGAGCTTCACGACGGCGGTGACGTAGCGCTGGCCGCGACGGCGGAAGGACCGCGCAGCGATCGCCACGGGCCCGAGCGGGAAACAATGCGGTGCGACCGGCACGAGTGCGACGACACCGAAGGCGACCGCCGCTGTCAAGGCCGCGTGGCTCCGTGGGCCGACCGCCGAGCCCGCTCCGCCCGAGTCGCGCGCCCGGCCGCCCGGGAGCGCGGCGCCGCTCGCCCCTCCGTGCTAGCTCCCGTCGCATGCGGAGAACGCAGCCGGTCGACGAGCTCGTGGTGCGCGGCGCGCGTGAGCACAACCTCAGCATCGACGAGCTGCGCGTGCCGAAGCAGCGCTTGGTCGTGTTCACCGGGCCGAGCGGTTCGGGCAAGTCCTCGCTCGCCTTCGACACGATCTACGCCGAGGGGCAGCGCCGCTACGTCGAGTCGCTCTCGACCTACGCGAGGCAGTTCCTCGGTCAGCTCGACAAACCGAAGTACGATCACATCCGCGGGCTCTGCCCCACGGTGGCGATCGAGCAGAAGACGGCCTCGTCGAACCCTCGCTCCACCGTCGGCACGGTCACCGAGATCCACGACTACCTGCGTGTGCTCTTCGCGCGCGTCGGCGAGCAGCGCTGCCCCGGGTGCGGCGGCGCCGTCGCCGGGCGCTCCGCCTCGGAGATCGTGAGCGAGCTCGCCTCGCTGCCCGACAGGAGCCGCATCGTGCTCTACGCGCCCGTCGTCGAGCACCGGAAGGGGGAGTTCCGAGAGGTCTTCGACGACCTGCGCAAGCGCGGCTTCTCGCGCGTGCGCGTCGACGGCGAGACGAAGCAGCTCGACGAGCTCGAGGCCCTCGACAAGAAGCGCAAGCACTCCATCGAGGTGGTCGTGGATCGCGTCGTGCTCTCGATCGACGCGCGCGCTCGCCTCGGCGACAGCGTGGAGACCACCCTGCGCACCGGCGGAGGCCGCGCGCTCGTCGAGATCGAGGGCGAAGAAGAGCCACGGATCTACTCCGAATCGCGCAGCTGCCCTCGCTGCAAGCTCGCGCTGCCGGAGCTGAGCCCGCAGGCCCTGAGCCACAACTCGCCGCTCGGCATGTGCCCGGAGTGCAGCGGGCTCGGCAACAAGCTCGAGGTCGACCCGAGCCTCGTCGTGCCGGACGGCTCGCTCACGATCGACGAAGGCGCCGTGGAGCCCTGGCGCAACGTGGCCGAGAACAGCGGCTGGACGAGCCGGATCGTGCACGCGCTGTGCGACGATCTCGGGGTCGCGCGCGACGTGCCCTGGAAGAAGCTGCCCGCGAAGCAGCGCGAGCTCCTGCTCTGGGGCGCGGGCGAGCGCCGCATCGAGGTCGCTTGGACCGGCAAACACTCGAAGGGCTCCTGGGCCATGAAGTGGGAGGGGCTCTGCCCGCAGCTCTTGCGCCGCTACGAGGCCACGGGCTCGGACTCGATGCGCGAGAAGTACAGGCGCTACCTGCACGAGGCGGCGTGTCGAGCCTGCGGCGGTGCGCGCCTCCGGCCCGAGGCCAGGGCCGTCGTGCTCGGGGAGAAGAGCCTCGTCGACGTGTTGTCGATGACGATCCGCGAGGGCCACGCGTGGTTCGGCGCGCTCGAGCTCGAGGGCGTGCGCCGCGAGATCGCCGCGGAGCTGCTCAAGGAGATCCGCCACCGACTGGGCTTCTTGCTCGACGTGGGCCTCGAGTACCTCACGCTCGAGCGCGCGACCGCGTCGCTCTCGGGGGGCGAGGCGCAGCGCATCCGCCTCGCGGCGCAGCTCGGCAGCGAGCTGAGCGGCGTGATGTACGTGCTCGACGAGCCGAGCATCGGGCTGCACCAGCGCGACAACCTGCGGCTCGTCTCGACGCTCGAGCGGCTGCGCGACCTCGGCAACACGGTGATCGTGGTCGAGCACGACGCGGAGACGATCGAGCGCGCCGATCACGTCGTCGACTTCGGGCCGGGCGCGGGCAAGCTCGGCGGGCGCGTCGTGGCCGAGGGCTCGCCGAGCGAGATCCGCAGACACCCGACGTCGATCACGGGGCGCTTCCTCTCCGGGCGCGAACGCATCGAGCTGCCCGAGGCCCGTCGCGTCGCGAAGGCACAGCTCGAGATCCTCGGCGCCAAGGAGAACAACCTGCGCGATCTGAGCGTGCGCATCCCGCTGGGCGTCTTCAGCGCGGTCACGGGCGTGAGCGGCGCGGGCAAATCGAGCCTCGTGGGGCAGATCCTCGTGCCGGCGCTGCGTCGCAAGCTCCACGGCGCGATGGAGCCCGTCGGCGCGCACGCGTCGATCACCGGCGTCGAGCACGTCGACAAGATCATCGTCATCGACCAGGACCCGATCGGCCGGACGCCGCGCTCGAACCCGGCCACCTACACCAAGCTCTTCGATCTGGTGCGCGAGGTCTTCGCGCAGACGAAGGAAGCGCGCGCCTTCGGCTACGGCCCCGGGCGCTTCTCCTTCAACGTGAAGGGCGGGCGCTGTGAGGCCTGTGAAGGCGGTGGTGTGCGCGCGATCGAGATGCATTTTCTCCCGGACGTGCACGTCGTCTGCGAGGCCTGCAGGGGCAAGCGCTACAACGAGGCCACGCTCAGGGTGCGCTTCCGTGAGCGCACGATCGCCGACGTGCTCGAGACGAGCGTGCGCGAGGCGCTCGAGCTCTTCGAGAACCAGCCGGCGATGAGGCGCATCCTCGAGACGCTCGACGAGGTCGGCCTCGGGTACATCACGCTCGGCCAGCCCGCGACGACGCTCTCGGGCGGCGAAGCGCAGCGCATCAAGCTCGCGCGCGAGCTCGCGCGACGCGACACCGGGCGCACGCTCTACGTGCTCGACGAGCCGACGACGGGCCTGCACTTCGACGACGTGCGCAAGCTGCTCGGGGTGCTGTCGCGGCTCGTCGACGCCGGGAACAGCGTGCTCGTCGTCGAGCACAACCTCGACGTCATCAAGTGCGCCGACTGGGTCGTCGACCTCGGCCCCGAGGGTGGCAGGGCGGGCGGGCTCGTGGTCGCCGAGGGAACACCCGAGCAGGTGGCCGCCACCGAAGCCTCGCACACGGGGAGGTTCCTGCGGGCGCTCGTCGAGGAGGCGAGGAGCGTCGGTCGTCGCGCTCGCCCCAAGCAGCCGCGCTTGGGCTAGCATCCTCCACGTGGAGGGCAGTGGGGGCACCGGCGGCGGCGGGCGGGGAGGGCTCCCCTGGAGTGAGCTGGAGCTCGCGCGAGAGGCGCTGCGCAGCGCCAAGGTCGGCGCCTGGAGCTGGGACGTCGTGGCCGACGAGGTCCTCTGGTCCGACGACGTCTGCGAGCTCTTCGGTGTGTCGCGCGAGGAGTTCGACTTCACCTACGAGGCCTATCTCGCGATCCTGCCCGAAGACGCGCGCGCCCAGATGACGGACGCGATCGCGAAATGCCTCGCTGGCGAGAGCGATGGCTACGTGATCGAGCACGAGCTGGTCCCTAGGGGTCTCGCACCCCGCTGGCTCGAGTGTCGCGGGCGCATCTGGCGCTCGGAGTCGGGCCGAGCTCTCCGCATGGCCGGCACGGTGGTCGACGTGACCGCGCGTCGAAGGATCGAGATCGATCGTGACCGCCTGCGCGAGGAGCTCGACCGAGCGCGCCACCTCGAGAGCCTGGGGCGGCTCGCGAGCGGCGTGGCGCACGACTTCAACAACCTGCTCACGATCATCCTCGGCTACTCCGAGCTCGCGATGCGCCAGCCCTCGGGGAGCGGGCTCGGCATCACGGCGCTGACCGAGATCGCGAGCGCCGCGACGAAGGCCTCGGACCTGACGAGCAAGCTGCTGGCCTTCGCCCGACGCCAGACGGTCGAGCCCAAACACGAGGACGTAGGCCTGCTCACTCGAGAGCTCGGCGAGCTGCTCAGGCGCACCGCTGGCGAAGGCATCGTCGTCGACGTGTCGGTCCCGGAGGAAGCGCTCGTGGTCCACATCGATCGGGGGCAACTCGAGCAGGTGCTCATCAACCTGGTGGCGAACGCCCGCGACGCGATGCCACGAGGCGGGCGGGTCTTGCTCGAGGTCAGCGCGCTCCCTGCGGGCGAGGGCGCTGGCTCGGCGGAGGGCGCGGTGGGCATCCGCGTGGTCGACGAGGGCACGGGCATGGACGAGGAGACGCGGAAGCGAGCCTTCGAGCCCTTCTTCACCACGAAGCCTCGCGAGCTGGGCACGGGGCTCGGGCTGGCGAGCGCGCTGGGCTCCATCCGCCAGGCGGGTGGCAGCATCGAGCTGGAGAGCGAGCTGGGTCGCGGGACGATCGTTTCGATCGTGCTGCCTCGCTCGACGAACCCAGCGAGCCTGCGATGTGCTCCCCAGGTCGCTCCGCCGCCTGGGTCCGGGACCTTGCTCCTGGTCGAAGACAACGACGCCGTGCGCGCGGTGGCCGCGCGCGTGCTCTCCGATCACGGCTTCTCGGTCATCGAAGCGCGCGACGGCGGCGAGGCGCTGGAGCGCGCCGCAGCACGCGTCGCGCTCGATGCTGCCGTGATCGACGTCGTGCTGCCTGGTCTGACGGGCCACGAGCTCGCCGACGAGCTCGAGAAGCGCTTCCCCCGTCTGCCGGTCGTCTTCGTCTCCGGCATCGCCGACGAGCCTCCGGCTCGAGCGCAGCGAACGGCCGCGCGCCGCTTTCTGCGCAAACCCTACGCCCCGGTCGATCTCGTGCGCCTGGTAGAAGCGGTCGTCACGCCGACTCGAGCGTCGCCCTCTGCGCCGCGCGAAGCGCTCGGCGCGGAGGGGTGAGCGACACCCCAGGGTTGTCGTCACGAGCACCTGACGATAGACACGGGCTCCACCGACACGGGAGCCCACCATGAAGCGAGCGAAGATCCTCGGAGCAGCAGCGGCCATCGCATACCTCACGGCGCTGGGCGCCTCCCTCGGAGGTTGTGGAGGCTCGGCCTCGAGCATCTGCGACGCGACCTGCGACTGCACCGGCTGCAGCGACTCCCAGTACGACGAGTGCATCGACACCTACGAGGACTTCGAGCGCGAGTCCGACGCGCGCGACTGCCTCCCGGAGTTCGACGAATACGTCGACTGCATCGACGACGAGATCGAGTGCCGCGACGGTCGCGTCGACGCCGACGGCTGCGACACGCCGCTGTCCAGGTGGCTGCGCTGCATGAGCTGAAGACGCAGCCCCGAGCGAGCGCCGCCCACCTGGTAGCGGATTCGCGCTCGGTGCTCTAGGTTCTACCGCATGCATGGCCACAAGCACGGCCCGGCTCCGCTCGACGAGCTCCGCGAGGAGCTACGGAGCGTCGGTTTGCGCGCGACCGGGCCGCGCCTCGCCGTCCTGCGCGCCCTGCACGGCGCGGCTGCGCCGCTCAGCCACGCCGACGTCGCCGCCGCGCTCGCCGACGACGGCCTCGATCGTGCGACCGTCTACCGGAACCTGATGGATCTCACGGAGGTGGGCATCCTCCGGCGGACCGACCACGGCGATCACACGTGGCGCTTCGAGCTGCGTTCCTGCGCGCACGTCGACGAGAAGGTGTGGGAGCCTCACCCGCACTTCATGTGCGACACCTGCGGCGACGTGGTCTGCCTCCCGGACGAAGCCGTCCAGATCGTCGCCGCGAAGGGCACGCCGCGCGCGATCCGCAAGCGGCAGTACGAGGTCCAGATCAAGGGCCGCTGCGACCGCTGCGCCTAGCTTGAACCGGCGCGGATCGCCGTGATCGCGCCTCGGCTCACTGGGCTGCGCCCCACACACGCAGCGCCGCGAGCGTCTCGTCGTCGACGACCGCGGACTCGCGCTCCGCGGCGGGCGTGGCGGCCGTGAAGCGGTGGCGCGCGAGCCGGCGGACCAGCGCCCTCGCGGCGAAGGGAGACTGCTCTCTGCGGTCGAAGGCGCAGCTCTCGTCGACGGAGAGATCGCAGAGCTTCGCGCGGCTGCCGAGCCGCTGGCGCAAGACGAGATCGCCCCAGCGCACCGACCAGGCGTCGCCGGCGGTGGCGACGAGCGGGCGATCGGCGGAGAGCACGAGCCCCGAGGCGACGCCGCCGAGGTCCCGCGCGGCGAGGCCACGCAGCGGCGCGATCTCGAGCGCGTTCAGCACGGTCTGCGCGACGTCGACCACCTCCGTCGCGCGACTCACCTTCACGCCTGCGTGCGCGCCCTTGGGGAAGCGCACCCAGAGCGGCAAGGCGAGCGCGCCGTCGTCGAGCGGCGGCGCGTCGTCGAAGAGGTCGGCGACGCCGCTCGACACGTCGCCCGTGACGACGAGCAAGGTCTCGTCGTCGACGCCTGCGGCCTCGAGCGCCTCGAGCAGCTCTCCGAGCGCGCGATCCTGCTCGACGAGCGCGAGCTGGTGCAAGGCCCCGATGCGGATGAGATCGTTCTGCGAGAGGTCGAGCGAGCGACCTCTGCGGCGGAGGTTGGCGAGCTGCTGGCCTGCGCGTCGTGGGGAGATCTCGCCGGAGTAGTTCTCGGGCGGGAGAGTCTCGAGCTGCTTGGTGGCCACCGTCCACGGCGGGTGCCCTCCACGCGCGTGCACCACGACGAAGAGGCGTGAGGAGGGCTGCCGCGCGAGCGCCGTCGTGATCCACGCGGCGGCGGCCGAGAGTGGGTCGCGTGCTTCACCGCTGACTGGCGAGAAGGCCTCGAACTGCGCGGCGCCCCGCGCGAAGCCGAAGGGCGCGAAGGTGTGTGGCACCGCGGTGAAGAAGGCGGTCTGCACGCTCGCCTCCTGCGCGGACTGGGTGAGCGTCGGCACGCTCTCGGGCAGGCGACCGCCTTCGTCGGTGAGCGTGTGGACCGCAGGCGGCAGGCCGGTCAAGAGCGTGGCCATCGTGCCGGCGACCACGGTGGTCGGACCGCGGTGGGCCAGGAAGGTCGTGCCGGTCGCGCTGAGCGCGCTCAGGTGCTCGAGCTGGCCGATCGGCCTCGAGTCGTAGCCGGGCAGGGTCTGCCGATCGACGCCGGCGAGCACGACGAGCACGACGACGCGCGCGGTGGGGCTCGGCGGCGGGGCGATGGTGGGCACGACGATCTCCGGGTCGCCGAAGAGGAGACGCGCGCCCTCGGTGCTCGTGGGCGCGCGCAGCTCGAGCTCCACG
This sequence comes from uncultured Polyangiaceae bacterium, assembly GCA_938004785.1. GTDB lineage: Bacteria > Myxococcota_A > Polyangia > Polyangiales > Polyangiaceae > CALKVW01. The sequence continues at coordinate 8,513 of CALKVW010000219.1, forward strand.
AGCTGCTCGGCGTAGGCGTCGAGCGGGATGTCGAGGTCTTCCCAGCGAGCCGACTCGCCGCCCTCCATCGCGCGCCTCGAGAGCACGTTGGCCGGCTTGCCGTCGCTGCGCACCGCGACCTCGATCTCGCCTCGACCGGCGCCGCGCACGCCGACGGCCACACGGAGCCTGCCTTGTGGCGGCACGCGCACCGGACAGCGGACGAGCCCTGGGGCGCGCACCGAGAGGGCGCGGTGCGGCACCCTGTCGAGCACGGCTTTGGCATCGACGACGTCGTCGAGCGTCGGCGGCCCGTAGGTCTGCCGGAGCTCGTCGGGAGAGCCGATGCGGACCCAGTCGATCTCGGCGACGGGCTCGCGCGCACCTCGTGGCGAGAAGCCGAGCTCGAGCAGGTGCTCTCCCGCGTCGAGAGGGAGCGTCGTCGGTGGGAGCTCGACGGTCTTCGCTTCACCCGGTTTGAGGCGCACCGATCCGAGCACCTGGCCGTCGACGACGAAGCTCAGGCCCTTCGCCGTGTGGCTGTGCACCCTGGCCGCGAGCTGGATGGGACCGGGTTCGGCGATCACGAAGCTCGCCTTGGTGCTGCGCCCCGCGACGACCGACCAGGTCGCGCCGCCTCGTTCGACCGATGGCAGGCGGCGCGCCTCGGCCGACGCCTCGTCGACGCGCCCATCCACGGCGGGCGTGCCGAAGTCCAGCAGGAGCCCGCGGTGCTCGACGTCGCAGAGCGCGACGAGATCGACGAGAGAGGAGATCGTGCGGTCGGGGACGGGGCCGATCGGCGCAGCAGGGGGCGGGAGGATCTCCGGCGGAGAGTCGTCGCTACAGCCGCCGCAGCCCGCGAGCGCCCCGAACGCGAGCAGCGAGAGCGCCCTCGCGGCGCTCTCGCTCCAGCTGCGGCTCCGGGACCTCAGGCGCATCCGGGAGCACCTTGGCACGTCTCGAGCGCCTCGGGCCAGCGCCGTCGCGCCACCCGAGCTCAGCGCTGCCAGGGCGGATTCGCCCGCACGCGCGCGAGCCGACCGTCTGCGATCGTGACGAAGCGCGTGCGCTCCTCACCCTGGGTCTTCACCTTCACCTCGTAGGGCTCCGGGCGAGCACGGAGCGGCGTGCTGAGGATCGGACCCGAGCCGATGGGCTTGCCGTCGAGGTAGACGGTGTCGCTCTTGGCCGCGATCACCTCGAGCAGTCCGTGGCCCTTCTTGAGCTTCTGGCCTTCACGCAGCGGGAGATCCTCCGCCGTGACCTCGCTCGAGGGCTTCGACGCGCCCTGGGCGTCCGCGCCGGCGCTCTTCGCCTCCGGCAGTGCGGCGCCCTCGAGGCTCGCGGGCTCGACGCTCGCTCCCTCGGTGGGCTGCGCCTCGGCCTGCGGCGCCGCTGCTGCGCTCACGCTCTGCGTATCGCGCATCATCTCGACCTCGCTGCGCACCGTGCGCTCGCGGGACCACCTCGCCCACGCGGCGAAGCCCACACCGACGAGCGCGAAGAGCACCCAGTAGAGCGCGCGGTGGTCGCGCTTCGGCGGCTGCTGGTGCGGCATGTACGCCGAGGGCAGCGGCAGTCGACGCGCGAGCGAGCTGAGCGGGGTGAGCTCGTCGGACTTGCGCTTGGCCTCGACCGGCGCAGGCGTCGGCGTCTTCCGCGTGTTCTTCGGCGCGGGTTTGCGCGTCTCCGGCACCACCGGAGGCGGGTGCAGCGAGCCCAGCGTGAGCATCGAGCTCGTCCCCGGAGGAGGCGGCAGCGAGCTCGGCGTCGGGGTCAGCTCGCGCGACTTGGAGGCCGGCGCGGGCGGCGACAGCTCCAGCACGACGGGCGCCTTCGGCGGGGCGGTGGGCGCGGGCGCGGGCGGGGAGGCCTCGATGTAGGACTCGCTGAGGATCGCGCGCGCGCCGGACGAGACGGGCGGCGAGATCTCGTCGCCCTCGGGCTCGAAGGCGTCGAGCGCTCCTGCGTCGGCCTCGGACTGCGAGGCCTCGTCGGTCTCGTAGACCTCGGGCTCTCGCTTCGACGGCGCGAGCGCCGCGCGCAGGAACGACGACGGCGTGGGCAGGCTCACCTCGACGAGCGGCGCAGGCATGGGCGTCGGCTCGGCGAGCACGGGCAAGCTGAGGATCGGCTGCACGGCGCGCTCACCGCGGAGCAAGCGCAGCTCGATCTCGAGCGCGTCCGGCATGCGGTCCTGCCCTTCGCGATCGAGCACCGCGCGCACGGCGCCGTGGGCGGCCGCGTCGGCGAGCACGTCCTCGACGAGCCACGCCGCCGCGTCGCCTCGCGTGATGAGCGCACGCGGCGCCTCACCAGCCGCGATCCGGCGCATCAAGCCGCGCGCGGGCTCGGGCGTGGCGACGAGGTAGTCGGCGAGCGCCGACTCGTCGAGCGTGATGCGCTCGACGCCGAGCAGGTTCGCGCCCGAGAGCAGGCGCTGGGCCGCGCGCGCGGAGCCGATGACCGGCAAGAGCTGCTCGGCGAGGGCGCCTTTGAGATCGCCGCGCACGACGCCGACCTCGCCGTCTTCGCGCGGCGGCGAGACGACGAAGCGGCCGTCGCCCACGCCGAGCAGCGCCGCGACGACCTGGGGCCCGCGCTCGAAGACGCCGCTCGTGCTGCTGCGTGTGGCGCGCACCGGTCGGCCGTCGCGGATCTCCAGCTCGTAGAGGTAGCTCGCGTCGCGCAGGCTGAGCGTCGAGGCCGGGCGATGCTTGCAGACCATACGGAGCAAGCTGTGGGCCGTGAAGCCGTCGAGCCGGCCTCGGATCTCGCCGTTCGCGGCGATGCGCTGTGCCGTCCGCGCGCGCCTGTGGAGCAGCTCGCGCACCCGCTGGACGACGACGCCCGCGCTCGCCTCCTTGCGCAGGTAGCCGTCGGCGTCGGCGCCGAGCTCGCGCACGCGCTGGAGCAGATCCTCCTTCCAGGAGAGCAGCACCACCGGCACGTCGCGCAGCACGACGTCGCGCTTGAGCGCGCGGCAGAGCGCGAAGCCGTCGAGCTTCGGCATGAGCACGTCGGAGACGACGAGGTCCGGCTCGCAGTGCTTGGCGATCTCGAGCGCGCGCTCGCCGTCGCGCGCCTCGTAGACGCGTGCGCCCGCGGTCTTGAGCACGCCCGCCATGAACCAACACACGGCAGGGTCGTCGTCGGCCACGACGATGCGTGTGCCCTCGAGCGAGATCTCGCCGACGCCGCGCGAGCTCGGGTGCGGCTGGCGCTGGGTCGGGCCCACGAGCTCCGGACCGATCCACGGCGCGAGCGGGACCGCGCCCTCGGGGCCTCCGGCGGCGAAGCGGATCTCGCCCTGCGAGCGGATCGTCACCACGTCGCGGATCCGAGCGACCGCGCCCCAGAGCGCCGCGAGCACCTCGGTGCCCTCGCCGAGCGAGACCGCGCGCCCTCGACCCTTGCTGTCGACGACGTCGCAGAGCCCGCGACGCAGCTCCTCGGCGAGGCGTGCGCCGAGCTGGTCGAGGTTGAGCTCACCGAGCGGCTCGCGCGACACCTCGCGGCGCACGTAGGAGCCCACCGCGGCGACGACGGCCCGACGCAGCTCGCCGGGAGAGACGGGCTTGGCGAGCGTGCGCGCCACGCCGAGCGCCATGAAGGGCGCCGCGTCTTCGGCGCGCTGGAGCTTCAGGCACACGACGACCGGGATCGTCTCGAGCAGAGAGTCGGACACGAGCCGCTCGACGAGCTCCTTCGCGCCGCGCAGGTCGCCGTCGATGACGATCACGTCGGGCGCCACGGCGCGCGCGAGATCGACGCCGAGGTGCACTTCGTCGGAACGCTCGACCTCGAAGGCCTGGCCGTCCTCGTCGCCACGCGCGACGGGCATCGCGAGCGCGTCGGCCAGGTGCGGCCCGCCGAGCACGAGCACGCCGGTGGGGCAGGCGGCGACGGTCGCCTCCGCCTCGGTCTCGCGCGCCGCCGGGCGGAGCGCGTCGACGGGGCGGATCGCGGGCCCGGTGGGCGCCTGGCCCCAGGCGAGGCTCGTCATGCGACCGACCAGGTCGTGCACCCGCCCGAAGTCTGCGTCCTCGAGCGAGCCGCGCTCGGCGGCCTGCTCCAGCGCGAGCTCGACCTCGCGCAGCGCCTCGCCGAGGCTCTCGAAGCGCAACAGACGCGACGCCGACGCGAGCGCGTGCACGCGGCGCCGCAGCTCGTCGCGCGGCCTGCGCGCGGCCGGGTCGGCGCGCAGCGCGTCGAGGCTCGCCGCGATCTCGGCGCGCCGCTTGCCGAGGTTCGCCACGAAATCGGCGCGGGCTCCGCCGAGACGCTCCTCCCTGGCCGGGTTGTTGCTGCCGTCTCGATCGACCTGCTTCGCTGCCGCGCTCGCCACGCCCATGTCGAGGGGCGCTATCACACGGGATATCGACGGGACCAGTTTGTGACGGCACGCAGGTGGCTGGCGTCGGCACCGCAACGCGGAGGCAGGGCGGCGGCACGCGAGCGCTCCGGGCGCGGCGCGGGCGGCTTGCTCAGAAGTAGAGCGTATTGTGCTTCGGCTCGGCCGGGTCGTAGACGACCACGACCTCGTCGCTCGGGACGACCTCCCGCAGCAGCATGTGCTCGAAGCTCGACAGCTCTCCCTGGTACGGCCTGCCGTCGACCTGGAACTCCCACACGATCTTCGTCGGGTGCTCCCCGTTCGAACTGACCGTCTCGTCGACCCCCCGCGAGCGCACGAGGCCGCGGACCGCGCGGCCGTGGCGGTAGGCGCGGACCTGGCGCTGGTTCATCTGGACGGCCCAGCCGAGCAGCGCCGCGCCCGCGAGGGGGAAGATCAGTACGAACGCGACCACCGGCCCGAAGGGCCCCGAGGTCGTTCCGACCACGCGCGCGACCCCGTCGCTGCCGGGCAGGTGCTCGATCTCGACCGGCGCGCCGACCGCGAGCGCCCCGAGCACGCTCGACTTCGTCGTGTAGCTCTCGGCCTGGCGACGCAGGCCCACGTCGTCGTAGCTGAAGACGATGCGCGTGGGGTGGGCGCCGTTGATCTCGTAGCTCGTCTCCAGCACGAGCGAGGTCACCGTCGCGGTGGCTCGCTCCCCGCCCAAGGAGAGCCTGAGGTCGGAGGGGACTCCGGACAGGAAGATGAAGCAGAAGGGCAGCCCCAGGAGCAGGAAGATGCCGCCGATCCAAAGGAGCACACGCTCCTTGCCTTGGTAGCCCAGCACGAGCTTCTGCGCCGCGGGGCTGGGCACACGTGGTGGGGGCGGAGCGAGCTCGCTCGGGCCCCACGCGCGGAAGCGCCCGCCCGCCTGCTCGGCAGTCGGCGGCGGGCTCTGCTGGAGGGGTGACATCCGCGCCATCGAACCACGAGCCAAGCACTCGATCGAGCGCGCTCGCGCGGGCGACGCCGGGCGCTGAACCCACGACCACTCTCCCGTCGGGGCGCTCGGGGGCCTAGCTTGTGAGGCGATGGCTCCTCGGGCGATCCTGGCGGCGCTCGTCGCGACGCTGAGCGCGCTCGCTTCGGCCTGCGACGCTCCCGCCGAGGCTGCGACGTCACCCGGCGCGAGCCGCGCGCAGCAGGGCGCCTCGCAGGTCGCGACGACCGAGCGCGCCACACTGCTCGCGGCTCCGGCGAGCGCGCCCGAGCTCGTACCCGGCGCTCCGAGCCGGCCGGTGCGCCTCGGCTTCGTCGGAGACGTCGCGCTCGCGCTCGGGGTCGCGAGCTCGCTCGACGACCCCGACGCGCCGCCCGCCTATCCCTTCCAGCACGTCGCCGAGCGCCTGCGCAGCTACGATCTGCTCGTCGGCAACCTCGAATGCGTGGTCGCCACCCAGGGACAGCCGCGCGTACCGATCCCGCTCACGGCCCCTCCCTCTGCCCCGTCGCGTCTGCTCGACGCCGGCTTCGACCTCGTGTCGGTCGCCAACAACCACAGCCTCGACCGGGGGCCCGTGGCCTACCGCGAGACGCTCGCGCGCCTCGACGCCGCCGGCCTCGCGCACGTCGGCCACACCTACGTGGACTTCGACCGCGAGCCCTGGGTGGTGCGTGAGCTCGGCGGCCTGCGCCTCGCGATCGTGGGCCACCACAACCGCGACCCCGCGCTCGCGACGCGCGACGTGGAGCGCGCGCGCAGCGAGGCCGACGTCGTCATCGTCTTCATCCACTGGGGTGAGGAGTTCACGCCCGAGCCCACACGCGAGCAGCGACGCATGGGCAGGCAGCTCGTCGAGGCCGGCGCGCACGCGGTGGTGGGCGCGCACGCCCACGTGGTGCAGCCCGTCGAGGAGCACCTCGGCCGCCCGATCGTGCACGGGCTCGGCAACTTCGTCTTCGCCGGCATGACCCGACCCGGCTCGCGCACCGGCGCTTTGCTCGAGCTCGACGTCGACTCGACGGGCGTGGTCGCGCGCCGCTTCGTCGAGGTGGCGATCGACGAGCAGGGCACCCCGCGCCTCGTCGGTGAGCCAACCGTCGACCCTCCTCTCGTCGCAGGGCTGGCGACTCCGCCGCGGACACGCCGCGACTGAGGCCCTCGAGCGGGAGTTCGTCGGCGAGAAGCGGCGCACGAAGGTTGAGCTCCGCGTCGGACCTCCGTAGGGTCGGACCGCACGCCGGGCACGCATGGCACACTCCACCGATCACCACGAGAACGAGCACGCGATGAGCCTCGCCGAGCGCGCGGCCTTCGCGCTCCTGCCGTTCTCCGGCCTCGGTCTGCTCGTCTTCTTGCTGCTCTCTCGCGAGCTGCCCTTCGCCCTCGCGCTGCCCTGGGTGCCCTCGCTCGATCTCACGCTCGGCTTCCGCATCGACGGCCTCTCGGCGCTCATGCTCCTGCTGATCACCGGCGTCGGCTCGGCGGTCTTCGTCTACGCTGGCGGATACCTCGCAGGGCACCGGCACCAGCGGCGCGTGCTCGCGCTGCTCAGCGCCTTCATGCTCGCGATGATCGGCGCGGTCACCGCCGATCAGCTCGTGCTGGTGTTCGTGTTCTGGGAGCTCACGAGCCTGCTCTCGTACCTGCTCGTGGGCTTCGACCACGAGAGCGCGGCGAGCCGCGGCGCGGCCAAGCAAGCGATGCTCGTCACGGGCGCAGGCGGGCTCGCGCTGCTCGCGGGGCTCATCCTGCTCGGCCAGGCGGCGGAGACGAGCTCGCTCTCCGGGCTCGTCGCACGCGGCGCGGAGCTCGCCGACGACACACGCGCTCGCATCGGCGTCGTGCTGGTGATGCTCGGCTGCTTCACGAAAAGCGCGCAGTTCCCGTTCCATTTCTGGCTGCCGGGCGCGATGAGCGCGCCCACGCCGGTGTCGGCCTACCTGCACTCGGCGACGATGGTGAAGCTCGGCGTGTACCTGCTCGCGCGCCTCGACCCGGCCTTCGGTGAGTGGCCCTTCTGGCGCATGGCCCTCACCGGCGTGGGCACCCTCACGAGCGCCTGGGCGATGATCCTCGTGCTCGGCGAGCGCGATCTGAAGCGCATCTTGGCGTGGTCGACGGTCAGCGCGCTGGGCGCGATGGTGATGCTCGTCGGCTTGCGTGGCGAGGGCTCGGCGACCGCCGTGGGCGCCTTCATGCTCGCGCACGCCCTCTACAAGGCCCCGCTCTTCTTCGTCGCGGGCAACGTCGATCACGGCACCGGCACGCGCGACATCTCGCGCCTCGGCGGCCTCCGGCGCGCGATGCCCTTCACCGCGACCGCCGCCGTGCTCGCCGCGGTGGGCATGGCCGGCCTGCCGCTCTCCTTCGGCTACGTCGCCAAGGCCGTCGTGCTCAACGCGAAGCGGGAGGAGGAGATCCTCGCGATCGTGAGCTACGGCAGCCTCTTCGTGGGCGCGGTCTCCGTCGCCGTCGCCGCGGTCGCCTCGATCCGGCTCTTCTTCCGCTCCGCCCCCGAAGGCGGCACCGTCGACGCGCACGAGGGCGGCATCTCCTTGGTGCTGCCACCGATCCTCGTCGCGACCATCGGCATCGTCTTCGGCGTGCGCCCGTGGCTCATCGAGGGCCTCCTGGGCCAGGTCGCGCGCTCGCTCACGCCCGGGCCCGGAGGCCCGGTCGTGGACCTCGAGCTCGAGCTCGGGCAGGTCTTCTACTCGGTCGCCGGCACGATCGCCGCGGGTGCGGTCGTCTTCTTCGTGTGGGAGCCCCTGCACCGCGTGGTCGAGCGCGGCGGGGCGCTCCTGCGCCCCTACGGCGCACAGGCCTTCTACGAGCGCGCGCTCGGCGATCTGGTGAAGAGCGCGGCGTGGCTCACCCGCCGCGTGCAGCACGGCCGCGGCAGCCTCTACGCGGCGGTGCTCGTCTTCGCCATCGTGCTCGCGCTGGGCCTCGCGTTCGCCCCGGGGGCGAGCTCCCTCGCCTGGCCCGCACCGACGAGCGTCGAGCTCCCCGTGCTCGCCGCACTCACGACGATCTCGGCGGGCGCCTTGCTCGCCTGTGTGCTCGAGACGCGCCTCGTACTGCTGCTCGCGAGCGGCCTCGTCGGCTACGGCAGCGCGCTCTTGTTCCTGTTCACCGGCGCGCCGGACCTCGCCTTCACGCAGTTCGCCGTCGAGACGGCCTTCGTCATCGTCGTCGCCACGGTGCTCATCGAGCTCGAGCGGCGTCGCCGCGCGAGGAGCCTGCTCGAGCCCCGCGTGCGCCCCTTCGCCGCGCTCGTCTCGCTCGGCTTCGGTGGCCTGCTCGGCGCCCTCTTGCTCGCCGTCTCGGCGCTCCCTTTCGACGACACCCTCTCCCGGTTCTACGCCGCGCACAGCCTGCCGGACGCGCACGGCCGCAACGTCGTGAACGTCGTCATCGTCGACTTCCGCGGCCTCGACACGCTCGGTGAGAGCGCCGTCGTCGTCTTCTCCTTCCTCGCCGCGCTGCCGCTCGTCGCGGCGCTCAAGAAGCGGCGCAAGGAGGCCACGCCATGAGCCCTCGCTCGCTGATGCTCGAGGTCGCGGGCCGCACGCTCTACTGGCTGCTGCTCGCCGCGTCGCTCTGGGTGCTCTACCGAGGTCACAACCTGCCTGGAGGCGGCTTCATCGGCGGGCTCGTGGCCGTGAGCGCCACCGTGGTCTGCGCGGTGTCGCAGAGCACCGAGCTCGCGCGCCGCCGGCTGCTCTTCGGCGATCCGCGCGTGCTCGCCGCGAGCGGCGTGCTCGCGTCGTTGCTCTCCGGCGTCGTCGGCTGGCTCGCGGGCGAGCCCTTCCTCACGCACCCGTGGGTCTCGATCCCTCTCGGCGTCGGCAGCTTCGACGTCTCGAGCGTGCTCGTCTTCGACCTCGGCGTGTACCTCGCCGTCTGGGGCGCCGTCGGAGGCTACGCGCTGTTGCTGCTCGAGCTCGAACCCGCGCACGACGACGGAGGCTCGCCTTGAGCTTCGCGCTCGCCCTCACGGTGTCGATCGTCGCCGCCTGCGGCGCCTACCTCGCGCTGTCGCGCGATGTGCTCCGCTGCGTGCTCGGCCTCGCGATCCTCGGCAGCGCGGTCAACCTCCTGCTCTTCGCGGCGGGGCGCGTCGATTCTCCGGCGCCGGCGATCCTGCGCGCGGGCGAGTCCACCCTCGAGGCCTCCGCGAACCCGCTACCGCAGGCGCTCGTGCTCACGGCGATCGTCATCGGCTTCGTGCTCACCTGCTTCTCGCTCGTGCTCGTGCTGCGCGTCGTGCACACCAGCGAGAGCGACGACCTCGACGCGCTCCGCGACGCCGAGCCGCCCCCGACCGACCCCGAGGCGCCACCCGTGGAGCCCGACACGTGAGCCTGCCTTCGACGCTGCTCGCGGTGCTCCCCGTGCTCGTGCCCCTGCTCACGGCGCTCGTGTGCGTCTTGCTCTCTCGGCGGCCCACCCTCGCGCGCGCCGCCGCCGGCGCGGGCTTCGCCGCGCTCTTCGCCGCAGGCCTCGCGCTCGTGGCGCGCACACACCACGGAGAGGTCGTCGGCACGGTGCTCGGCGGCTGGCCCGCGCCCTTCGGCATCGAGCTCGCCATCGATCGACTCGGCGCGGCGCTCATCGCCGTCACCGGCCTCATGGCCGTCGCCACCTGGACCTACCTCGGCAGCGACGCCGACCGTGCCCCCGCGCGCGCCGAGCTCTACCCCTTGCTCGGTGGGCTGCTCACCGGCGTGGGCGGCGCCTTCGCCACGGCCGACCTCTTCAACCTCTACGTGTGGTTCGAGGTCATGCTCATCGCCTCGCTCGGGCTCTTGGCCCTCGGCGGTGGCCGGCGTCAGCTCGACGCGACGCTGAAGTACTTCGTGCTCAGCCTCTTCGGCACGCTGCTCTTGCTCGCCAGCATCGCGCTCGTCTACGGCGCCACCGGCCAGCTCGGCTACGCCGCGATCCAGCGCGCCTGGCCCTCGATCTCCGCCGAGCTGCAGCTCCCGCTCGCCACCGCGCTGCTCTTGGCCTTCGCGATCAAGGCCGGGGCCTTCCCGCTCTTCGCGTGGCTGCCGGCTTCGTACCACACGCTGCCGGCTCCCGTGCTGGCGCTCTTCGCGGGTCTGCTCACGAAGGTGGGCGCCTACGCGCTCCTGCGCTTCGTGGGCGGCGTGCTCTCTCCGCTGCCGCCGGTGATGCTCGACACGCTCGGCTGGGTGGCGACGCTCACGATGATCGTGGGCGTCGTCGGCGCCGCGTACCACTGGGACATGCGGCGCCTCCT
>CALKVW010000220.1 GCA_938004785.1 uncultured Polyangiaceae bacterium
TCGAGGTTGGAGCGATCGAGCCGCCGTGTCACCCCGGCGTCGCTGAGCGGTCACGTTGTATCGCAGGGTCGACTCGTTGAGCCCGTGCTCGGCGGCGAAGGCCTTCGCCGTCAGACCGCTCCGCCACCACGCCTCGACCCACCCGGACCACCGATCTCGTGCCGTCATGCGGAGAATCATGGATGCGCGAGCGCGGCCTCACCACGACGGGGTTCGTGCAGCGGATACTCATCCACCTGGTTGCGTGTCTGCCCAGAGTCCACCCACCTCGCGCTCATCGCGAGGCGCTGAGCCGCACCCTCGCGCTCGGCGACCCGGGCCAACTCAGCGTGGACCTCCGCCCGCTTACCGTGCCGCCGCGGGAAGCGTCCGACGCTGACCAGCGCGCGACGTGCTCGCGCTCCTCGCGCGCTGCGTGCCTGCACGGCGACCAGAGCCGCATCGGGCTACGACCTCGCGATTCGATCGAACACGTGGCTCGCCCCTCCAGGAAGACTGTCGATACCCCCGAGGTGCTGAAGTCGCCTCCGCAACTCCGTTCCATCGACGAGGTCGACATCGGCAACCAGCTGACCATCCCCCTGTGCCCAGGAAGTGGCTCCCCTTGTGAACCGCGACGTTGTAACCAGCACGCCTCGGCTCCGCCCCTTGCTTCGCACGGTAGCTGCGAAGGCCTTCACATCATCGAGCCGAACGGGACGTTCACCCCGTCCCCCAAAGCCCGATCGATAGCGCTTCGCCTGAATGAGAATCAGGGTCTCCTCGCCGTCATGCTCTCGCGACGCGACGACATCGACGCCGCCGTCTCGAGAGTACCGAGAGACCTCGCACCGCCACCCCTCGGCTTCGTAGACCTCTGCAACGAGGTGCTCGAACTGCTCAGGGCCTAGACGCTCGTCGAGCCCGCCTTCGAGGGTTGCCGCGTACCTGACAAGGAAACCTGACTCGCACTGGCTGATCCCGAGTCGGAGCCTGGTTGGTTCGTCAAGCCCCGCCATACTCTCGAAGAGATCTCTGAACTCCTTAGTCGGAACCAGCGGAACCACCCATCTCTCCAGCTGCTCAACTGTTGGGCACTGCTGGACGGAGCGGAGGACGCGCTCGAACGCCGCGCGCCGCTCTTCCTCAAGTTGCTGGCGATAGGCAGGGGATCGGGGCACACCACGAGCGAAGACGTACGCTCCGGAGATCGGATGAATGTGGTCTTGGACGTGTTCCCATCGCTGTCGAGATAGCGATGTTCGTGTGCCGCCTGCCGTAGTGACCCGCTCCACGCCGCGGAACGACTCTCGCCACATGCGCAGAGCCGCGCCGTACGGATCGCTCCCCCTGAGATTGGCGCTCCGAGAGAGCCAAACAACGTCGTCGCCGGCCTGCTCCTCGAGCTCAGTCAGGTCGCGCTGTTCAATGGGGTGACACCCCAAGAGCAGTCTCACGGGCGCTACAAACGGCGGATCTACGCCGAACCCTGCGATGAGCTCCCCGTAGAGCCTCGAACTACCCATGGTGTCACAGCATCGTGTACCGACCTCGGCCCACGTGGAAGTCGTACCGTATCCGCTGCATGAACCCCGTGTCGCCTAACATACGCGGGTCGTGCAGGATGCGGCCGTGGACTTGGGGCAGCTCGGTCCAGGTGGACGGCGCTTGCTGGCTCGCGTCGGGCGGCCACGGCGGAGGCACGGTGAGCGGGCCGATCTGCTTCGTGAGCTCGGCGGCGACGTCCTCGGCGCTTCAATGAGGCCGCCGGCTTTCGCCGGCGGAAGGGATCACGCTCGGCCGGGCCTCCGAGCTCGACGCCGCAGCGCTTCAATGAGGCCGCCGGCTTTCGCCGGCGGAAGGCAAGCGCAGGCCGCGCAGAGCATCGCCGCGGCGCAGCTTCAATGAGGCCGCCGGCTTTCGCCGGCGGAAGGAGCCGAGCCTGCCCCGGGATAGGCAAGCTCGAGCCAGCTTCAATGAGGCCGCCGGCTTTCGCCGGCGGAAGGCGTACACGTCTCGGCAATGTGAACGGTGAACTGCGCGCTTCAATGAGGCCGCCGGCTTTCGCCGGCGGAAGGGTCGCCGGTGCGTACCAGCGCGACGACGCCGTCAGCCTGCTTCAATGAGGCCGCCGGCTTTCGCCGGCGGAAGGCGGGTGAAGGTGCCCGCTCTTGTGCCGGGCGAGCGCCGGCTTCAATGAGGCCGCCGGCTTTCGCCGGCGGAAGGGAGCAGGTAGGCAATCCGGCCGGCCATCGTGGTGAGGTCGGCTTCAATGAGGCCGCCGGCTTTCGCCGGCGGAAGGCCACTCCCGCTCGCGCCGTCGCGGGCATGATCCACGAGCTTCAATGAGGCCGCCGGCTTTCGCCGGCGGAAGGCGCCAGAACGCGGCGGCAACATCGGGGGGCATCTTAGAGCTTCAATGAGGCCGCCGGCTTTCGCCGGCGGAAGGTACCGTGCCCAGCAGCGCAACTCCGACGCCGTGTCCGCTTCAATGAGGCCGCCGGCTTTCGCCGGCGGAAGGTGAGCGTGAGCCCGTCACCGACCTCGAGGTCGGGCACGCTTCAATGAGGCCGCCGGCTTTCGCCGGCGGAAGGGCGGGTGGCCAGCGCCTTCTGCTCGGCTGAGGCGCCGCTTCAATGAGGCCGCCGGCTTTCGCCGGCGGAAGGGCGCCGGAGCAGCGGGCGCCACGCAGCCCAGGCGGCGCTTCAATGAGGCCGCCGGCTTTCGCCGGCGGAAGGGTGGTCCCGAGCCCCGAGGATCGACCAGTGAGCCCCGCTTCAATGAGGCCGCCGGCTTTCGCCGGCGGAAGGGGGACCCTGAAGCTAAGGCGTGGTGGACGGGGAAACGCGCTTCAATGAGGCCGCCGGCTTTCGCCGGCGGAAGGGCTCGCGCTCAGGCCGAAATCATCCAGTCGAGCCGCGCGCTTCAATGAGGCCGCCGGCTTTCGCCGGCGGAAGGCGACGTGGCCGGCGCGCCGGTGCTCCCCGACACGAAGGTGCTTCAATGAGGCCGCCGGCTTTCGCCGGCGGAAGGAAGTGGTCGAAGCCGACTCCCCCGAGCAGGCCATCGAGCTTCAATGAGGCCGCCGGCTTTCGCCGGCGGAAGGTTCTACAAAATGAGCGAGTACGGCAAGACACCATTTCAGGCTTCAATGAGGCCGCCGGCTTTCGCCGGCGGAAGGTCGTACCGCAGCAAATTGCCACGGCCCGATCGAACGGCTTCAATGAGGCCGCCGGCTTTCGCCGGCGGAAGGCGCGCGTGCCGGCTTGCTCGGCGTCGCGCGGCTCCGGCTTCAATGAGGCCGCCGGCTTTCGCCGGCGGAAGGCCGGCAAGCAGTGGCAGGTGCCCTGCAAGGTGAACACGCTTCAATGAGGCCGCCGGCTTTCGCCGGCGGAAGGCGTGGAGGATCGCCGCCGACCGCGCCTCGATCTCCTCGCTTCAATGAGGCCGCCGGCTTTCGCCGGCGGAAGGACGCAGCGGAAGCTCGCGGCGTGGCGCCGAGGGCCGCGCGCTTCAATGAGGCCGCCGGCTTTCGCCGGCGGAAGGCCGCCCCGCAGAATCCCAGAAATCTCGCGCTGTTGCCAGGCGGTTTGCGAGCGGTGCGCCGTGCGCGCCCTGCGAGCGGTCCCTGCGAGGGGCGGAGCGAGCCCTCCGCCCCTCGAGAACCGCAAGGATGTCAAAGACCTGGGCGCCGTGCGAGCGGGGTGGGGGGTTCGCGCGGCGCTGTGGTGCTCGCAGAGGATTCATACGACGACGGCGTTGCGCAAGGCGGGAGGGGTGGGGCGGCCCATGGTCTCGACGCAGGTGAGGGCGCGGCCGTCGGCCGGGCCGAGGTCGACGAAAAGCACCTGGTCGAGGCCGTGGTGGATGACCTTGGCGAGCTCACCACGCAACTCGACGAGCTCGCGGGGGTTCAGATCGCAGCGAAAGACGGAGAACTGGAGGTGATCGCCCCAGCCCTTCATGACCTTGAAGACGGTCTTGAGGCGCTTGGGGTCGGCGATGTCGTAGGAGACGAGGTAGGTCTGCGGCATCGGGCGCCTCAGCGGGTGCGAAAGGCGGGGTACGCGTCGATTTCCCCGAGCAGGACGCGACTCAGGAGGCGCGCTTGCACGTCGAGCACGCGCCTGTAGCTGATCCGGTAGCCGAAGACGGGGTGGGTCACCAGCTGATCGAGCCTGCGCTGGTACGCGAGGATGAAGCGCCGGCGCCCGGCGGGCTGGAGCGAGGTGCCGGTGGGGTGGACGAGGAAGTCGTCCTTGGTGATCGAGGCCTGGTTGATCACGCCGATGACGGTGGAGTCGGCGATCAGGGGGCGGAACTCCTCCATGAGGTCGAGCGCGAGGCCGGGTTTGCCGTGTTTGGGCTGGTGGTAGAAGCCGCGCAAGGGGTCGAGTCCGACGCCGGCGACGGCGATCGTGAGCTCCTTGGCGAGCAGCGCGTAGGCGAGAGAGAGCAGCGCGTTCACCGGGTCGCGCGGCGGGCGGCGGTTGCGGCCCTCGAGCTCGAAGCCCAGGCCGGCGGTGAGCATGCCCGAGAAGGCCCCGAAGTAGACGCGCGCGGCGGTGCCCTCGAGCCCGAGCAAGCTGCCGATCGCCTCGGCGCGCTCGGCCTTCTTGGCGAGCTGCTCGAGCTCCGAGAGCACGGCTTTGTCGGGGCTCGTGTGGTTGCGCCGCAAGAGCGTGCGACAGTTGCGGATCTTCGAGGCGACCCAGCCACGCGCGAGCGCGAGACAGCGCGCGGGGTCGTCGGCCGCGCGGTACTGCGCGATGCGCAGCTCGACGTTGTTCGTGTCGTGGGCGATCGTGCGCCCGATGAAGTAGCCCCCGGTGGTGAAGTAGGCGATCGGGGTTCTGCGGTCGAGCAGGGCGCGGATGCCTTGGGTGCTGATCTGCACGTTGCCCATGAGGCAGACCTGCGAGGTCTGCGGCAGGCGCGCCTCGGCCTTCTCGCCGTCGGGCGAGCGCACGACCAGCACCTCGCCGTCGAGCGAGATGCGCGCGCCCGGCGTCTGCACGTAGAGCGGCAGAGCGTCGTCGCGCGGTGGGTGGAGCTGGCGCAGGGTGGGCTCGTCGTCGGCTTCGGGCTCGGCGGTGTCGCGGCGCAAGAGGTTGACCTCGTCGGGCAAGCAGATGCCGACGAGTGAGCAGCCGTTGCACTTCGGGCTGTCGACCAGAGGCGGCGGCAGCTTGCCGTGCTCTGCGAGCTCACGCGCGCGTGCGATCGCGGCGAGCGTCGTGCGCTCGAGCTCCTCGTCGATCGCGATCGGCACGCGGCGCTTGTTTTTGGCGAAGTAGAGCGCCGCTTCGTCGCAGCGGTAGCCGTGCTCGCGCAGCAGCAGCACCTGCGCGCAGAGCTGCGCGCGCTCGGGCAGGTAGGCGCCGCCGGGCACGTCGGGCGCCGAGCCGCGCTTGTACTCGATGGGCACCACCGAGCCGGCGTCGTCGCTCTCGACGATATCGATCTTCGCCGTGAGCCCCAGGCGCTCCGACGAGAGCCACACGCTGCGCGCGGTGTACGGCGGCGCCGCGCGTTCGTCGGTGTCGTCGTCGCCTGCGTCGGGCGCCGGCGTCGCGGCTCCCGCCTTCGGCGGCTCGGCGAGCTTGCCGCCCGCGCGATCCGGGCGCCGATGCACCACGCGGCCGTCCACGGTGTACTGGTTGTCGGCGAACTCGCCCTGGACCCACTCCAGATAGAAGAGGCGCTCGCAGTAGAGGACCTCGTTGACCATGCGCGCCGGCACGAGCTCCGGCGACGCCTCGGGTGCGTCTCGTTCTTCCCCCATGCGCGCCATCTTGAATGCGGTCGCGGCGCATGGGCCAAGTCATGGGCGTGGAGGGAGGTGGCGCGCTCGGCCAGCGAGACCTCCAAGAAAGAACCCCAGCGTGTGGCTCTCACCAGACGCTGGGGGGGTCAGATCCCGCCCCCGTGAGGGCAAGGCGAAGCGGAGGCTAGCGGGCGCCCCCAGGACGTCAACCGCCTGGACCAGCGCCGCTGCCGCCTCCGCCCGCGCCTCCCTCGCCAGCGAACCCGGCTCTCCGGAGTGTCCTCTATTGGAGACACGCGGCCCTCACCTCGTCGCGAGGCTCCCGCCGAATCCACCGCGATTTCGCGGCACTCGCGCACGCGGCCGCCCGCCGCACACACATCGTCCGACGTGCAAAGAGTTGCGAGTCTCCACATCGCGCTTGAACGACTGCGCCTCTGCCTCGTAGCGTCCGCCCGCCATGCCCGTGGGGGGCGCGGCCACAGGGGAGGTAGCGATGGCGCTGAAGCGATTGAAGACCGACGAGATGATCCATCTGTCGGGGGCTTGGGTGAGCGGTGGTACTTCGCACGCGACGATTGCGAAGGTGCCCGAGCTGGTCGGGCTGGTGCAACGAATCGAAGAGGTGCGCAATACGCTCATCGCGCTGCAGGCGCCGCCTCCGGACCCTCGCCTCGCGCTCTTGAGCAAAGAGGCCGCCGAGGTCGACCTCCGGCACGACGCGGTCGCGCGGGGCATCCACACCACGCTGAGCGGGCACGCGATGCTGGCGGGCGAGAGCGCGGAGGCCGACCGCCTGCTCGAGCTGCGCGACATCCTGCTGCCCGAGGGGCTGGAGATGATCCTGCGTTCGTACCGCGCCCAGGCGGGCGCCGTGGAGCGCCTACGCGCGCGCCTCGACGCCGAGCCGGCGCTGCGCGCGCGACTCGACGCGATCAGCGTCGCCGGCAAGGCGCTCTCGGCGCACGTCGACGAGTGGATCTCCACCGGCCTGCGTCTCGGGGAGATCGAGGCCGAGCGTGGCGCGCTCGCCGGGCCGAGCGGGCCGAGCGCCGGCTCGCGCGAGGTCGACGCGCGCAACCAGTGGATCCGCACCGTGAACGCGCTGCTCGCGAACGCGCTGCTCGCGGGCATCGAGGGCGAGACCGACACCCAGCTCTTCGGCGCGCTGCGCATCGCCGAACGCAACGCCGACAGGCGGGGTCGCTCACGAGGTGGTCAGGAACCCTCGCCCGCGCCCGATGGCGAGCCCACGGCGTGACTCACTCGCCCGAGATCCCGGTGCCGACCGCCGCGACGCCCCATCGGAACGCGCGCGAGGCGGTGTCGACCGGCATCGCCGCCCATCGAAGCGCACGCGAGCTGGTGTCGACCGGGTGCATTTGCGCTCCGGAGGCCCGCGAGGCCGGTCGCGACCGGGCACCCGCATGCTTCGATGCGCCCCGAGGCCGGTGTCGACCGGCCGTGGGCGCGCTTCGGTGGGTCTGGAGGCCGGTCCGGACCGGCATCGGCGTGGTTTGGTGGGCTCAGAGGCCGGTCCGGACCGGCATCGGCGTGGTTTGCCGGCCCGAATCGGCGGTTGGGCGTGGGTTCGGTGCCTACACGGTGCGAGCACGCGCATGACCCGCGCCACCCTCCACCAAGAGCTGCTCCAGCGACGCTGGCGACTCGCGCACTTCCTGGCGAGCGCGCGCAGGGGTCGCACGGTGGCGAACCTGGCGGAGCACCTCGAGGTGAGCCGCGCGACGGTCTACCGCGATCTCGAGTTCCTGCAGGCCGCGGGCGCGACGCTCGAGGTCGACAAGGTCAACGGCGAGGCGCGCTACCGCGTGCTCGACGGACCGGCGCGCGTGGTGGGCTCGCCCATGTGCGCCGTGGCGCTCGATCTGGCGCTCGCGACGCTCGCGCCGCTGAAAGGCACGAAGCTCTACGGGGAGCTCAAAGCGCTGCGCAAGGATCTGCGAGCCACCAGCGGCGGGCCGAAGGTCGTGCTGCGCGAGGCGCTCCAGGGGCCGAGCGAGGGCTCGCTCCTGGCGACGCTCGAGCGCGCCATCGAGCAGGGGCGCGAGCTGGTGATCGTGTACCGAGGCGCGCGCGACGCCGAAGCCGTCGAGCGGCGCGTGTGGCCGCTGGAGCTCGAGCTCGCCAAGGGCCAGCTCTACGTGCTCGCACACGATCCAGGGCGTCGCGAGGCGCGCACCTTCAAGGTCGCGCGCATCGAGCGCGCCACGCTGGGCGCCGCCTTCGACCGCGCGGCGCTGGCGCCGGTGCCGCAAGCCGCGAGCGTGGTGGTGTGGCGCGCCGCGCCCGTCGCCGTGGTGGTGCGCCTCGGGCCGGAGGTCGCGCGCTTCGCGCAGGAGTACCCGCTCCGCGCCGATCAACGCCTCGAGCCCATGCCCGACGGCAGCGTGAAGGTGCACGCCGAGGTCGCCGGCCCCGAAGAGACGATGCGCTGGGTGCTCTCCTGGGGCCGCCACGCCGAGGTGCTCGCGCCGGTCGGGCTGCGCGCGAAGCTTCGTGGCGAGCTCGGCGCCGCGCTCGCGGCCTACGAAGCGGCGCGCAAGCTCGACGGCAGCGCCGCCGCCCCGAGCACCGGCGAAGAGGTCGTCTCAGCGATCGTGAGACGACCCGTAGGCAGAGTCGGCGGCGCGATCACGGCGGGAGCGCGGGGGCGGTGAGTAGGCGAGCCGTCGGACGAACCGAACATCAGATTCACGACCGGCGATCGCCGACCGCAGGGAGGGCCGATACGCGATGTTGAGCAAGACGGACGAAGGCGACGACGCGACCTCCAGCCGGGCGCAAGCTTGGCTCCCTCGCCTGCTAGGGCTCGAGGCCGGGCAGACGCCGTTTCCATGGCAGGAGCGACTGCTCCGTGAGCAGTTCAGCAAAGGCGCGATCCCCAGTGCGCTCGACCTTCCCACGGGGCTCGGGAAGACCTCGGTCATCGGCATCTGGGCTGCGGCGCGTGCCGCCGGGGCACGCTTGCCGAGGCGTTTGGTCTACGTCGTCGATAGGCGCGCGGTCGTCGACCAAGCGACCGCCGAGGCGGAGCGGATCAGGGCCTTCGTCGACGAGACACCGCAGCTCAAGCTCGCGCTCGGACTGTCGCGGCCCCTGCCCATCTCCACGCTTCGCGGGCAGTTCGTTGACAACCGCGAGTGGCTCGAGGACCCCTCGTCGCCCGCCATCGTGGTCGGCACGGTCGACATGATCGGCTCGAGACTTCTGTTCTCTGGCTACCGGTGCTCCCGCCGGATGCGGCCGTACCACGCTGCGATGCTCGGATCGGACGCCTTGCTCGTGCTCGACGAAGCTCACCTCGTCCCGGCATTCGAAGCGCTCGTGCGAGCAGCCTCGCTCGACGACGCACTGAAGCCCCAAGCTCCATCGCGCGACGTCGTGCCTCCGCTCCGAGTGATGTCGCTGTCTGCGACGGCTCGGGTCGAGACCTCCGCGTTCCAGCTGGACGCGACCGACAGGCAGCACCCGACGGTGCAGCGGCGCCTCGAGGCCTCGAAGGCTCTACACGTCGCGGACGCGGTCGCACCCGACGCGCTCGCGACGGTGCTCGCTGAGCGAGCCTGGAAGCTCAGCGCCGCCGCCAAGGAGCCCGCGCGCGTGATCGTCTTCGTGGACAGCCGTAGGACGGCGCAGGCGGTCCACCAAAGCCTGCAGGTGCTCGCCAAAGGCGATGGTGTTCTGCCGGAGCGCGCCATCGAGACCGTCCTCTTCGTCGGCGGCAGGCGTGTGGCGGAGCGCGTGGACGCCGCGAGCACGCTCGAACGGCTCGGGATGCTCGGAGGAGCGAGAGGGGCTCGTGAGCTACCTGTCTTCGTCATCGCCACGAGC
Organism: uncultured Polyangiaceae bacterium; assembly: GCA_938004785.1. GTDB lineage: Bacteria > Myxococcota_A > Polyangia > Polyangiales > Polyangiaceae > CALKVW01. The sequence goes on from CALKVW010000220.1 coordinate 9,599, forward strand.
GCAGGCGAGGTCGGGGTCGACTTGGACGCGGACCACGCCGTCATGGATCTCGTCGAGTGGGAGCGCATGGTGCAGCGCCTGGGGCGCGTGAACCGGCGTGGCGACGGACGCGCGGAGGTGTGGGTGCATCCAACCACCGCAGACCCAAAGACGATCAGCGCGCTCGAGAAGATCGCCAAGTTCGAGCCCGGAGAGGACGAGGACGACGAAGTCGACGAGTCACCCGACGACGAGGAGAGCAGCGCGGCGGCGTCGAAGAAACTCAACGACGACGAGCGCCGCCGCGCTGAGCGGTGGAACCGCAGACAAGCGACGCTTCGAGCGCTTCGCAGCCTGGCAGGCATCGCCGGGGCCAGCGACGCCTCACCACGGGCACTCGGGGAGCTGAAGGCGAAGGCTGAGCAGGCGAGGACGCTCGCGCAGGCAACGACACCCCCGCCTCTACACCCCGAGCTCTCCCGGCCGGTGGTCGAGGCCTGGTCGATGACCTCGCTCGAGGAGCACACCGGGCGCCCCGACGTTCGACCGTGGCTCCGTGGGTGGGTCGACGAGGAAGCGCAAACCACGATCGTGTGGCGGCGCCTCCTGCCCCGCGCAAACGACGCGGAAGCGTTCTTCGAGGCGGCTCCAGTCGAAACCGCTGAGTTGCTCGAGAGCGAGTCGGTCGTGGTGATCGACTGGCTGAACAAGCGCATCAAGCATCTGTCGAAGTCGAGCGAGATGGCCAGGGACAGGTTGCCGCGCGACATCGAATCCGTCGACGCAGCGATCATCGCCACGCGGACCCCACCCGCAGAGCACGAGGCCATCGTCTTCGTCCTCGATGACAAGCCCCGGGGGTTCACGCTCGGGGAGCTCGCCACCATGGACAAGAAGAGGCTCGAGCGCCTGCTCCGTGCGCGAACCGTGGTGGTCGACACACGCTTCGGCGGCCTGGACGAGCACGGCCTGTTGGACCCATCCAGTCACCACGCCAGCGACGTGAGCGAGGCGGGAGATCTCGGCTTCCGTGTGCGCGAGGTCGAAACGCTCGACGGACTGGGAGTGGACCCAAACTGGCGGGTCGAAGCCTCGTTCGTCCTACGCACCAGCCAGGACGGTGACGCGCTCGCGTGGCTCGTCATCGAAACGGACCGCACGCGCCCATCGACCACGGCGGATGGACGCTCAACCGGGCGAGAGCAGGCACTGAGTGAGCACGAGGCCTTCGCCGAGCGGCACGCTCGACGGATCGCGGAGCAGCTCGAGCTCGCGCCGGCGAAGCGCGAGCTGCTCGCGCTCGCTGCGCGGCTCCACGATGAAGGCAAGAAGGCCGAGCGATGGCAACGCGCGTTTCGCGCGCCGGTCGACAAGCGGCCGCTGGGTAAAACCACGAGCAGGCCGATCCAATCGATCCTGGCAGGATACCGCCACGAGCTCGGTTCCTTGTCGTATGCGGAGCGAGACCCCGACGTGGCAGGGCTCGGAGCGCAGGACCGGGACCTGGTGTTGCACCTCATCGCCGCGCACCACGGCTTCGCGCGCCCCGTCCTTCGCACAGATGGTTTCGACGATGCTCCACCGAGCCTGCTCGAGGAGCGTGCACGCGAGATCGCGCTCCGTTTCGCTCGCGCCGAGAAGCAGTGGGGTCCTTGGGGGCTCGCGTGGTGGGAGGCCCTACTGCGAGCAGCCGATCAGGCGGCGTCGCGCGAGAACGACGAGATGGGAGGCAAGCGTGGCTGAAGCGTCGATCCCGGTCGACCTGTTCAATCCTGGCCAGGTCTTCGCCTGCCTCGGGTTCGCGGAAGCAGCCGACCAGCTGTTGGGCGAGGCGGCGGCATGCTTCGAATGGCCGAAGCGCGACGCCGTGCGATTCCACCTTCGCGCAAGCGGTAGCGAGAACCCCTTCGAGCGCGTGCTTCGCTTCCTCTCGGAGGCAGAGGTGTGCGCCTTGGCGCCGCACCGGAGCTCCAACGTTCGTGCGTGGAACCGGAGTTGGGGCAGTACGCCCGAGGAACTTTCGGAGGGCGCTCCATACCCTTCGGCCGACCCCGCATCACCCGCGACGCTCGTCGCCGTTCTTCGATCCGGCGAGCTGGCGATCGCGATCGACTACTGGGCCGATACGGTGCGCGACAACGTCAAATTCTGGGGTGGTGCTGGTGGATACCCTGGTGCAGCGCTTGCGCGCGATGCACTCGAGCTCGTGCGCCGGAGCGCGGCTGGCGTCGCGTGCGACCCCTTCGCGCTAGCGGTGCCCCAGAGCAGCAGCTTTCGGCTCGATTGGCGGCGCGACTACATACCCATCGACGTCGGCTTCTCGTTGAACGAGCACGGTGGATCCATCCAGACCATCGGGTATCCGCTCGTGGAGCTGCTCGGTGCGATCGGTCTGAGCCACGCGCGTCCTCGGCGCCTGAGAAACAAGATGGAGTACGCCTACGGCGTGGTTGGCTCGACGCGATCGGGTGTGTGGCTCCCCCTCTGCTTCCTTCGCGCCGGTCTGGGTGGATCCGCGATGCCGTTCGAGATGCGGCGGTTTCGTATGTACTTGAGTTGGCCAGGCAAAGAAGGCCAGGCGTGCGCGATTTCCCACGTTGTCGAAGGAGCAGACGAATGAGCATGGACTTGATGGCGCAGGCAGACCGTTGGCTCTCGTCGACGGGCCCGGTGGCGCTGGTGCTGAGGCAGGAGCTCGAACCGGTCGAGGGCAAGGGTGCCGTGTTCTTCCCTCCCACCTACGCGGATGTTGGATACAACATCGACAAGCTCGGTGACGGCACCAAAGTGGCGACCATCGACAGCGTGGGCTCGCAGGCCAACCGCATGGAGCCGATCTTCGACCGTGCCGAAGGCGAGAGCGATGAGCTCTCCAAGCTGGTTCCACAGATCGACGTCAAGATTGGCGACGGTCGCAAGGTGTCGATCCTCCGGGCCGGCCACCGGCTGGGAGACGCGATGATCCGCTCGACGAGCCTCAAGGACGAGGCTCGCAATGCGTTCGAGACTTTCTTGAAGTGTGGTGACGCTTCCGCGATCGCGAAGCTTGCGCCGACGTCGCTGGTCTTCGGCGTTTGGGACTCGCGCGACACCCATGCGAAGCTGCCGCGGGTCGTGCAGTCGGTGATCCGGGCGTGGGACGTCGACCCGCTCACACGATCCGCACAGTACGCGCCGCCTATCGACTATGCGGCACTCGAGGTGTTCTCCGAGGACGAAAAGGCGAAGCACGAAGGTGACCCGAAGAGCCCCGTTGCGAAGCGTGGCTTCGTCGCGGTTCCGGCGACCGGTGTGCTGGGTGGTGTCGTCGCGCGTGGCCCGATCCTTCGCGATGTGACGATCAACCTGGTGGCGATACGCCGCCTCCAAGGTGGATCTGCTGTCGAGGCGCTTCGTCGGTACGTGCTCGGCCTGAGCTTGGTGGCTGCCACCGAGCCGCTCGACGGCTTCCTGCGCGCTGGATGCCTCCTCGTTCCGAGCGCCGACGCGAAGTCCGCTTGGATGGAGGTCGCGCGAACCGGAGTGCGCACAGAGCTGTCGCTCGACTCGTCGAACGCACGTGCCTTCGCTGAGAGTGCCGCCGGCATCTTCGGCGTGGGTGAGGATCGAGAAGTCCAGTTCGACCCGAAGCTCGCGAAAGAGGACCTCAAGGCCGGTGACAAGCCGGCGGGCAAGAAGGGCAGCAAAGAGAAGAAGTAGCGCGATGCCCAATCACTTCGTTGTCACTGTCCATCTGCACGACCACCGGTTCCACGGGGTTGGAGACTGGCCTCCTGCTCCTGCGCGCGTCTTCCAGGCGCTCGTCGCCGGCGCCGCGGTCGGAGCTTCGTTGTCGGAGCATTCCGCTCGGGCGCTTCGCTTGCTCGAGCAGCTGCCGGCGCCGGTGATCGCTGCGCCAATCGCCCGGCAGGGCCAACAGCTATCGCTGTGGGTGCCGAACAACGACCTGGATGCCGTCGCAGGGGATCCAGCCCGCATTGGCAAGATCCGTAGGATGAAGTCTGTGGTCCCCATCCTTCTGGAGGGTGAGCCGTGCTTTCTCTACGCGTGGCGGTTGCTCGAGCACCAGGGCGAGGAGCTGCCTTCGTTGGCGTCAGGGCTCTACCAGTTCGGACGTGGGGTCGACGCAGCGTGGGCTCGCGCCGAAATCCTCGACGACGCTCAGCTCAGCGAGCGACTGCGAAAGCATCGCGGCACCATCCACCGTCCGAGCTCGGGATGGGCTGGCGCCGAGCTTGCGGTTCCCGCCAGTGGCAGCCTCGACAGTCTGGTCCGGCGCTTCGATGCCGGCTTGGTCCGCCTTCGTCCGCGTGCGGACGGGAAGGTTACCGACTTCGTGCAGCCGCCGAAGGCCCAGTTCGCCAAGGTGCGATACGACGGGACCCCGACGTGGCACATGCTCGAGTTGAAGAGCGTGAACGACCCGGCCAGCTCGTCTCCCTGGCCGAGCTGGCGCGCGCCCGCACTCGTCGAGCACGTTCGGGATTTGGCTGTGGCCCTGCTCTCGAGCAGCCTGTCGGAACAGCGGGTCGATGTAGAACGCGTGGTCGCCGGCCGGACGGCCGACGGCGCCCATCGAGGGCCGAGCGAAGAGCGCGTCCGCTTCGTCCCGCTACCGTCGATCGGCCATGAGCACGCAGATCAGTCAATCCGCCGGGTGCTCGTACAGGTTCCGGCCGGTCCTCTCGCCGAGGCGGATGTGATGTGGGCGCTCGCGGGCCGGGTGCTCCACGACCCTGCGAGCGGTGAAGAGAGCTCGACGATGCTGGCAGCTGGCGCGCCCGACCAGATGGTGGCTCGGTACAGCGCGAGCGCGCGCGCTTGGAGATCGGTCACGCCACTCGCTCTCGGTTCGGTGCCGCATAGAGCGAGCCGCTCGAGCGACGAGTCCAAGCCAGGCTCGGCGAGGGGCTCCGAGCTGGTGGAGGTGAAGCGAGCGGTGGCGCAGGCGCTCCGCTTCGCGGGCGTGGGCGCACGGGTCCTCCGGGTGATCGCTCAGCGAGAGCCCTTCGATGCGCACGGGACCCGCGCGGAGCGTTTCGCTCCTGGGACCCGATTTGCTGCCGAAGCGCTGTGGCACGTGGAGTTGGAGCTCGAGCGGCCTGTGTCCGGCCCGCTGGTGCTGGGGGATGGCCGCTTTCTCGGCCTCGGGTTGATGGCCCCTACCACTGTCTGCCCCATCTACGCCTTCGAGGTCGAACCGAAGCTCCCTACAGATGTGGACACGACTGGCCTCGCTCGAGCGCTGCGACGAGCGGTGATGGCTCGCGTGCAAGCGGTGCTGGGCGAACGCTCAGAGTGCGACCTTCCCGCGTTCTTCCACGGTCACGAAACCGATGGCGAGGAGACGCGGACGACGCGCTCCACGCACCTCGCGTTCTCGGTCGATGTGCGACGCTCTCGACTCCTGCTCATCCCGCCGCACGTGCTCGACGGGTGGGAGCACCTGCCTGGCCATTCGGCCAAGCACCTCGAGACGCTCGAGCGAGCCTTGTTTGGGTTCACCGAGCTGCGAGCCGGCCGAAATGGAGTCCTAGGGCTCCACGGCGGCCAGCTGTCCTCCGAAGACGCTCTGCTCGGTCGGAGTCGGGAGTTCAGGACGGTCTCGGACTACGTCGTGACACGACACGCGAAGGACTGCTCGTTGGAGGAGCTTGTGAGCGACGACGTGCGGAGGGAGTGTGAACGACGAAGGCTCCCAAGGCCGGACACGGTGCGCGTGAAGAGCGCGCGAGGTGTTCCGCGGGTCGGGGTCGTAGCGTCCGTCGAGCTGCAGTTCGCCACGGCTGTAGAAGGTCCGCTGCTCCTGGGAAGGACGCGATTCTTGGGTGGAGGACTGTTCGAGCCAATAAGGGCATGACCGAACAGATCGCTGGTGGCTCGGCCGCCCCCCTCACCCCCGCGGCTCGACGCAGCACCGAAACCCCATCTCGTAGCTCCTGTACCCCGACGGGTGCGCGTAGTTGACGTAGTCGCACGAGGGCAGGTGAGGCGGGCGGAAGCAGCGCCCCCAGAAGCAGCCCTTCACCACGTGCTCGTAGTTCGTGGGGTTGTCGCGCGTGCGGCGCACCCACTCGGCCACGTTGCCGCTGAGGTCGTAGACACCCTCGGCCGACACGCAGCCCGCGCGCTCACCGCTGGGGTTCGACTGATCGAGCTTGTCGGCTTCGGCCACGGCCTCGGGCGCGGGCCAGCGCGCGAGGTGCTTCCAGCTCGGGTTGCGGAAGCTGCCGTCGTCGTTGCACCTGCCACGCTCCCACTTCGCCCCGTAGGGGAAGGCGAGGCGGTTCGGGCCTTCGCAGGCGCGCAGCCACTCGTCCTCGCTGCAGAGGCGTTTGTCGCCCTCCTTGCACCAGGCCTCGGCGTCGAGCGCCGACTGCATGCGCAAGGGCTTGGCGCCGAGCTGGTTCGGCGCTTCGTAACGATCGATGCAGGCTCGACCGGCGAGCACCATGTCGCCCGGGCAGGGCGCGCTCGGCGCGGGCAGCGGCTCGACGCGCGCGCTCACGGTGGGCGGGGCGGCGCTCGCGTTCGGCGGCGAAACCGAGGCCGACTCGCTCGCGCCGGGCTCGGCGTCGGAGCGCGGGGGCGCGGGCTTCGAGGCCGCGGAGGGTCGGGGTCGCGTCGCCTGCGTCGCTTCGGACGATGGCTGAGCGCGGCGGAGGGCACCGTCGTCGGTGCGGTCCGCGACGGGGCCGCACGAAGCGGCCCCGAGCGCGAACGAGATCGCGATGCTCCGGAGCGCGAACGCCCCGAAGCCGTCGCTCACTTGCACATCGGGTTCTGCGCGACGGTGTCGAGCGCGGCCTTGCAGCCGGTCTTCAGCGCGTCCTTCGCGGCGCCACCAGCGCTCGCGGCCTGCTTCCAGGCGTCGCGGTTCGCCTTGAAGCCCTGCTCCGAAGCGGCCTTCGCTTCGGCCGGCATCTTGCCGAGGCAGGCTTCCATCTTCGTGAGGTACTCGTCGCACTCGGCGACGCCGATCTTGTCGCCGGCCGAGCCGGTGTCCGACTTGCCCTCTTCCTTCTTGTCTCCACAGCCGACGGCGAAAATGGCGCCGAGCACGAGAGCGATCGCGAGCTTGTTCACGGATACATCCTTCCTTGCGCAGCTCGGTCCCCCCGAGTCTGCGGCGACGCATGGTGTCACCTTTGGCCCGGCTGCGGCCAACATTCGACAGGCCCCCGTCACGTCACCGTTTCGACACGCGCTGGGGCCTTCTCGTGCAGCTTGCGCGCGCCGGCGATCCCGCCTTCGGGCAGGCCGAGATGGGAACGCAGCTCGCCGATCGTCCAGCCGAGCAGCGTCTCGTAGGGCACCTCGCTGGCGAAGAGGTTGCGTGTCCCGCGACCGCCGGACTTCAGGGCGGCGACGGTGCGCTTGGGGTTCAACACGAGCCCCAGCAAGACCAGCCCGCTCACGATGCCGGTCGTGTAGAGCCCGATGCGACCGAAGCCTCGGCGCGCCTCCCAGGCGCTGATCTCGGCCTCGCCGACCGGGTCGGTGCCGAAGCCCGTCGCGACGTGGTGCAGGTCGTGGCGCATGATCGCGAAGCGGTGCTTCTTGGTGTTGGGCACCGGCACCGGGATGCCGAAGAGGCTCGCCGGGGTCCACGCGGCGTCGTAGAGGGCGCGGTCGAAGCCGTTCTCCTGGAGGTAGGCCTCGAGGCCCTCGGCGACGCTCAGCGCCGCTGGCAAGGGCTCGTGGAGCGAGAATCGAAGCGCGGTCGACGGGCTCGGCTTCTCGGGGCTGGGCACCTCGTGGAAACTACCATGCCCGGCGCGCTTCGCGCCGTGCCGAGCCCGTGGAGAGACACTGACGACGATGGGTACACCCTTCAAAGAAGGCCTCGGGCCGGCAGCGATCGATCGCATCGCCGCCCAGCTCTTGCGCGTCGAACCCGGCTTCGACGCGCGCGCCTTCGCCCGCGACGCCAAGCGAGGGATCGACGCGCTCGAGCTCAAGCAGAGGGTCAGGCACGTCATCGCCGCGCTCGCGCGCCACCTGCCGAAGGAGATCCCGCGCGCGCTGGAGATCTTGTGCAAGGCCGGCGCGGCCTGGGACGCAGGCGATCCGAGCGACAAGCTGCGCGGCTTCGCGGCTTGGCCGATCATCGACTTCGTCGGCGAGCACGGGCTCGAGCACTTCGACGCCTCCCTCGAGGCCTTGCGCAAGCTCACCTCGCTCTTCTCCGCCGAGTTCGCGATCCGACCCTTCCTCGTGCGCGACCCCGCGCGCACGCTGAAGACGCTCCGTCGGTGGACCAAGGATCCGAGCGAGCACGTGCGCCGCCTCGTCTCCGAGGGCACGCGCCCCCGCCTGCCTTGGGGCATTCGTCTGCGCGCCTTCCAAGTAGACCCCCACGCGACGCTTCCGCTGCTCGAGCTGCTGCGCGACGACCCCAGCCTCTACGTGCGCCGCTCGGTGGCCAACCACCTGAACGACATCGCGAAGGATCACCCGGAGCTCGTGGCCGAGCTCGCGACGCGCTGGAGCGAGGGCGCCTCGCCGGAGCGGGCGTGGATCCTGAGACACGCGACGCGCACCTTGGTGAAGCGTGGACATCACGCGGCGCTCGCGCTGCACGGCGCCGATCACGCGGCCGACATCGAGGTGGGCAAGCTGAGGCTCGAGCACGAGCGCATCCGGCTCGGTGAACGGCTCGTCTTCAGGGTGAGCTTGCGCTCCAGGAGCGCGGCGCGTGAGCGGCTCGTGGTCGACTACGCGCTCCACCTCAGCAAGGCCGACGGGCAGCGCCGACCCAAGGTCTTCAAAGGCGCGAAGCTCGAGCTCGACCCGGGCGAGGCGCGGATCTTCGAGAAGGCGCACTCCTTCGCGGCGGTCACGGTGAGGCGCTATTACCCGGGGCGGCAGGAGCTCGAGCTCTACGTGAACGGTCGCAGCGTGGCGCGCGCCGCCTTCGAGCTCGTCGCCTGAGCGAAGCGAGCGCGCGAGGACGCAAGCCTTGCGCGCTCGCGTGGACCTGGCTCGAAGGATTTCGCCGAGCTGGGCGACCTTCGTCGCGTGGCCCACGCTTTGCTGCTCTCGTCGGGCATGAACGCCCAAACCGAGCTCAACAAGCGCGTCGAGGAGCTCCAAGCGCTCCGCGACGATCTCAAGGTGCGCATCCACCTCGCTTCGATGGAGGCGAAGGATGCCTGGAACGAGCTCCTGCCCAAGCTCGAGAAAGCGGAGAAGCTGGCGGAGAGTGCGGTCATCGACACGGCCAAGGTCGCGCTCGACGACGTGATCGGCAGCCTCAAGCAGCTGCGCGACAAGATCGGATAGCTGATCGCTCGGGGCGATCGACGAGCTCGCAGAGCCTCGGGGATCTCCGGGCGAACGATCATGCGCGGTCTGCGCGGGATCGTTCGTCCCGCCGCCGCGCGAGCGCGCGCTGCACGCGCCGGTGCCGCTCGTCGGTGAGCGGCATGCAGAGGAACATGAGGGCCCCGAGCACGAGGAAGCCTCCGACGCCCGGGCCGAAGAGCCACGCGAGGCGCGCCGACACCTCGGGCGACTGCTCGACGTTCGGCACGAAGCCGATCGCGCCGAGCACGACCCCGCTCGTGGCGACGGCGAGGCCACGCGCGAGCTTGCCGGCCATCTTCCAGGCGCCGAAGTACATGCCCTCGCGCTTCATGCCGGAGCGCAGCTCGTCGACGTCGACCACGTCGGCGACGAGCGCCTCGAGCAAGACGATCGAGCCCGCGAGCGAGCCTCCCACGACCGCGATGGTCATCGGCAGGAAGAGATCGCGCGGCGGCGCCACGAGGTAGATCACCGCCGTCGCGACGCCGAGCGAGAGCACCCCGCCGAAGGCGAGGCGCTTCTTGCCCCAGCGCCGGGAGGCGAGCACCCAGAGCGGGATCGAGAGGCTCCAGCAGCCCACGAAGACGCCGAGCACCTGCGTGACCTCGTCGGGACGAAGCAGCAGGCGGTACTCGTAGTAGTAGAGCGCGATGGAGCCGTTGATCGCGACGCCGAGCTGCGCCGTCACGTAGGCGATGAGCAGAGGCACGAAGATCGGGTCGCGCGCGAGCGCTCGCAGCGAGACGAGCCACACGCCGATGCTCACGCGGTCGGCGAGCGGCGCGCCGAGGTCGCGCCCACGCGTCGCCACGAAGCTCACGAGCGCCGTGACGAGCACCACGAAGGCCACACCGAGGCTCGCGCGGCCGTAGGCCGTCGTCTCGGGCAGGCCGGAGACGGCGGCGCTCGCGAGGGCCCAGGTCGGCAGCACCGCGCCGGCGAGCAAGCCGAGGTTGCCGAGGAAGAGGCGGTAGCCGAAGAGCTCGGTGCGCTCGTCGCGGTCGAAGCTCAGCTCACTGGCGAGCGCCGAGTGCGGCACGCTCAGCACCGAGACGGCGGAGTTCATCGCGATGAAGGTGAGCAGCAGGAAGGCCGCTTTGCCTGCCTGGCTCTCGAGCGCAGGTGGGTGGAAGACGAGCGCGATCGTGACGGCGAGCGCGATGCCTCCGGCGAGCAGCCAGGGCCTGCGCCGCCCCATCGAAGAGCGCGTGCGATCCGACGCGAGCCCGACGAGCGGATCGACGAAGGCGTCCCAGGCGATGGCGAGTGCCGCCGCGCCTCCGGCGAGCTCGGCCCGCAGGCCGACGACGTCGGTGTAGAACTTGAGCACGTGAAGGCGCGCGAGCGTCTCCACGGCGAGCACCCCGAGCTCGGCCGTGCCGTAGCCGAGCTTGGTGTGGAGCCGGAGCCTCTTCACCTCGCGCGTCGCTTCGTGCGCGGCGGCGTGACGTCGCCGAAGAGCGAGAGCGTCTGGCCTCGCGGCGTCGCTTCGTCGTTCGCGGCCTCGGGCTCGTCGGCTCGCAGCACCGAGGGGTCGTCGTGGTGCACGTCGTTCACGCGGCGCGAGACGGGCAAGGCCACGAGCACACCCTCACCGGGCGGAGCGAGCAGGGCGTCGAGCTCGGCGGGCGCGTGCCCGGTCGATGGATCGAGCGGCGCCTCGAGCCAGCGCGAGACGGCGTCGCCGCGCAGCACGACCGGCATGCGATCGTGCACGGGGCGCACGAGCTCGTTCGGCGTGGTGGTGATCACGGCGAAGGTCGGGTGGAGCTCCGCGCCCTCGGGATCGCGCCACTCGTCGTAGAGGCCGGCGTAGAGCAGGAGCCCGCCGTCCTTCGGGTGGAACCAGATCGGCTCTTTGCCTCGTGGGCCCGGCTTCCACTCGAAGAAGCCGTCGCTCACCACGACGCAGCGCCGCTTGTCGTAGCTCGAGCGGAAGCTCGGTTTGTCGCGCAGCGTCTCGCCACGCGCGTTGATCGGCCTGCGCGCTCCGGCGAGCTCCTTCGTCCAGCGGGGCACGAGGCCCCACTCGGCCTGCGAGAGCTCACGCACGCCGTCGCGCATGCGCAGGATCCACGTCGCGTTGCCCGGCGCGACGTTGTAGCGCGGGCGGTAGAGCGCAGCCTGCTCCGGGCTCGGCGCGATGCCGAGCGAGCTGGCGAGCAGCTCGTAGGTCGGCACGGTGAGCGTGAAGCGTCCGCACATGCGAGAGATCCTAGCGTGGGCGGCGCGCGACTCCAGGGAGCCTGGCTCCGCGCGATGCGCTAGCTCGGCCCTGCTGCTGCCTCTCGCAGCTTCGCGATGCCCTCCTCGAGCGCGGCGATCTCGCCGAGCACGCAGCCCATCGCATCGAGCTCGAGCGGCTCGAGATCGGCGCCGTCGGGCGTCGACATCGCCATGCCCTCGTCGGTGATCACGGTCTGGAACTTCGCGCCGAAGCGGCGGATCCACGGCACCACGCGACGCTCGAGCAGCGCGGGTGTGAGCGCCGCTTCGATCTGGAGCTCGGGCGGAACATCGCCGCCTGCGCCGAGCACCGTGAAGCCATACTGCTTGCGCCAGGCCTGCAGGGCTTCCATGCCCTTGGGCCTGGGCCAGGCCGTCGCCTTGACCTCGACGATGAGCAGACCCCAGCCGAGCAAGAAGGCGCGCAGCTCGGGCTCGAAGGGCCGCCCGATGCGCGCCTCGAGCTCGGCGAGCTGTGCCTCGCTGGGCGGCGACTTCTCGGCGATGCCGACCTCGAAGTCGTCGTCGGAGAGCTGCTCGATCTTGTCTTTCAGGTCTTGGAAGGTGGCCATCTGCCGTTTTCGCTGAGGGTTCCGGCGCCGCACGGCGACGGAGAGCGCGATGGGAGCAGAGGCGCTCGCCCGTGTCACGGAGCGAGCGAGGCGCCTCAGGCTTCGTCGTGGGCCCGCGCTGCTTCGACGCCGCGCGCCTCGTCGACGCCCAGGCTCAGCACGTACGACGCGGCGAAGAAGGCCGCGCACACCAGGATGGCCGTCTCGAGGCCGAGCGCCTGCTGCAGGAGGCCGAGCGAGAGCAGGCCGAAGATCGCGGCGAGCTTGCCGAAGAGGCCCCAGAAGCCGAAGAACTCACCCGACTTGGAGCTGGGCGCGAAGACGGCCACGATCGTCCGCCCCGAGGACTGCGTCGCGCCGAGGCAGAGGCCCGCGAGCGCGCCGACGACGAGGTAGACGTTCGTGGCGGTGATGCCCGGCGCGACGCTCTCGAGCAGGCGCGCGATGCTCGTCGTCGAGGCGATGGCGAGCACGGCGAGGACCCACACGAGCAAGGTGAGCCTGTAGGTGCGCAGGTTGCCCCAGCGGCTCTGGAGCTTGCCGAAGGCGATCGCGCCCACCGAGGCGGCGACGTTCGTGAGCACGAACATGCCGACCTGCGCGCCGGGCGACCAGCGGATCACCTGATCGCCGTAGATGAAGGCGAAGCTTATCGCGATGCTGAGACCGGCCATCGAGAAGAAGAGCGAGCCGAAGAAGCGCGCGAGATCCCTGTAGCTGCGCACGTCGGAGAGCGTCGTGCGCAGGCGGGCGTAGCTCTCGCGGATCGGAGACGTACCCGGCGCGCCCGGGTGCGGCACCGCCCGCTCACGCAGCCAGGCGAAGGTCGGCAGCGCGGCGACGAAGAAGAAGGCCGCGGTCATCGGGCCGATGAGGCGGACGCGCTCGAAGTTCTCGATCGTCTGCTCGCCGACGACCGTGACGATCACGAAGGTGCTGAGCAACCCGCCCACGTAGCCGAGGCCCCACGCGAAGCCCGAGATCGAGCCGAGCTGATCTTTCGGGCCTAGCTCGGGCAAGAAGGCGCTCACGATCGACTCGCCGAGCGCGAAGCCGAGGTTGCTCACCACGAGCAGCAGCATCGCGAGGCCGACCTGCCCCGGCGTCGCGAGCCAGAGCGCCGCGGTCGTGACGACGGTGAAGAGCCAGCTCGCGAGCAAGAGGCGCTTCTTCGCGGCGTGCGCGTCGGCGTAAGCGCCGAGCGCGGGCGCGAGCAGCACCACGAGCGCGTAGCTGATGCTGAGCCCGACGCTCCAGAGCAGGTTGCCGAGCTTGTAGTCGGGGGCGTCGCCGACGATCAGCTTGGGGAAGACCACGCTGAACGCGACCGTGACGATCACGGTCGTGTAGCTGGAGTTCGCGAAGTCGAACATCGCCCAGCCGACGATCTCCTTGCGGGGCGCGCGCTCGGTGACTTGCACGCGCCGAGGCTACACCGACCCACATGAAGGAGCGCGCCTCTCGATGCGGGGCGCGAAGTTGCTGCGTAGACGGAAGATCTCCGCCCCTCGGGACGTAGCCCTTGCGTGCGGCGCCCGCTGGCAGGTGCCGTGAACGGCGAACCCCGGGAGCTCTTGGCATGTCGATCGACAAGACGAAGTTCATGGTCCTGGTGGCGGCGATCTCCGCTTCGGCCGCCGGCTGCGCGACCGTGGACGACGACGGAAACGGCTCCGAGGGCGGCGGCGCCCCGACCACCACGAGCAGCTCGAGCCAGGGCGGCGGCGGTACGGGCGGCGACGCGAGCGGCGGCGGCGGCACGGGTGGCGACACGACCGGCAGCGGCGGCGAGGGTGGCGCGGGCGGCGGCGAGGCCTGCCTCGGCGACACGGGCACGCCCGACGCATGCTCGAGCGAGTGCGGCGGACTCGTCGACAACTGCAACTCGCTCGCGTGGATCAAGGACGGCGTGGCCGTCGAGGTCGTCGAGTGCTTGAACGCGCTCGACCCGAACACCTGCAGCGCCGGGGTCGACGGTTACGGTGGTTGCTTCCTGCCGAACCTCCTCAAGGCCTGTCCCGATCCTACCGCCGTCGCTCCCTGCTCCGAGCTCGCGGAGGCCTGCAACGTCACGGACGATGCGGCGTGGCAGGCGGAGTGCTCGTCGTACCTCTCCGGGATGACCGAGACGGCCCGCTCGTTGATGAGCCCGTGCGTCCGGGACAACTGTGCGATCGACGCCGACACGTTCGAGTTCTGCGCCAACTCCCTGTACTACGTCGACTGATCGTGCGCGGCCCATGAGAGGCGTGGCCTCGCCGGCTTCGCCGCTCCCGCTCTCGTGCGCCTGCCCCCAAGCCGAGCTCGAGAGCCCCGTCGCCTCCGCCTCCTTGGCAGTCCGAGCTCGCGATCGTCGGTGCCAGGCGAGCGCGATCGAGGGCGACGCCCGCTCATGGTCGCGGCGGCTGCCGTTCTCCGACCACGAGGTGGCGTGCGCGGCGAACGCCTCGCGCCCGCGCTGAGCGCCGCGCTCGCGCTACGGGCGGCGCAAGACGCCCGCGAAGCTCTCGCAGAGCGCACGCGGCAGCTCGCCCAGATCTTCGGATAGGTCTGGCACGTGCACGAAGAGCGTCGGAGCGATGCGCGCGTGCAAGAGCCGATGGTAGAGGTCGTTGCACACGTAGCCGCCCGCGTCGTCGCTGCGCTCGGCCTCGACGCCGCGCGCCGAGAGCGCCGCGAGCAAGGCGTCGACGTCGATCGAGCTCGCGATGAGCTCCGGCCCCTCGAGCGCGGGCGGCGAGACGCATCCGGCTTCGTCGGGCTCGAGGCTCGTCGCGTCGCGCCGCCCGACGGTCTCGACGCGCAGGCGTGTCGCGCGCCGCGCCAGCCCGAGCGCGAGCACGGCGTCGACCTCTTCGCGCCGTGCTCGCTCGAGTGCGCGCGCCGCCGCGTGTCCGTATTCGACGGGCAGCGGTGACTCGACGAGCAGCGTCGCGCCGGCGAGCTCGAGGCCGCCCATCGCACGCGCGAGCCGGTCCGAGGGGTTGTCGACGATGCCTCGAAAGGAGCCGAAGCCGGTCACGAGGATGCGCATCGAGCGAGAGCCTCTCACCGGGCGCCGCGCGCGTCAGCTACTTCGGATGCAGCCTCGCCCTCCGGCTCCGCGCCCACCTTGCGCACGAGCACGAGCACGATCGCCACGAGCTCGGCGAAGACGAGCAAGACGAGCCAGGGGCTCACACCGAGCAGCTCGGGCACGGTCGTGCGACCGAGCGCCCAGCTGCGGCGCAAGCTCGGGAGCAACCACGGCGAGATCAGCCCGAAGCTCAACGCGCCGACGAGCAATCCCGACGCGCCCGCGACGACGGCGTCGAGCCGGCCTTCGCCCGCCTCGGCCACGATCGTGCCGGGGCAATAGCCGGCGGTCGCCATGCCGACGCCGAAGACGACCCCACCGACCAGGTTCGAGAGCAGGTAGCTCGAGGGCAAGGGTGCACGCTCCGCGATGCCCAGATCCAGCCCGGCCTGGAGCAGCACGCCGCCGACGACGAGCGCCGTGAGCATGAAGCGCATCACGGTCATGTCGCGCAGTCGGTACACGTTCACGATGCGCGCATAGTGCGTGAGCCCGGCTTTGTGCAGGAGCCACCCGAAGAGGAAGCCCAGCACGAGCGCCTGCAAGACGTCGATCATCGTGCGCTCCTCCCTCGGTACCAGAGCCAAGCGGTGGGGATGCCGCCGAGGAACATGCCCGCCATGAATACGAAGGCGCCGGGCGCGAGCGTCGTGCCGCCCGAGATCGCGAGGCCGCTGGTGCATCCACCCGCGATGCCGGCGCCGATCTGCACGAGCACCGCGCCGACGAAGGCGAGCCCGAGGCGCAGCCACACCGAGCTGCCGAAGCGAGGCACCCAGTGCGTGTCCGGGTACCAGCGCTTGCGCACCTCGCCCGAGAGCCAGCTCGAGGCGAAGGCGCCGCCGAGCAGGCCGAGCAGCATCCACACCTGCCAGGTGATCTCGGGCTGGAGCACGTGGGCGTAGTAGGTGCTCCTCGGGAAGAGCGCCGCGCCCGGATACGCCGCGAGTTTGTCGACCGCGCCCGACACCGCGATGCTCTTGCCCGGGACGAGCTCAGCGTAGGCCACGACCACGCCGAGGCCGGCGCCCGCGGCGTAGGCGCTCCAGCTCTTCGCGCGCAGCCATTCGACGAGGCCGCGCCTTCGTCCGTCGCGAGATCCACGGAGCAGCAACCATGCGAGCGCTGCGCCCAGCAGCACCGCGGCGCCGCTCAGCGCGAGCTGGGCCGTGCCAGCACCGGCGCTCGGCTCCAGGCGGGCGGTGCTCGGGTGCGAGCCGGAGTCGGTACCCCCACCGTCGCTCGCCGGAGCGCTCGGCGGGCGAGGGGTCGAGAGGTAGCGCACGGCGAGGGTCTGCGCGCTGCCCTCGTGGCAGCCTCCGCAGCTCGCCTCGAGGTCGGCGAGCGGTGAGCGCCGGCTCGCGTGGGCGAGCTCCTTCACGCCACTGCGCGGGTCGCCGCCGTGGCAGCCCACACACAGATCACCGAAGCCGTGGTCGACGTGCCAAGGCAGCGTGCCTTGCAGGATGGGGCGCAAGCCCTGCGTCTCGTGGCAGGAGACGCAGCTCGAGGCGTTCGAGCTGCACTGCGCCTGCGCAGGGCACGCCCACGCGCTCGAGAGCAGGAGCGAAACACACAGGAGCCAGAGAGAGCGCGACACGAGCGAGCCCATCGAGAGAGAGCCTGTGGCAGGAAGCGTGCCGTGGCGGCGGTCGGGCCGGCGCCACGCGTTCAGCGGTCGGCCGGCCGAGCCTGGGCGTCGACCCTCCGAAGAGCGCCTGTGGGCTGCGCAGGCGTGACGACCGTGTAGCATCAGGCCGCCCGCAGAACGGAGGGGAGCCATGGCCGATCTGATCCGCATCTCGTCGAGCGCCTTCGGTGACAGCACGCACGTCGTCGCCTTCCGTGCGCGCGAGGCCCTGGGCTCGCCCTACGAGCTCGAGATCTTCCTCACGGTGCCGATCGGCGAGGAGCTCGACGTGGCCGAAGCCGCGGGCGCTCGCGCGACGCTCACGGTCGATCGCAGCCACGCGATCGTCGACCTGCCGGCGGCGGAGAAGCCGATGCACTGGTCGGGCCTCTTGCTCGAGGTGTCGATCCTCGCGGAGATCGGCCAGCGCTCGCTCGTGCGCGCCCTGCTCGTGCCGCGGCTCTACCGCGCGGCGCAGACACACCACAGCCGCATCTTCACCGATCGCACGCTCGTCGACATCCTGAAGGAGCTGCTCGACAAGAACGGGCTGCGCGACGGCGACGGCTTCGACGCGACGGGCCTCTCGGCCGACTACCCCAAGGAGGAGCACGTCGCGCAGTGGGGCGAGAGCGATCTCGACTTTCTCCACCGCTGGTTCGAGCGCGAGGGCATCCACTACCACTTCGAGCAAGATGGCGAGGCCGAGAAGCTCCTGCTCGTCGACAAGAACCCGAGCCCCGAGCCGATCGCCGCGCGCTATCACCCGCTCGTCGGCGGCGACGCGACAGCGGGCGCCTGCGTCACGCGCTTCCGCTGCGACGCGCGATCGCTCGTCGGCGTCGTGAAGGTCGTCGACCGCGACTACGCGAACCCCAGCCTGCCGATGAACAAGGAGGGCGACGTCAGCGACTTCCCTGGCGAGTACGTGCTCTCGCACGCGAGGCTCGTGCGCACCGCCGACGTCGATCGCATCGCGCGGGTGCGCCAGGAGTCGATGAAGGTCTCCGCGAAGACCTACCGCGCCGAGGCGACGTTGCTCGGCCTCCAGCCGGGCGCGCTCTTCCACCTCGAGGATCACCCTCGCCCGGCCTTCGCGAAGGACTACCTCGTCACCGAGGCCGAGCACGTCGGCTGGAACGAGACGCCCGGCGGCGAGATCGCCGAGCTCATCGAGCTCGAGATCCCCAAGGGCCCGAGCACGCTCTACACGGTTCGCCTCTCGGCCATCGAGAAGGAGGTGCCCTTCCGGCTCTCGAAGCGCACGCCCTGGCCGCGCATCGACGGCTACGAGACGGCCACGATCGATGGCCCCGCCGAGAGCGACTACGCGCAGATCGACGACATGGGCCGCTACCTCGTGCGTTACCACGCCGACGAGAGCATGGGCGAAGACGCCAAGGTCTCGACGTGGATCCGCATGATGCAGCCGCACACCGGCGCGCCGGAGGGCATGCACTTCCCCTTGCGCAAGGGCACCGAGGTGCTCGTCGCTTTCCTCGGCGGCGACCCGGATCGACCGGTGATCCTCGGAGCCGTACCCAACGCGGTGACGCCGAGCGTGGTGACCAAATCGAACCATACGCAGAACCGGCTCTTCACCGGCGGCGGCACCACGCTCGAGATCGAGGACAAAGCCGGCGGCCAGTACGTGCATTGGTACACGCCCGTCGACCACACGCACTTCCACATGGGCGCGCCGCGCAAGATGCAGGGCAAGGCGGCGCCGGAGCACGCGACGAAGGCCTCGCTGGGCTGGTCGACCGACGGCGACGCGGTGCTCAGCGTCGGTGGAGAGTGGGATATCGGCGTCGGCGCGAAGCTCCACGAGATCGTGAAGGGTGAGGTCGTCGAGGAGTACCAGACCTCGCGCAAGGAGACGGTGAACGGCCCCGTCACCGAGCAGTACGACGGGGAGCACAAGCTCACGGTCGACAAGAAGCAGACCTACGTGATCAAGACCGGCAAGGACGACACGATCTCCGTGGGCTGGACGCAGAAGATCACCGGCGGCTGGATCCAGAGCGAGATCAGCGGGAGCTGGACGCAGACGAAGATCGTCGGCGGGTGGAACCAGCCGAGCATCGCTGGCGGCTGGGATCAGAAGATGGACACCTGGACCCAGGAGATCGGCGCTGGCTGGAAGCAGACGAAGATCACGGGAGGCTGGAAGCAACCGGCGATCACCGGTGGCTGGAACCAGAAGATGGACACCTGGGATCAGGAGGTCACGGGCGCGACCACGTGGAAACACAAGGGCGGCCGCACCGAGACGATCGGCGGCCCGGGCCTCGACATCACGGCGCCCAAGGTGAAGATCACCGCGCCGGTACTCGAGACGGTGAACGCCTCGTGGACGCAGACCGACGCGAGCTGGTGGGAGCACAAGAACACCTCGATCGGCAGCTGCATCTTCAAGTTCGAGATGACGGGCATCTCGATCAGCGTCACGCCGGTGAAGATCGACCTCGGCGGCCTCATCGTCGCGAACAAGGGCATCCTGCTGAAGAAGCAAGACCTCGAGGGCGGCGCCGGTGGCCTGATGGCGAGGCTCAAGGGCCTCATCATGCTCGCCTGAGCGCGCCCTGCGGCCATGAAGACCACCAAGCCGCTGCGCGCCGGGGTGCTCGTGCGCCCCTTCCAGCTCGCTCGACGCGTCCACGCGGTCGTGACGGTGTTCGCGCCGTTCCGCCTCGACGCGCCGAAGCGCCTGCTCACGGACATGGAGATGTGGCTCGCGGTCGGCGAGCACCTCGGCGGTGACGCGCCCTTCGACGAGGGGCTCGCGAAGACCTCGTCCGAGGTGTTGCTCGCGGGCAGCTGCCACCCGCAGAACCCGCCGCAGCGCGCGTCCTTCGCGGGCCTCACGATCTCCCGCGCCGACGGCAAGGCGCTCGTGGCGAAGCGCGTCGCGGTCTTCGGCGATCGCGAGTGGCGGCGCGGCCTGCCGACGGAGCCCGAGCCCTTCGAGTCGATGCCGCTCAGTTGGAGCCGCGCCTTCGGCGGAGAGGGCTTCGACGCGAACCCGCTCGGCCGAGGCGCGAAGCCGCGTGGCGACGAAGCCGGCAAGCCGCAGCGCCTGCCGAACCTCGAGGACCCCGAGCGCCTCCTGCGCTCGCCCTCCGACGAGCCGGAGCCACGGAGCTTCTTGCCCTATGGGCTCACCTGGCCGCAGCGCATGTCGCGCGCGGGCAAGGCCTACGACGCCAAGTGGCTCGCGGAGCGCTTCCCCGGGCCAGCCGAGGACATCGACCCGACCTACTTCCACCAGGCCGGCGACGACCAGCGCTTCGACGGCTACCTGCGTGGTGGTGAGCGCTACCTGCTCGAGAACCTGCACCCGGAGCACGCGCGCATCGAGGGACAGCTGCCTCCGCTCGTGGGGCGTGTGCTCGTCGCGCGTCGCCCGGCCGGCGTCGAGCGCCCGCGCAGAGGCCGGCCCGCACCCGAGAAGCTCGAAGACGTGCGCACGCGCCTCGAGACGCTGTGGTTCTTCCCCGGCTCGATGATCGGCGTGCTCGTCTTCCGCGGCACGACCCCGGCGCACGACGACGATCTCGCCGACATCGAGCAGCTCGTCGTCGCGCTCGAAGACGCCGAGCAACCCAAGCCCTCGTCGCACTACGACGAGGCGCTCGCGGCGAGGCTCGACCGCGACGAGGGCGTGCTTCGCCTGCTCGACGAAGAGGACCTCTTGCCCTCCGCCCAGCTCGGCTACGAGTGCGCCTTCCCCGAGCTCGAGCTCGAGGGTGCGCTGCGCTCCGAGGGCCTGCTCGAGGCGAACCAGAAGCGCGCCGCGCAGCAGCGCCGCGACGCGGCGCGCGCGCAGGTCGAAGAGGCGGGCTTCGACCCTGCGGCCTTCGGCTTCGACGAGCCGCTCGACTCGCCGCTCGTGCCGAGCATGCGCGAGCCCAAGAAGCTCGCCGCCTTCGTGCGAGAACAGGAGGCGCGCGCGAAGGCCGAGCAGGCCAAGCTCGAGGACGAGGCGAAGGCGAAGCTCGAACAGGTGCGCGCCCAGGCGCTCGCGAACGGCATGGACTGGGACGCCGCCGTCGAGGCCTCGAAGCGCGAGGTCGGCCCGCCGCGGGTCTCGCTGCGTGCGAGCTTCGAGGCGATGTCGCCCACGAGCGGCGAGCCCACTTCGGGTGAGATCGACCTCTCCCTCGCCGAGCTACGCCGCGCGCCGCTCGACCCCGCGCTCGTCGCGAAGCTCGAGCAACAGGAGAGGGCGCTCGTCGACGCCTACCGCATCTCCGCGCACCTCGACCCGGAGGTGCGCTTGCCCGACGAGGCCGTCCGCGCGGCGCGTCGCGCACAGGTGGAGCTCGCCCTCGACCACGACGTCTCGCTCGACGGCGTGGATCTCTCCGGCGCGGATCTCTCCGGGCTCGACCTCTCCGGCCGCGATCTCTCGGGCGCCTTCCTCGAGGGGGTCTCGCTGCGCGACACCTCGCTGCGTGGCGCCAGGCTCGATCGCGCCGTGCTCGCGCGTGCCGACCTCTCGGGCGCCGACCTCAGCGGCGCGAGCCTCGTCGAGGCGAACCTCGGCGCGGCCACGCTCCGGCGCAGCGTGCTGCGCGAGGTCGACGCCACGCGCGCGATCTTCGACCGCGCGCGCCTCGAGGAGACGATCTTCGAGGGCGCCTCGGTCGACGACGCGAGCTTCGTCGACGCGGTCGCGATCCGCCCCGACCTCTCGCGTATGCGCGGGCAGCAGGTGATGTGGTTCAAGCTCGATCTGCGCGAGGCCAAGCTCGACGGCGCCAAGCTCGTCAAATGCATGTTCATCGAGTGCCAGCTCGACGGCGCGAGCCTCGAGGGCGCCGAGGCGCCGAAGCTGCAGCTCGTGGGCTGCTCCTGCGTGGGGCTCCGCGCCAAAGGCGCGCGCCTCGTCGGCTCCTTCATCGGCCACGGCTCCTCGCTCGACGGCGCGGTGCTCGACGGCGCCGATCTCTCGATGTCCTCGCTGCGCACGAGCTCGCTCGTCGGGGCCTCGCTGGTGGGCGCGAAGCTCGCGAACACGGATCTCTCCGAGTGCGACGCGAGCGGCGCCGATCTGCGCGGCGCGATCGCGCCCAAGGCCATGCTGGTGCGCACGGTGCTGCGAGGCGCGAGGCTCGAGGGCGCGAACCTCATGGAGGCGATCCTGTCGAAGGCCGACCTCGCCGAGTGCGATCTCTCGCACGCGAACCTCTTCCGCGCCGAGATGTCGCGCGTGCACCTCAGTGGCGGCACCAAGATCGACGACGCGCTGCTCGACTTCGCGGTCGTCGAGCCGAAGGAGGCGCGATGACGAGGGCGGAGCTCGAGGCGAGGGTTCGCTCCGGAGAGCTGCTCGAGGGGCTGGATCTCGCGGGCGCCGATCTGCGTGGAGCCGCGCTGGGCGGCGCGATCTTCGAGGGCGTGCGCTTCGCCGGCGCCCGGCTCGAGGGCGCGCGCCTCGACGAGGCCGTGCTGCGCGCCTGCGAGCTCGACGCGGCGATCCTCGACGGCGCGAGCCTGCACCTCGCCACACTCGACGCCTGCTCGCTCGCGGGCGCGAGCTTCTCCGGTGCGAAGCTCGTCGGTGCGACGCTCACGGCTTGTGAGGCGGCGCGCTCGCGCTGGGCGAAGAGCGATCTCTCGATCGTGACCTTCGCGCGCTGCGATCTCGGCGGAGCCTCCTTCGACGGGGCGCTGCTCGACCGCGCGATCTTCTTCGAGGTGCGCTTCGACGAGACCGACTTCGCGCGGGCCGATCTGCGAGGCGCGACCCTCTACCGAGCCGACCTGCGGACGGCGAAGCTCGCCGGCTGCCTCGCGCACCGCACGGTCTTCGTGGAGGCGAAGATCGGCGCGCAGGGGCTCGCCGGTCAGAGCTTCGTCGAGTGCTCCTTCATGGAGGCCGACCTCTCGGGCGTCGATCTCGAGGGCGCCGACCTGCGCAAGGCGGGCATGCGCCTCGCGAAGCTCGAGGGCGCGAAGCTCGCAGGCGCCAAGCTCGCGAACGCCGTCTTCGTGGAGGCCGACCTCTCGAAGGCCTCGCTCGAGGGGGCGTCGATGCCGCAGGCGCTCTTCGTGGGTGCGCGCCTCGCGGGCGCCGACCTGCGCGGCGCCGAGCTCTACCAGGCCATCTTCCACGACGCGCTCGCCGAGGGCGCGCGCTTCGCCGACGCGGATCTGCGCTACGCGGACTTCTCGCGTGCCGACCTCCGGCGCTGCGACTTCTCGGGAGCCCAGCTCACGCGGGCGCGGCTGCACCGCGTGCGCGACGAAGGCGCGGTCTTCACGAGCCGCGCGACGGCGCTCGGCGACGACGAGCCGCTCGCCAAGGCGGAGCGCCGCGGCCCCCCTGCCCAACGCTGACGAACCCACCCGATCGGCGCCGCCGGTCCTGTCACGACGACCCATCGACGAGGAGACGAGCCCATGAGCCGACAAGCACAGCAGCGAGAGGGGGAGGCCTTCGTGGTCGAAGACGCCACGGTCGTCCTGACCGACGGCGCCACGTCGGTCGTGCGTACGAGGCTCGGCGATCTGCGCGCTCGGCGAGCGGCGAGCTGCCTCGTCGATCCGATGCCGAAGGACCGCGTGCTCGTCGCGCTCTCGGGCGACGAGGTGTTCATCCTCGCGGTGCTCGTGCGCGCGGGCGAGGCCCCGGTGCGCCTCTCGAGCGACGAGTCCGTCGAGATCGTCTCGCGCAAGGGCACCGTGTCGATCCTCGCGCAGGAGGGCGTCACCGTCGCGAGCGCGAAGGCGGTGGAGATCTCCGGCGCCGAGCTCGGCGTGCACGCCGAGCGCGCACGGGTCGCGCTCGCCGAGCTCGGCTTCGTCGGCAAGCTGGTCGACGTGAGCGCGACCGCGCTGCGTGTCGCCGCCGAGCGGGTCGAGCGCACGGCCGGCCGCCTCGTCGAGCGCCTCGGGCGCTCCTACCGCTTCGTCGAGGAGACGGAGCAGCTGCGCGCCAAGGAGATCGATCTGCGCGCGGAGGGCAACCTCGCGATGCGCGCGGATCACACGGTCGTGCTCGCGCGCAAGATCGTGAAGTTCGACGGCTCGCAGGTCCACATCGGCTGAGGCACCATGTTCGCGAACACACAGATGATGGGGCTCGACACCGGCTTCCCGGACGTGTGCCTCACGCCGCCGGTCGGCGCGCCGATCCCCTACCCGAACATCGCGGCCGGCCCCATGGGCGTGCCCGCCGCGTACAACGTGCTCTTCGCCTTCGCGCCGGCGCACAACATGACGACGACGATCCCGCTCACGAACGGCGACAACGCCGGCGTCATGCTCGGCGTCGCGTCGGGGCTCGTGATGGGTCCGGCGCGCCACCTCACGGCGGCGTTCACCACGCTCGTAGGCTGCATCCCGGCCACGCGCATGACCAGCATGGCGCTCCAGAACAACACCAACTGCCCGGGCGTGCGCCTCGTGCCGAGCCAGCCCAAGGTGCTCATCCTGTCTCCATGAGCGCCGCTGCTCCGCCCGTCGCCATCCTGATCACGCCGAGCGGCCTCGCGAGCGGCGTCGCGTGGACGACGACGACCGCGGCGGGCACGGAGCTCACGGTCGTGGGCAAGCTCGAGTTCGCCTTCACGAGCGAGGGCGAGCCGAGGCCCGTACAGGCGGAGCCACCTGGGCAATGGCAGGCTCGGCCGAGCCCCGAGGAGCTCGAGGCCGCGCAGGGCCGGAGGCTCGTCGTACGTGGGCAGCGGCCCCTCCCCGGGCGGGTGCTGCTGCGCCGCGGCACGACGAGCATCGCAGAGCTCGAGCTCGCGCCGGGCGCCGTGCCGGCCGCCGGGCAGCTCGCCTCGGCCTCGATGTCGACGGTCGTCGGCACGCCCGGCGACGAGTGGCTCGTGGTCGAGGGATTCGACGGCCCGCGAAGTCGTCGGTGGTGCAAGCTTCCTCGGGTGGGTCTGCTCGCGGCCTGGCAGGGCGGCGCGGCGGCCCCGGAGCGCCTCTTGCTCGGCGCGAGGCAGTGCTACGTCGACGTCGCGCGCCACGGCTTCGCCTTCGTCCTGCGAGGCACGCGCCGCCTCTCGGCGGGCGCGATCCCACAGCGCATCGAGCTCGTCGCGACCCAGCTCGCGCCGCTCGTGAACGTCATGCCCGCCGGCGCCGATCTCGGCACGACGCTCCCGCTCGAGGGCGGCGCCGCCCCGGCGGCCGCGCCGGTGCTGCCCTTTCCGGCCGTCCCGGGCTCAGCAAGCATGCCCAGGCTCGGCGCGGGCCTGCCGTCGCTCGTCGAGCGCTCCGACGAGGTCACGCGGACGGACATCACCGACACCCGCCTCATGGTGACGCTCCCCCCCACGAAGCCGTCGCCGGTGCTTCCCTTCGACGTGCCGCCCGAGCTCGAGTCGACCCAAGTGATCGACCCGAGCTCGCCGCCCGAGGCCGACACTCTGCCTTTCGCGAAGCGATCGCCGGGTGGAGCCCGACCCGTGTACGCCGAAGGAGCCGCTCATGCCCTCACCGTACCCGTCAGCGCCGGGCGGCGAGCGAACGAGTCCGCGCAGCGCGTGGATACGCTGGAGTCTCCCGGCACGCCGAGTCTCCCGCCTGAGTCGGTCGAGCCAGGCCCGGTGCACGTGGAGCTGCACGAGCCGAGGCCCGTGGGAGACGTGCACCAGGTGATCCTCGCTCCGCCACCCGATGCGACGTCCATGGAACCGGAGATGCTCGGGCAGGCGAGCGAGCCAGCCTCTTCGCGCAGCGAGCTCGAGCGGCGCCTGCGCGACGGCGCCTCTCTCGCCGGCCTCGAGCTGCGCGCGGTCGATCTCTCCGGTCTCGTGCTGCGGCACGCGAAGCTCGGTGGGCTCGACCTCTCGCTCGCGAAGCTCACCGGCGCAGACCTCAGCTCGGCCGATCTCACGCGCACGAAGCTCGACGGTGCGAAGCTCGACGGCGCGAAGCTCGACGGCGCGATCCTCGCCCGTGCGTCCTTCGAGGGCGCGAGCCTCGAAGGCGCGAGCCTGCGCGACGCTCAGGCGCGCGAGGCTGTCTTCGTCGAGGCGCAGCTCTCGGGATGCGATCTCACGGGCGCAGACCTGCGCCGCGCGAAGCTCGTCGGCGCCACGCTGAAGGGCGCGCAGGGCGCGCGACTCAACGGCCTCGAGTCCGACTGGACGGGCGCCGAGCTCGGCGAGGCCAAACTCGACGGCGCGAACCTGCGAGGTGCGGTCCTGCGCCGCGCTCGGTTCGCCGGTGCGAGCTTCGTCGGCGCCGACCTGCGCGACGCGGATCTGCGCGAGGCCTCGCCCGAGAATGCGCTCGAGGGCGCGAAGCTCGCCGGCGCGCGCCGAGGCTGAGCCGCCGGAGCGCGCGGCAGCCGGCCTAGCTCACTGCGGCACGCAGACGTTCGCGGTCGCCGCGGCGGCGCTCGAGCCACCGATGTAGCGCGGCAACACCGACGCGGCGGTGCCCGGGATCGCGGCGCAGCTCTGGTTCTTGGTGTCGCTCTTGGGCAGGCATGCGCCGAGGCTGGGGTTGAGCTCGGCGCAGAAGGTCGGCGCGAAGCCGCTCTGATCCGGGCAGTAGCCCTCGCAGCTCTGCGAGCAGACGCCCTGCGCCGTCGTGCCCTTGAGGCAGTAGCCGCCCGTGTAGCTGCAGGTCTCGTCGGCTTCGCAGGGCGTGCCGATGAAGGGGCCGGCGGTGACCGGCCCGCCCGCGTTGAGCTTCGGGAAGGCGCTCGTGTCGTCGACGTTCACGAAGCTGAAGCCCTCGCTCTGGAGCTTCGTGATGATGCCCTCGAGGCTGTTGGCCGTGTTCGCGTGGATGTCGTGGAACAGCACGATGCCGCCGTTCTTCGACTTGACCTGCGAGAGCGTGAGGCCGGCCATGTCGCCCCTGAACTGGTCCGGCACGTGGCGGAAGGTGCTCGCGGGGCAGCTCCCGCCGCCGGAGGCGAAGCACCAGTCGGCGGTGTCGACGTGCCAGCCGGTGCTGATGTAGCCGAGGTCTTGCACGGTGCCCATCGTCGAGCAGTTCGAGGCGCCGAAGGGGAAGCGGAAGTAGCGCGGCTCGACGCCCACGTCGCGGATGATCGCGTCGGTGCGCTCGACCTGGCTGCGGAACTCGCTCGCGGAGAGCGTGGTCGAGTTCTTGTGGTTGTGCGTGTGGTTGCCGAGGATGTGCCCGTCGCGCACGATCCGGCGCAACACCTCGCGGTGCGACTCGCTCGTGACGCGGCTGCCGTTGATCAAGAAGGTCGCCTTGATCTCGTACTTCGCGAGCACGTCGAGCACCTTCGTCGTCGTCTCGACGTTCGGGCCGTCGTCGAAGGTGAGCGCGACGCGTTTGTCGAAGCCGCTCGTGTCCGGCACACGCACGCCCGAGCAGCTCGAGTCGGTGTAGTCCTGCTCGTAGGTGGCGTTCCACTCGTCGGCGTAGTCGCTGTCGTCGTGGTCGTGATCGTCGCCGCCCTCGGCCTGGCAGCCCGGCACGGCGAAGGCCAGCACGGCGCCCGAGAGCGTGAGCAGAGCGAGGGCGCGGGCGGAGCTGAGGAGGCGCGTCGACATGGTGCGCGAGTCTACAGCAAGCCCGGTGCCAGCCCGAGTAGGCCGCTTTTCCGCACCTACATGGTGGGGAAACCGGAAACTGGATCATCCGCGATCCGGTCCGGCATGGACCGCTCGCGCCCCGCTCGACCCGCTCTCCCCTGGAAGCCGGCCCCCCCATGTGGGAAAAGGCCGCCACCATGGACAGCTTCGGAACCAAGAAGACCCTCGACGTCAATGGCCAGAGCTACGGCTACTACAGCCTGAAGGAGCTCCAGGCGAAGTACCCCCAGGTCGAGCGCCTGCCGGTCTCGATGAAGGTCCTCCTCGAGAACCTCCTCCGCAAGGAGGACGGGCGCGTCGTGAAGAAGGAGCACATCGAGTCCTTGCTCGCGTGGGATCCGAAGGCCACGCCGACCGACGAGATCTCCTTCTACCCGGCGCGCGTGCTCATGCAGGACTTCACGGGTGTGCCGGCGGTGGCGGATCTCGCCGCGATGCGCGAGGCCCTCGCGAAGATGGGCGGCGACCCTGCGCGCATCAACCCGCTCGAGCAGGCCGACCTCGTCATCGACCACTCGGTGCAGGTCGATCACTTCGCCAACCCGCTCGCGCCGAAGCTGAACACCGAGCTCGAGTACCAGCGCAACACCGAGCGCTACGTCTTCCTGCGCTGGGGCCAGGCCGCGCTCGAGAACTTCAGCGTCGTGCCGCCGGGCACGGGCATCTGCCACCAGGTCAACCTCGAGTACCTCGCGAAGGTCGTCTACGAGAAGGACGGCGTGCTCTACCCCGACACGCTCGTCGGCACCGACTCGCACACCGTGATGATCAACGGCCTCGGCGTCGTCGGCTGGGGTGTGGGCGGCATCGAGGCCGAGGCCGCCATGCTCGGCCAGCCCTGCACGATGCTCCTGCCGCAGGTCGTGGGCTTCAAGCTCACCGGCAAGCCCAAGGAGGGCACCACGGCGACCGATATCGTGCTCACGGTCACGCAGATGCTCCGCAAGAAGGGCGTCGTCGGGAAGTTCGTGGAGTTCTACGGCCCCGGCGCGAAGGCGCTCACGCTCGAGGGGCGCGCGACGATCGCCAACATGGCGCCCGAGTACGGCGCGACGGTGGGCTTCTTCGCCGTCGACGAGGCCTCGCTCCAGTACCTGCGCTTCACCGGCCGCAGCGAGGAGCAGGTCGCCAAGGTCGAGGCCTACTGCAAGGCGCAGGGCATGTGGTTCGAGGCCGACGCCGAGCCCACGTTCAGCGATACGCTCGAGCTCGATCTCTCGACGGTCGTTCCTTCGCTCGCCGGCCCGAAGCGACCGCAGGATCGTGTGCCGCTCGACGCGATGCGCGAGGCCTACCGCGCCGCGCTCGCGCCCATGATCGAGGGCAAGAGCGACGCGAAGAAGACCGTGAAGGTCGACATGAACGGCCAGAGCTTCGAGCTCGGCCACGGCGCGGCGGTCATCGCGGCGATCACGAGCTGCACGAACACCTCGAACCCCGCGGTGCTCGTCGGCGCGGGCCTGCTCGCGAAGAAGGCGGCCGCGAAGGGCCTCAGGGCGAAGCCCTGGGTGAAGACCTCGCTCGCCCCCGGCTCGCAGGTCGTCACCGACTACCTCACGCAGTCGGGCCTCTTGCCCGAGCTCGAGAAGGTCGGCTTCGGCGTCGTCGGCTACGGCTGCACCACCTGCATCGGCAACTCGGGCCCGCTGCCCGACGCCATCGCCGCGGCCGTCGAGAGCGGCGACCTCGTGGTCGCCAGCGTGCTCAGCGGCAACCGCAACTTCGAGGGCCGCGTGAACCCGCACGTGCGCATGAACTTCCTCGCTTCGCCGCCGCTCGTCGTGGCCTACGCCCTGAAGGGCGACGTCGACTCCGATCTCAGCAAGGAGCCGATCGGCAAGGGCAGCGACGGCCAAGACGTCTACCTGAAGGACATCTGGCCGACCGACCAGGAGATCGTCGACACCATCCAGAAGGGCGCCTCGCGCGACCAATACGTCTCGCGCTATTCGGCGGTGTTCGAGGGCGACGAAGCCTGGCGCAGCCTCGAGGTGCCCTCGGGCGCGACCTTCGCGTGGGACGACAAGAGCACCTACGCACGCAAGCCGCCGTTCTTCGACGACATCCCCGAGACGCCCGCCGCGCCGACCGACGTGAAGGCCGCGCGCTGCCTCGCGCTGCTCGGCGACTCGATCACGACGGACCACATCTCGCCGGCCGGCAACATCGCGAAGAACAGCCCCGCGGCGAAGTACCTCGAGGCGAACGGCGTCGAGCGCAAGGACTTCAACAGCTACGGCGCGCGCCGCGGCAACCACGAGGTCATGATGCGCGGCACCTTCGCCAACATCCGCCTGAAGAACCTCATGCTCGACGGCGTCGAGGGCGGCCTCTCGAAGCACATCCCGAGCGGTGAGCAGGCGAGCATCTACGACGTGTCGATGAAGTACCAGGCCGAGGGCACGCCGCTCGTGATCCTCGCCGGCGCCGAGTACGGCACGGGCAGCTCGCGTGACTGGGCCGCCAAGGGCACCAAGCTGCTCGGCGTGCGCGCGGTCATCGCCAAGAGCTTCGAGCGCATCCACCGCTCGAACCTCGTCGGCATGGGCGTGCTGCCGCTCGAGTTCGACGCCGGCCAAGACGCAGCCTCGCTCGGCCTCACGGGCTACGAGACCTTCGAGATCGACGGCATCGCCGCGGGCCTCTCGCCGAAGAAGCGCCTCACGGTCACGGCGACCAAGGACGACGGCAAGAAGGTCCAGTTCCAGGTGACCTGCCGCATCGATACGCCCAACGAGGTCGACTACTACGTGCACGGCGGCATCCTCGTGTACATGCTGCGCCAGCTCGCGAAGCAGGGCTGAGGTGGCCGCGGGCCCACGGCCCGCGACGCGCGACGAAGGCCGTGCCTCGAGAGGGGCGCGGCCTTCGCGCTGTGGGGGGTGGGCGAATGGGAGGAGAGGCCGCATGAGCGAAGCGCCGCATTCGGAGCTGTACCTGGGCGACTGGCGCGACCATTGGTGGGACGAGGCCTCGCTCGCGGCGTGGTTCACGCGCGACGGTCTGCGCGACGCGGTCGACGTCGCCGACGTGGGCGCGGGGCTCGGGCATTGGGGCATGCTCGTATGGCGCGTGCTCGGCGGAGCGCGGCGGATGCGCTTCGTGGATCGCGAAGCCACTTGGGTCGAAGCGCTGCGCGCCCGCGCCACCGAGGCGCTCGAGGCGGCGCGCGTGCAGGGCAGCTTCGAGTGCTTCGTCGCCGACGCCTGCGCCTTGCCATTCGCGGATCGCTCGCTCGATCTCGTCACCTGCCAGACGCTGCTCATCCACCTCGCCGATCCCAGAGCCGCGCTCCGCGAGATGCGGCGCGTGCTCCGGCCGGGCGGCAAGCTGTTGCTCTCGGAGCCGAACAACATCGGCAACGCGGTGGCCTTCCTCGCGCCGTGCTTCCGAGATCGCCCCGACGACGCCTGGCGCGAGCTGCGCTTCTCGATCACCTGCGAGCGCGGCAAAGCGAAGCTCGGCCTCGGCTTCAACTCGATCGGTGAAGAGCTGCCGCGCCTCTTGCTCGACGAGGGCTTCCGCGTCCGATCGGCGAGGCAAAACGAGCGGCCGAGCCCGCTCGTACCGCCCTATGACACGCCCTCTGCGCAGGCGGAGATCGCGCTCATGCGCGACCTCGCGGCGCGCGGGATCTACGGCTGGCCTCGCGACGAGGCCGCGCGCTACTTCGCAGCGGGCGGCGGCGAGGGCTTCGACGCCGAGTACGATTGGCTGCTCGCGCGCGATCGCGAGCGCCTCGCCGAAGTGGACGCAGGGCGCTTCGCGCAGCTGCGTGGGCAGCTCGGCTATCTGATCGTCGCGTCGCTCGACGACTGAGGCGGGGCGCTCGAGGCCGACGATCCGGGCGCCGTGTGCAGGCGCGTGCACAGCTGCGTGCACGCATCGGCACGGTGCGCGAACGATTGGGCTCGTCGCTGACCGCGACGCACGGGGTGCACGCCACGAGTCCTGCGCAGGACGGCGTTGGCATCGATCCTGCCATGGCCTCCTGGCGCAGCAGCCCACGCCCATCGTCGAGCGACCTCTCTCGTCGATCGCGGCTCGAGCTCCGAGACCCACGAGGCCCCATGCAAGACGCACACTCCGAGAGGGCAAAGCGCCCGAAGCCGGGCTCGAGCCCGTTCATTCGACGGTTCACGGCGCTGTGTGCGCTGTTGCCGGCGGCGAGCTCCTGCTCGACACCCGAGCCACTGCGCACCGAATGGCGAGGCTCCGCCGAGCTCGTCGCGGTGGGCGACTCCACGATCGAGCTCGAAGCCGAGCTCGAGGTGGAGCTGCGCTCCGGGACGCCCGAGACCGTCGCGCTCGATTCGATCTGCTTCGAGCTCGACTACGTGATGCCGGCCCACACCAAGTCGATCGAGTTCGAGGTCTCGGACATCGGCGACGCGAGATCCGAATGGCCCGTCGAGCTGTCGGGCGATCCGAACGAGGTCGTCAAGCGTCGAATCCGGGTGAAGCTGAGCGCCGAGCTCACCGAGCTCGGGAGCCATCCTTGCGCCTTCGACGAGCGCCAGCTCCGTGCCTCCGTCGTGCTCGCCTCCTCCGCCACCGAAGAGCGCCCCGACGGATGCAAGAGCGGTCGGCTGATCGAGCACACGATGAGCTGCCCCTCCTGTCCGCGCAGCCTCGAAGCCCTCGGTCTCGAGGCCATGTGGCAGGAGAGCGCCTTCTCGACCTCCGAGCCCGGCGAGGTCGTCGCCGCTCCGGACGGCCCGGTGTGGGCGATCATGAGCGATGACGAGGGCTTCATGCGGATCGCGCGCGCGGATGGCCTGCCCTTCGGCGTCGATGGCTGGGAGCTCGAGGACGTCCGGCTCCAGGGCATGAACCGGTATACGCTCACGACCGGCCTCGAGCCTGGCGTGCTCTACGTCGAGGCCCCGAGCGAGGCGCAGCATCCCGAGGTGCTCGCGGGGATCGATCCCCCCATCGAGGGCCTCGGACCATGGACCGTGAGCGCGCGCGAGCCAGGCTGGTCGCGCTGGTCGACGGAGCTCTTCGGCATCCAAGGCGGTGAGCTCGGGCAGATCCCGGTGCTCAGCGCCGGCGCGGGCCGCGTCTTCGCGCGAATCCAGAGCCCCATCGGCCTCGTGGTCGACGGACAGCTCGTCGACGAGGGCTCGCCGACGGGGCTCTACGCCGCACTGCTCGACGAGCGGAGCGGCGAGCTCGTGGATCACGCCTGGCTCGAACACCCCGTGCTCGCCGCGCGTGGCCTCGAGGATGGCGGCTTCATCGCCGTGGCCGCGGAGGCCTCGAGACCTTACTCCGTGCTCCGGATCGAGGCGGACCTGAGCA
The DNA here is from genome assembly GCA_938004785.1 of uncultured Polyangiaceae bacterium. Classification (GTDB taxonomy): domain Bacteria; phylum Myxococcota_A; class Polyangia; order Polyangiales; family Polyangiaceae; genus CALKVW01. Next base: position 42,242 of record CALKVW010000220.1, read on the forward strand.
TCTCGTGGATCCTCCCCTTCGCAGACGAGATCGCCCCTGGCTACTCGGAGTGGGCGGAGCCGCTCACGGTCGACTCCGAAGGTTTCACGTACTGGCGTGGCCCGAGCGATCGCATTCACCGGATCGACCCCCACGGCGTGCTCGTGTGGAGCGTGCCGTCGCCGAGCTTCGCCGAGACCCTCGTGCCCGCGCCGCAGGGCGGCGTGCTGGTCGGTTCACGTCTCGACGGTTCGTCGAGGATCGACGCGTCCGGTGCGATCGTCGTCGACGGCACCGCGACCGGACCGTCGTGGTGCCCAGCGCCGTCTCGCTGGTTCGGCGAGGGTGGGCCGTCGCCGGCCTTCGTGGAGTACGCGTACCCGACGTACACCGTCGGGCGGGCGGCCGTCCCGCCCGCGTCGCGGTGAACGGAGCGAGCGAGGGCGGGGATCGATCGCTCCTGCACATTGCCGTGCAGCTTCGTGCACGCTGGCGTAGAGCTCGCTGCACAGCCGGCTCAGAAGCTCCAGCCGGCTTCGGCGCTCCCGAGGCCCACCGAGAGCGAGGGCCAGGGCGTGCCTGCTCTGGGGGCCTCCGCCTCGTCGTCGCCCGAGCGTGCGATGAGCAGGACCGAGCCGACGCACGCGCTCGCGAGCCCGGCGCTGACGAGCGCGGGGACGATGCCGTCGTCCACCCGCGCATCGCCGGCGGCGGCGGCCGCGATGCCGCCGCCGAGCAGCGCGCCGCCCGCGCTCGTGAGACCGATGCCGATCGCTCCCTGCGTCGAGGCGCCGCGCGCGCCGCCGTGCTCGGGCGGATTGGTGAGTGAGATCAGGAGGCTCAGGCCTCCCGTCGCGGAGGCCCCCACGCCCGCGCCGATCAGCGCGTAGGCCGCGCCTTCGCGGGCGCGGTTGCCCTCCGATGGCGCTTCGACGCAGCCAGCCAAGCGCCCGCAGACGCGCTCCGTCTCCTCGAGCCTCAGCAGCACGATGCCGAGCGCGCCGAGCGCGCCGCCTGCGATCAGCGCTCCTGCGCTCGTCGCGACGAAGCTGTCGGTCGATGAGCTCGTCGCGAGGCTGGTGGCGTCCGGCCTGCGTGGACCGGGATCCCAGACGGCCGCAGGCGCGGGTGGCAGCGCCGCTTCGGGCGTCCAGCTCGGTGAGGGCGCGGGCTCGGACGTCGCCGCGCTCGGTGCTGCGGGCGCGGGCTCCTCGTCGAGCAGCGCGCGCACCTCGGGCGGCAGCTCGACCTGCTGGGTGGACGTCGGCTCGCTCGGCAGCGCCGCGCCGCTCGTGGTCGCTTCGCCCGCAGCGGCTTGCGCCGCGACCTCGAGCGGGCAGGCCATCGACAGCGCGAGGGCGATCGCAGAAGTACACGCGCTCGCGGCGCGGCTCGAATGGGTGCTCATCGCTCGACTCCTCGGTGCGGCACACACGGCTCGGTGCTCGAGCGCCGTGGTCCGGCGAGACGAGTCGTTGGCATTCATCGTGCCAAGGGAGCTGCTCGTGCAGCGGACGCGGCCGCGACGTGTCGTGGCGGCGGACGCGCGACGCGCGGCGAGGACCCATCGGAGCGAGAGGCGAAGCGAATGAGGACGTGTAGCGGGTTGCGAAGAGGGCGGGCCGCCAGAGGCGTGTCGGGCCTGTGGATCCTGGCCTGCGTGAGCGTGGCCTGCACCTGGGAACCGGCGTCGGTAGGTCAGAGCTACCGGGGCGAGGGCCGCATCTCGGTGCTCGATGACGACTCGGTGGGCTTCGAGGCGGAGGTCGAGCTCGTCCTCCGAGCGACCCGCGCGCAGAGCGTCGCGCTCGACGAAGTGTGCGTCGTGGTCGGCTCCGCCGACGCGGGTACGAGCGCTCTGGCGCAGGCCGCCGTGGAGGGCGTGGAGCTCGACCCGCGCGACTGGCCGGTGGAGCTCAGCGAAGCGAACGGCTTCGAGGCGCGCCGCCGCCTGCGCCTGCGCGGCACGGCCGCGATGAAGCGCGACTCCACGGCCCACCCCTGTCGGGTGGGAGCGCCGGTGATCCGCATGGGTGCGTCGCTGCTCAGCTCGGAGATGTTTGCAGAGCCTACGAAATGCCGCGTGGAGCACAGCGAGATCACGGTCGAGCTCGAGTGCCCCGGCTGCCCCGCGCCCCTGCCCGAGCTGGGCCTCGCCTCCACCTGGGAAGAGGCCGCCGACGTCGCCGCGCCCATCGCGGGAAGCACGGTGGTCGTCGACGCCGAGGGCACGATCTGGCGCGTGGGACCCTCGGGCACCGAGCGCGCCTTGCTGATGAGCTCGCCCGACGACGCCGCGGTCGCCGAGCGCCGCGTCACCGATGCGAACTTCGAGATGCGTGGCCGCGTCACGCTCGCGGGCGGCACCGTGCCAGGTGTGCTGAGAGGGCACGCGGTCGGCGAGCCGTACTTCGCCGACGCGCCGCCCGAGCCCACGCCGGAGGGTGAGGGCGGCGGCTCCTCAGGTGAGGAGCCTCCTCCTACGGACCCGATGCGCCGCGTGCGGGTGGCACGCGTCGACGCAGGTGGCGAGCGCTGGGCCCGCGACTTCGAGACCTACGCCTACGATGTCGACCTGGTCGCCCCGGTCGTGGCCGCCGCGACGGGCAAGGTGCTCGTGGTCGTGTACGGCCCGAGGGGACTCTACGTCGATGGCGAGATGATCGCTCCGAAGTCGAGCACCGAGGTGCACCTCGCGCTGCTCGACGAACAGACCGGGGAGCTGCTCGACTTCATCGAGTTCGAGCACCCGCTCTACTCCGCGCAAGGTCTGTCGGACGGCGCGTTCATCGCGTCCGCCGGTGTCCAGCCCGGGATCTTCGCGCTCCTGCGAATCGAGGCCGACCTCCAGGTCTCGTGGCTCACCCCCCTTCCCGAAGAGCCGCTCGAATACTTCGGCATGGGCCCCGAGCTCTTGAGCATCGACGGCGCGGCGGGTTACTGGCTCAGCCCGCGTGGGCCGCTCCATCGCTTCGACCACGCAGGAGAGGGCGCGTGGAGGATCGATCCACCCGTGCAGATCTCGAGCATGGCCATCGCGCCCGACGGTGGCCTGCTGTTCGCGGGCCCGAGCCACTCGGGTGGCTGGATCGACCCTCTGGGTGGCCTGCGCACGACGATCGATCAGCGCGACGATCCGACCTGTGCCTTCCAGCTGAGCTTGGCGACCGCCGATCGCGAGCCGGCCTACGCGCTCGGCTTCGGCAGCCGCCACGTGGGCCGCTTTCGCGCCGCGCCCTGATCGATCGCGCTCGCCCCTTCGGCGCCTCGCTCACCTCCGGCTGAGCACCGGCTCCCGCGGGGCGCGCGCGCCGAGCTGAGCGGCGTGGTCGCTCGTGACGCCTGCGGCTCGCGTCGAGCGCAGTGGTCTCGGCGTGGGTGGAGGTGGCGTCGTGCGCGCGGCCTCGAGCACCGAGGGCAGGCGTGCGTGCTTCGCCGTGTCCTCGTCGACCTCGGCTTCGGGGTCGAGGGGCTCGACCGAGAGGCAGGTCGCGCTTCCCGCGATCTCCACGAGCCCGGGGCTCACCTCGACCAGCGGGATGAGGCCACGCGCGCCATAGGCCTCGGCCTCGCCGGCCGGCACGGCGCCTTCGGTGCTGCGCCCTCGGTGGCGCGGCAGCGCCTCGACGCGGCCCATGGTCGGACCGAAGGCGTGGACGGGGGTGCGGAAGGCCACGAAGCTCGTCGCGAAGCGCTGCGCCAGCAAGAAGGTCCCGCTCGCGAAGCGCAGCGCACGATCGCTCTCGTGGTAGAGCCACGAGCACGCGGTGTCCGGCTCCGCTCGGTGGGGCGGACGCGCGAGCCAGCGCCCCGCGACCAGAGCGACGAAGCGCGCCGCGGCCTTCGTTCGGAAGGCCTCCCAGGCCCGTGTGGCACGCGCCAACAGCTGCTCGCCCGCGGCGCCCACGAAGGGCACGCCGACGAGCTCGCCCACGGCCGCGCAGCGCTCGAGCACCGGTAGGTCGTCCGCCTCGAAGGCGTGGTGGCAGAAGACGGCGGCGTAGGGCTGCGCCGCGAGGCCTTCACGCCCGCCCGCCTCGAGCAGCGCGTAGAGCCCCGACCGAGCGACGTCGCGCGCCGCGTGGAGGTCGGCGGCGAGGTCCTCGAGGGAGCAGTGTACGAGCTCGACGCGGAGCGCCCGGTCTTGCGGGAGGCGCCAGAGCAGCAGGCGGAGCCCGAGCCAGGTCGACTCCAGGCGTACGAACTCGGGGTGGGCGAGGATCAGGTCGAGCTGCGCCGTGAGATCGCCGTCGACCGCGTCGACGAGCGCGTCGACGAGCTCGTCGAAGGACTCCGGCAAGGCGCGGCCCGGGAGGCGCTGCAGCAAGTGGACGAGCTCGGGCGCACGGCGCCCCGTTGCCGTTGCAAGTACATCGACGAGCGTAGTGGTCACGCGCATGAAAGGCCCCCCCGGGCGAGATGGTTCGGAGTGTGATCCTGCCAGCTGTGTCGTCGCTGTCCACCGTGCACGGGCGCGCGGGCCGGAGAAGTTCTCCACAGCTGAACGCCCGCCGTGGGGCGGCTCGCCGGTGCTGCCCGCAGCCGGGCTTTGCCTCCCAGCACGGGCGTGCGAACGACAGCGCATGCGACTCGCTCGCCCGATCCTCGTCGGCGTGCTCCTCTCCTGCGCCGCGAACACCGTCGCGCAGGCCGCGCCGCCTCCGGCCACCTTCGAGCAGCCCCTCACGCTGCCCGAGAACCCCTTCGCGATCGCGGGCAACACCGAGGGCGCAAGCTCGCTCGTCGACGCCTACGACTGCGCGCCCGGCGTCGACGAGTCCGGGCCGGAGCGCGCCTACGTCGTCGAGGCGCCGGCCGCGGGCAGGCTCACCGCATGGATCCAAGGCGACGGCGGCGGCGTCGACGTCGACGTGCACCTCGTCGTGGGCGGCGCGCTCTCGAGCGGCACGCTCTCGGGCTGTCTCGCGCGAGGCAACCAGATCGCCGAGGCGCTCGTGCCCGCAGGGCCCGTGCTCGTCGTCGTCGACAGCTACGGGGGCGCCGAGCAGGCGGGCGGCTTCGTGCTGCGCACGGCGTGGATCGGCGACGCGTGGACGGAGAGTGAGCCCTACGAAGGCGTGGTCTGGCGCGCCAAGCGCTACGCCGACTACGCAGGCGGTCCGCAGGTCGTGCACGAGCTCCTCGTCGACCCAGTGAACCCAGCGCTACGCATCGAGGCCCACCGTAGCAACGGCTGCCAGACGATCGGCGCGATGGCGGCCCAGCTCGGCGCCGTGGCCGCGGTCAACGGTGGCTACTTCACGACGGGCTGTGCGCCCGTGTCGCTGCTCAAACACGAAGGCAACCTGCTGGGCACCAACGCGGTGGCCCGCAGCGCCTTCGGGCTCTCCGCCGCCGGCGATCCGCTCGTCGCGCTCGTCGGCGTCGGCGCCGATTGGCCCGCCGCGAGCGAGGCGCACGGCGGCGGTCCGCGCCTCGTCGCCGGCGGCACCGCGCTCACCTCGAACGCCGACTACGCCGCCGAGGGCATCAGCTCGGCGAGCTTCATCGCCGCGAACCCTCGCACGATCGCGGGCATCCGCGGCGACGGGCGCATCTCGCTCGTCGGCGTCGACGGCAGGCGCGACACCGCGCGAGGCATGTCGCTGCCCCAGCTCGCGACCTGGTCGGTGGCGCTCGGCCACGTCGACACGGTGAACCTCGACGGCGGCGGCTCGACCACGGTCTGGCTGCGCGACGCGACGCCGAACGGCGTCGTGAACTACCCCTCCGACGCGGGCGACGTGGAGACCGCCGCGCACGGTGGCTCACGCGGCGTCTCGGGCGGCTTCTTCGTCTTCAGCGAGCCGAAGAAGCACGCGCCGATCATCACCACCCTGCCCCCTCTCTCGACCGCGCTGGGCGCCGACTACGCCTACGACGTCGACGCCTACGATCGAAACCCGCTCGACGTGCTCAGCCACGCGCTCCTCGTCGCACCCGAGGGCATGACGATCGACCCCGCGAACGGAGAGCTCAGGTGGAGCGTGCCGAGCGATGCCGCTGCGCTCGTCGCCGTGACAGTCGTCGTGAGCGACGGAGAGCTCGAGACCGAGCAGAGCTTCGAGCTCAGCGTCGAGGGCGGCGCGCCGTCGGGCGCAGGAGGCGCGAGCGGCGCGGGAGGCGCGGGCGCCGGAGGCGGGGCTGGCGGAGGCGAAGGAGGAGGCGCGGGCGCGGCGAACGCGGCGGCCGAAGGCTGCGGCTGCGCCGTGGTGGGCGCACACGCCGCGAGTCCCTCGGTGGGGCTCGTCGCGGCGGCGCTCGCGTGCGCCGGGATCGTCGCGCGGCGGCGGCGCAGGTCGCCGCCGCGCCCTCGGCTCACTTCTTCTCGATCTTGAACTCGACGCGCCGGTTCTTGGTGTGGCACTCGTCGGTGTCGTCGGTGCAGAGCGGCTCGTCGGGGCCGGCGCCGCGTGCGTCCATCGGCTGCGTGACGCCCTTGGCCTTGAGGTAGCTGACCACCGCGTTGGCGCGAGCGTCGCTGAGCTTGCGGTTCAGCTCCTTGTCGCCGCGCGCGTCGGTGTGGCCGATCACGTGCAGCACGCCGATCTCCTGGTGGCTGGTCATCACCTTCACGATGTCGTCGAGCAGCTCGTTCGACTCGGGCTTGATCGTGGCCTTGTTGGTGTCGAACTGGATCACGTCGTCGATCTCGAGGTGATCGTCGGTGATCGTGACGTGCCCTTCCTTGACGGGCTTCACCACCTTCGGCTCGGGCTTCTCGGCCACCGGCGCAGGCGGAGGCGGTGCGGGCGGCGCCGGCTCGGCGCCGAAGTTCGCGTCGGCGTTGAGCTTGCCGCTGCAGGCGGCGGTGCCCACCGAGCTGAGGGCGAGGGCCAAGACCATCCACACGTCGTTCTTCTTCAAGGGTCGAACCTCCTGCGCGAATCCACACGACTCGCTACGGCCGGCGACGGGTATCGTTGCTGCCGAAAGCGCACCCGCAGGTGCCACGGCGCGAGCCTCGGCGCAATGCAGAAACGTGAATCGCGCTTCACGTGTTGAGCGTCGCCCATGCGGAGCTCGCGAGCGCCGCTCCGGGTTCGGGGGCCGGAGCCATGCACGCCGCATCCCCTAAGATGCGCCCACCATGAGCAGCGACGAAGCCTTCGATCTCTCGACCCACCCCGTGCACCTCGGCCTCGGCGCGCGCGCCGTGCGTGAGCCGGCCTTCGAGGGACCGGCGTTCTACGCGGCCTACGACGAGCGCCACGCAGGCGACGGCGCCGAGGGGCGCCTCGTGGCGCTGCACGACTTCGACGCGCCCTGGACGGGCTGGGAGATGCACCCGGCCGGAGAGGAGCTCGTGGTCTGTCTCGGAGGTTCGATCACGCTCATTCAGGAGATCGACGGCGAGCAACGCAGGGTGCTCCTGCGCGAAGGCCAGGCCGCGATCAACCCGCGCGGTGTGTGGCACACCGCCGACGTCGATGGTCCCACGAAGGTGCTGTTCATCACGCCCGGCGACGGCACCACGCATCGGCCGAGGTGATCGCGTGCTAGGTTCCTGATAGATGTACCAGCAAGCATATGGATCGGCGATCGTCTCGCTCGCCGCCGTCCTCGGCATGGCGAGCTGTGGCGGTGAGGCCGCGTACCGCGAGCCGGAGCCCAACCACGCCACCTTGCGCGTCGAGCGCTCTGGCGTCGTGCGCGACATCAGCCTCGGCCCCGACGAGGTCATCTGCCGACACATGCTCGACGTCGACACCCTGTCGGTCGGCTTGCTGCCAGCCTCGCTCGACAGCGTCAGCGCGGGCATGACGCTCGCGCCGCTCGCCGAGGCCTCGGAGAAGCCAGGCGAGCCCGGCCGCTACCTCGCGAAGAATCGCGCGTCTGGCTGCGAGAACGCGCCCATCTGCTGCATTGGACCCTGTCTGTCCGTCGGCTGGACGGTCGAAGGCGACCCCGAGCAACAAGAGTACGCGCGGAGCGGGCTTCGCGAGGAGCCTTGCTCGGCCGAGGTGCTCGACGAGAACCACGGCTTTCGGATCCGTTTCGTCTGCGAGGGCATGGACGACCCGGGGCGTGCGACGATCTCGATGTGGGGCGAGGCGTATTGCGCGACGAGCACGCTGCGCATCGAGGAGAGGACTCCGAGCTGAAGCCCACCCGGTCTACCGACTCTCTCCAATCGGCGCGAAGATCGCCCGCCCCGTGCCCTCGTCGATTGATTGCCAGCGCGCGTAGGTGGCGCCGAGGCGATGCCGCAGCGCGCGCCGCGACTCGCGCGCGGCGAGACCCAGCGCGAGCGCCTCCACGAGGTATCCCTCGGGCGCCATGAGCGCCTGCGTGAGCACGAGCGGGCGCGAGCCTCGTAAGGCGAGCGGCGCCTCGAAGGTCGCGCGCGAGTGACACGCCAAGACGAAGCTCGGCGTGGGGCGGTCGCCCGGCCGAGCCACGTGCGCGCCCGCAGCGGTGCCGTCGAGCATGCGGTTGTGGCCGGCGAAGCCCACCAGATCGATCTGTAGCTCGCGCGCCACACCCGCGTCGACGAAGTCGAGCTTCGCGCCTCGCGCGGCCTCGTCGAAGAAGGCCGTGAGCGCTTCGTCGATGCGATCGCCTCGCCAGGCGTCGAGCACCACGATCAGCTCGGGTGCGCTCTCCGGGGCGCCGCGCTCCCGCCGCAGGCGCACGACCACTCGCTCGAGGCGCGGCGCATCGAGCACGCTGCGCTCCACGAGCTCGAAGCGGCTCGCCGCCCGCAGAGCGAAGCGCCGGTGCCCGAAGATCGCGCCCCAATAGAGGTTCTGCTCGAGGTCGAGCGGGTCGCCCGCGCGCCGGCCTCCGCAATCCACCTGGGCGCCGTGGCAGAGCGGCACGAGCACGTGCACCAGGCGCGCGCCGTCACCAGCGGCTTCGTCGGAGAGCGCGGGTGCCTCGGCGGGCTCCGCGCCTGCGCGTGCGGGTGCGCAGGGCAGGAGCGCGAGGCCAGACAGCACGAGGACGGCACGGCGCGGGGCGACCATGCACGGCTCATCGCGCCCGGTCGCTGCAGTGTGACGCACGACGCTCCTCCGCCGGAGCGGGCCTTGCTGTCTCTCGCGCGCTCTGCGACACCGCCTCGGCCATGACCGTGCTTCGTACCTCGCGGCTCTCGCTGCGCCGCGCGCGCGCCTCGGATCTGCACGACCTGCACGCCGTGCTCTCGGACCCACGCGCCACGCGCCACTGGTCGACCGGCCCGCACCGCGACCTCGAGACGACCCGCGCCTGGCTCGACGCCATGATCGCCTCGAGCCCCGACGAGAGCGAAGACTTCGTGATCGAGCTCGACGGCTCGGTCGTCGGCAAGGCCGGGTTCTACCGCCTCCCAGAGATCGGCTTCATCCTGCGCCCCGATCTCTGGGGGCGCGGCTACGCCTTCGAGGCGGCGAGCGCCGTCGTCGCCCACGTCTTCGCGACACGCGCGATCGACGAGCTCGTGGCGGACGTCGACCCGGGCAACGCAGCCTCACTGCGATTGCTCGAGCGCCTCGGCTTCGTCGAGACGGGGCGCGCCGAGCGGACCTATTGCATCGACGGCGTGTGGGCCGACAGCATCTACCTGGCGCTCCGGCGCTGAACCTTCGACGCCGAGTCTTCGGCGCGGTGGCCCCGGCGAAGCGGCACGCGATGCGACGCGAGGCGCAGGCCTCGCGCCCTACTTGATGATCGTCGGGCAGCCGAAGACGAAGCCGACCTTGGCCGCTTCGTCGCCCTGGATCTCTTCGCAGGTCGACGGGCAGAAGAAGATCTTCGTCGGGGCTGCGGGGTTGTCGTAGTACCAGCCCGCGCCGCTGCCGCAATCGCCTGCGCTCTGCGCCTGCGGGATGCTCTGGGGGGTGCCGCTACCGCCCGGGGTGTACTTCACGTTCACCTTGGTGGCGTCGAACTCGCCGGAGGTCGGATCGGGGATGACGTATTCGCAGGAGAGGACCTCGGCGCGGATCTCGTCCATCTTCTGCTTGAACAGGTTGATGTCCGTCGTCACGTCGAGCGCGGCCGTGGTCTGGCCCGCGGCGGCGATCTGGTCGAGGTTCGCGACCGTGGATCCCTGGATGGCGATCACGAAGGTGCGCACGCCATTGTATTGGTAGGCCGTGTCGGCGAGCTCGGCGATCGAGGGGATGTCGGTGTTGCAGGTCGTCGGGTCGCCGTCGCTCGCGAGCACCACGATCACCACGTGGTCGGGGTTCTGATCCTGCAGGTCGTTGGCGTAGAGCAGCGCGCCATAGAGGCCGGCCCAGGTCGGCGTGTAGTCACCGCCGGGGAACTGGGCCTGCATGTCGTCGACGAGCGCCGCGGGGTTGGCGAGGCTCGTGAGCGGCACCTGCGGCGGGTCGTAGCTCTCCGGCTGGCAGACGTTCACCTCGACCGGCGGCGGGAAGTAGCTGATGGCGGCGGAGATGTCCGAGCCACCCGGGTCCTGGAAGAAGGCCGTGAGCGCGCCGACGCTGCCGTCCCAGCGCGCGCCCGCCATGCTGCCCGAGCGGTCGAGCAAGACGACGATGTCGAGTGGGCTCGTCGTCGCTTCGGCCTCCTCCGCGAGGCAGCCCTCTTCGCCACCGGTGCCGCCTCCGCCGCTGCCGACGAAGATCTGCCCGCCGGTGCCGCTCTGGCTGCTCGTCGTCGTCGCGCCGGCTCCTCCGGTGCCGCCGCCTCCCTGCGAGGAGCTCGTCGAGTTGCCGGAGCTGTTGCTCGTGTCGTCGCCACAGGCGACGAGCCACAGGCCAGCGAGCAGCGAGACCGAAGCGATGGAAGCGGTGCGCATCATGGTCGAGTCCTCCGAGTCGCGGGGAGCGGGCCGAACGATCGATTCAGCCCGGCGGCCCGGTGCCGACGCTCGAGGGATTGATGCTCCACGTGAAGGCGTCGAGCAGCACGAGCGAGTCGAGGATGTTGTCGGAGACGTCGAAGACCATCAGCTCGAGGGTCATCGTCTCGCCGGGCACGATGGGCGCCGTGGTCTGGAGCCACACGGTGCCGCCGCCGGTGTTGCCGAGCTGCATGCCCGTACCCGCGAGCTGACCGGTGCCGGCGGGGCAGGTGTAGCAGCCCTTCGGCACGCACAGGTCGTAGAAGCCGTTGTTGACGCTGAGCGGGTTGCCCATGGCATCGAAGGAAATGTTCTTGTCGGCCGGGATGCCCGCCGCGCCCGAGCCGAGCAGCGCGAGGAAGAAGTCGTTGAACGTGGTGCAGGAGTAGGTCCAGTACTCCGAGGAGAAGAACCGGAACTGGTACGAGAAGGACTGCGCGTTCGTCGGCACCCTGAGCTCGAGGCGCAGGTTGATCGGATCGTTCGCGCCGCTGCCGGCCGGGCAGTTGCCGCTGCAACCAGCCGACGAGGGGAGGTTTCCGCCGTTCGCCGCGAGGTAGGCCGCCGGGGGCTGGCTCGAGACGCCGAAGTTCGTGCCGCCGTTCGGGGCGACGTAGCCCGGGTCGTTCTGGTCGCGCATCCACCCGGAGGAGATGCCCGCCATGGTGGCGCCGCGCTGGGGCACGATGCCGCCGGTGCCGTAGTTCTGCAGCACCGCCGACTGGCTGTTCTGCATGGTGCCGAGCTGCGCCGCGCTCGGCACGCTGCCGTTGGCGAGCCGGAAGGAGGCGTTGATGAGGCCCCACTTGCGCTGCGCAGCCGGCGGGTTCGCCGTCGTCTGCTGGCAGATGTCCATCGCCTGAGCGAGCTGCAGCGGCGTCACGCCAGTGAAGGCGGTGGCCGAGCTGCAGAGCGGCGCCGCGACGGTGTCCGAGCTCGCGGCGTCGCAGTCGTCGTCGACGCCGTTGCCCACGAACTCGAAGGCGCCGGGGTTGACGCCCGCGGGGTTGCTGCACTGGATGGTCGTCTCGCAGCAGTCGCCGTTGCAGGCGGTCCAGCCGTCGCCGTCGAGGTCGGGCACGTCGTCGATGGTGCCGTTGCAGTCTTCGTCGACGCCGTTGGCGCAGAGCTCGGCGGTCGGCAGCACGAAGCCGCTGCACAGGCTCCACGCCGTGCCGGCCTGGTTGCAGGTGCGGGTGCCCGCCATGCAGGGGCCGTTGCTCTCGGTGCCGGGCGGGCCGGGGTAGCAGGGTTGGGTCTCGCCCGGCGTGCACGAGCAGGCGGTGGCCGACTCGCAGCCGTTCGAGCTGTCGCCGTCGCAGTCCTCGAAGCCGGGGGCGCAGGCGCCCAGCTGACAGACGCCGGTGTCGCAGATCGCGGCGACGTTCGGCGGCTGGGGGCAGGCCTCGTCGCACTGGCTGCAGTGTTCGAGGTCCGAGGCGACGTCGACGCAGACGCCGCCGCAGCAGCTCAGGCTGCCCGGGCAGGGATCGCTCGGAGAGCAGCCCTGCACGCAGATGCCCGACTGACACAGCTGGCCCGGGTCGCACTCGACGCCCTCGCAAGGGTCGACCGGGCCGCCGCCTCCGGTGTCGCCGCCGCCGGAGCTGCTCGTGCTGGAGCCGCCCGTGCCCTGCGCGGAGCCGCCCGAGCCGCCGCTGCCCGAGCTCGAGTCGTCGCTGCTGCAAGCGCTCGCGGCGATCAACGCGATGCAGGCCGCTCCGAGGACTCCGAGGCGTGTTCCAGTCCGTCGCGTCATCAAGGGAACCTCTCCTTTTCGCGTGGGCGACGCCGCACGATGGGCCCTGGGGCTCCGTCGCGCGCCGTCGGATCCGCGGCACACTGCTGCCAAGATCCAAGCCTACGGAACTTTCCGCGCCCGGCGCAAGCGGGTGACGAGTGCCTCCGAGGGTGGGTCGGCCGTGCACCGGGCGGGGTGGAGAGCGTGCTCGGTGGAGAGGGCGCGGCTCACCGCCTCGCCCTCGCTCAGCCTCGCTGCTGGCGCTCGAGCTCCTCGCGCAGCGCGTCTTCTTTGGCGCGCAGCTCGGGCGTGAACTCGGCGCCGAAGTCTTCGGCCTCGAAGATGGGGCGGATCTCGAGCACCGCCTGTTCGCCGGGCATCGGGTCGGGGCAGCGCTTCGCCCAGGCGAGCGCGTCGTCCATCGAATCGACCTTCCAGATCCAGTAGCCCGCGACGAGCTCCTCGGTCGCGGCGAAGGGCCCGTCGACGACCGTCTTCTCGCCGCCGGCGAAGCGCACGCGTTTGCCGCGTTTGCTCGGGTGCAGTCCGTCGCCGCCCACCATCACGCCGGCCTTCACCAGCTCCTCGTTGAAGCGGCCCATGTCGGTGAGCAGCTGCTCGCTCGGCATCACGCCGGCTTCGGAGTTCTTCGTCGCCTTCACGATCACCATCACACGCATGGTCACGATCCCCTTGGTGGCAGTTGGAAGGGGAGCGCCGTGCGGGCGCTCCCAGGAGAGCTCAGCACTTCTCGAGCGCGCAGTGGAACATCCATGCCACGCCGAGCGCATCGGTCACCATGCCGAAGCGCGCGCCCCAGAAGGCGTCGTGCAGGGCCATCGTGACCTTGCCGCCTTCGCCGAGCGCCGCGAAGGGCGCCTCCATCTCCTTGGGATCGTCGAACTCGATCATCACGGTGCCGTTGCTCGCGGGCACTTCGGGAGAGGCCTCGACGCGGTCGGCGAGCAGGATGCGCGCGCTGCCGATCTCCAGCGCGGCGTGCATGATCTTGTCGGCCGCGCCCGGAGGAGGCGAGCCGCCGGGCATGTCGGCCCAGGTCATGCGGGAGAGGGTCTTGGCGCCGAGGGCGCGCTCGTAGAGCTCGATGGCGCGCGCTGCGTCGCCGGCGAAGTGCAGGTGCGGGATCAGAGAATGAACGGGCATGGGTTCCTCACTCGCCTCGGTAGGCGCGCTCGATGGTGGCGAGATCGAACTTCGACATCCGCAGGAAGGCCTGCGATACGCGCCCCACCTTGGCCGGGTCGGGGTCGCTCATCATCTCGCCGAGCTTGCTCGGCAGGATCTGCCACGAGAGGCCGTAGCGATCCTTGAGCCAGCCGCACTGGCTGGGCGAGCCACCCTCGGCGATGAGCGCGTCCCACAGGCGATCGATCTCGGCCTGGGTGTCGCAACCCACCTGGAAGGAGACGGCTTCGCTGAGCTTGAACATCGGCCCTCCGTTCAGGGCGGTGAACGATTGCCCAGCGAGGTGGAAGGCCACGGTCATCACCGAGCCCTCGGGCTTCTTGTGGTGCTCGTAGCCCGCTTTGCCGTAGCGGGAGATGCGGTCGATGCCCGAGTCCTCGAAGAGCGAGACGTAGAGGCGGGCGGCGTCTTCGGCCTGGGTGTCGAACCAGAGGCAGGGGGTGATCTTGCTGAGCTTGGGCATGGAAAGGTCCTCCCAGGCTTGGACTCCACGTGGCCGCCGAAGTCATCGGTGGGCGGAGGAAATTCTTCGCGGCGCGGGCGAGAGGAGCGAACGAGGGTCGCGGGAGCGCGGGGGGGGGGGCGCCCGCGGACGCGGGGCCTCAGAGCATGGGCGCGCCGTACTCCTCGGAGCGCAGCTCGATCGCCCGGTGACCGGAGCGGATCCGCGAAGTCACGGGGCGCTCGGTGTGGGCGAGCCCTCGTTCAGCCTCGCCGCTGGTGGCGGATCCGAGGCGTAGGTCCACGTCGCCGTGAGCTCGAGCGTGCCGTGGTAGGTGCTGTCACCAGCCAAGACTGGGACCGGACGAGACCATTGACCCTTCAGTTCGAGTCGAGCAGGCCAGCCGTCCTTGCGCCGCACTGAAAGCGACCCTTCGGCCTGATGCCGCGCTGTGCGCCCGTAGCCCATGTGCTCGGTGGTCGCGCGTACTCGGAAGTGTACGAGCTCGTCGTCGATGGACGAAGCGACGACACCGAGCTTCCCCGCGTCCCAGATGCGAAGCACGTGGCTGTACCATCCGGCATCCATGGTCGGAAGCAGCGAGCGCACGTGCTCCGCGAGCTTGGACTCGGCGCCTACCGTGACGACGATTGGAGTAGGGCGCTGCCACACCTCGAAGTCGTCGTACATGCGCTGAACGAGGGCGAGGTCGTTGCTCGTCGTTCTACCGACGAAGTGGACCTTGCGATCGTCGACGCCCACCCACGCGATGTGTGCCGGAGAGAGCGTCGCGGAGCCACAGTAGAGGTCGACCCGTTTGGGCTCGGCGATCTCCGCGCGGCGCCACCACGTGCTATCCAGGTCGAAGGACCTCGTCGGCAGGAGCTCGACGCCCGTTCGATCGAGCACCTGTCTCCTCGCGAGGGTGAGACGCTCCACTTTGGCGATGGTCAATCCGGGTGGGTACCTCTTCGGCGTGATGACTGTCGTCTTCACCGTGGCCTCGCTCGTCATGGGGGCGGCTGTCGTGAACATGAACAACGCGAGGCTCAGGAACCGTCGGGATCGATGAAGCCGTTCCACAGGAACTGAACCTCCGGGGAGGGCGGCTGAGGGGGCCCCGGGTCCAGACTTCGCGGGAGATTTCTTCGAGGTGCTCTCGGTACATAGCTCGCCACCCTGCCGAGCTGCTCGGCGCGGAGCCAGTACGCCAGCGCGCCCATCGCTTCGCGGTGGTAGACCGGTGGCTCGCCCGTCTGTCTCGCCCAGAGGTTCATGCGCAGCTCGTGTGCGAAGAACCACCTGCGCTGCGTGTTCGAGTCGTGGATTCCACATGCGACCTCGCTGTCGTGGGTCATGCCCCGGCGGTTGACGTTGGGACGATGCTCTCGAAGCGCAGATCGTCGGCGAGGCGGCGCGCCGCGGACGCGAGCCGGGTCGATACGTCGAGCCCGTCGCTCGAGCTCGTGCCGTGCAGCTCGCGGTCGAGCTTCATGAGCGTGTCGGCGGTGGTGGGCTCGCGCATCCAGGCCTCGAGGATCCACGTCGCTTCGCCGGGCTCGAGTGTGACGACGAGCTCGTGGATCTCGCGGGCGGACCCGGGCCTGACCCACACCAGCTCGCCGAAGCGGTCGTACGCCGAATACGTCCGGCCCCACTCGTCAGGGGGCGATGGTGGTGGTGATGCCCACCCTGGGGCCGCGCGGGTGCGCGGCCCTGGCCCTCCCAAG
>CALKVW010000221.1 GCA_938004785.1 uncultured Polyangiaceae bacterium
TTGGTCCCGTCTGCAAGCTCTGCCGCCGCGAGGGCATGAAGCTCTACCTCAAGGGAGAGCGCTGCTACTCGGAGAAGTGCGCCTACACCCGTCGTCCGTACCCGCCGGGGCAGCACGGCCAGGGCCGCATCAAGCTGAGCGAGTACGCGGTCCGGCTTCGCGAGAAGCAAAAGGTCCGCCGCATCTACGGCGTGCTGGAGCGTCAGTTCCAGGGCTACTACCAGGAGGCGAGCCGCCGCAAGGGCCGCACCGGTGAGGAGATGATCGCCCTGCTCGAGCGTCGCCTCGACAACGCGATCTACCGCGCCGGCTTCGCGGGCTCGCGCAGCGAGGCGCGTCAGCTCGTGCGTCACGGTCACGTGAAGCTCGACGGCAAGCGCGTCGACATCCCGAGCTACCTCGTGCGCGTCGGCCAGACGCTCGAGCTCACCGAGGGCGCGCGCAAGTTCGGCCTGGTGACCTCCGCCGTCGCCGCCAGCGAGCGTCGCAACCAGACCTCGTGGCTCGAGGTCGACAAGGCGAACTTCAAGGCTTCGATCAAGGCGCCGCCGCCTCGCGAAGACGTCAACGAGCCGGAGCTGCGCGAGCAGCTCGTCGTCGAGTACTACTCTCGCTGATCCCGTTCGGGAGCTCGAGTCCCAGGCGGGGCGCGAGCTCCTCGCTTCGATTGCGCCGGACACTTCGGTGGTCCGGCGCCCCTGTCTCTGTCACGACCTCTCCGCGCGTGTGAGCGCCTCGCCTCGGCGAGACGCGCACCGTTCGGCGGCACCCTCGGCCGAGTGCGGCCCGGGGTGTGGGACCGACGCGGCCGACCCCCCATCAGGAGCCTCTCATGAGCAACGCGAACCTCAGCCTCATCTCCCGCAACTGGCGCGACCTCATCCGCCCCAAGGGCATCGTTCTCGAGCCGGAAGGCCAGAGCGAGTTCTACGGCAAGTTCGTCTGTGAGCCGCTCGAGCGTGGCTTCGGCATCACGATCGGCAACTCGCTGCGCCGCGTGCTGCTCTCCTCGCTCCAGGGGGCCGCGATCACGGCCGTGCGCGTCGAAGGTGCTCTGCACGAGTTCACCGCCGTGCCGGACGTCGTCGAGGACGTCAGCGACATCATCCTGAACCTCAAGGAGGTCGTGTTCCGCGCGGCCTCGCCCAAGACCTACACCGTGCGCGTCGACAAGGAGGGCCCTGGCCCCGTCTACGCGAAGGACATCGAGCTGGTCGACGGCCTCGAGGTGCTGAACCCCGATCACCTCATCGCGATCCTCGACAAGAAGGGTCCGCTCCAGATGGAGCTGACGGTGAACGTCGGCCGCGGCTACGTGCCGGCCGAGCGCAACAAGACGCCCACGATGTCGATCGGCACGATCCCGGTGGACGCGCTCTTCTCGCCGATCCGCAAGGTCAACTACATCATCCAGAACGCGCGCGTCGGTCAGGTCACCGACTACGACAAGCTCACGCTCGAGGTCTGGACCAACGGCTCGGTGACCCCGGCAGATGCGGTCGCCTTCGCGGCGAAGATCCTGAAGGAGCAGCTCTCCATCTGGATCAACTTCGAAGAGACCGAAGAGACCAGCTACCAGTCTTCCTCCAGCGAAGACGAGCCGCTCAACGAGAACCTCTTCCGTTCGGTCGAGGAGCTCGAGCTCAGCGTGCGCTCCGCGAACTGCCTGCAGAACGCGAACATCACGCTCATCGGTGAGCTCGTCCAGCGCACCGAGCAGGACATGCTGAAGACCAAGAACTTCGGCCGCAAGTCGCTGAAGGAGATCAAGGAGATCCTCCAGCAGATGGGCCTGTCCCTCGGGATGAAGATCGACAACTGGCCGGCGCTCGTCGAGCGCTGGAAGGCTCAGCAGGCCCAGGCCTGATCGAGAAGGTTTCCAGGCCTGAGGGCTGATCGGATTGCACAGGCCTCAGGCCTGTCGGAGAGCGACACGTCATGCGTCACAAGAATTCGGGTAGGCAGTTCGGTCGGGACACGTCGAGCCGTCGCGCCATGCTGCGCAACCTCGCCGCGAACCTGATCACGCACGAGCGCATCGAGACGACCGAGGCGAAGGCCAAGGAGCTTCGTCGCGTCGCGGAGCAGCTCATCACGAAGGCTCGCCGTCTCGGTACGGCAGCCTACACGCCCCACAAGGAGCTCTCGGCGGCGGATCAGGCGAAGCGCCTGCACGTCAGCCGTCTCATCGGCTCCTACCTGCCCCGCTTCGGGGTGAAGGCCGACGGCACCAAGATCGACATCGTCGAGAAGGTGATGATCGATCTGGCGAAGCGCTTCGCCGATCGTCCGGGCGGCTACACGCGCATCATCAAGCTCGGGCCGCGTCGTGGCGACAACGCCCCGATGACGCTCATCGAGCTCGTGGACGCCGCTCCGGTGACCGACAAGGTCGCGGCGCCGGTGGCCGCCGAGCCGGTGGCTGCGGAAGCCGCGGGCTGATCGACGCCGTGCAGTTACGTCGAGTCACGGGCCACGGTCCGTGGCTCGACGCATTTTGTCGGGGGCTCGACGACCGACCCGAGTCCGCGCTCAGCTCCGCTCGGGGCTCCGAGGACGGCGCCAGCGCCCCCACAGCGCGATGAGCGCCAGGAGCAGGGCCGTCGCGCCACCCACGGCGGCCGCTGCGACGCCCCGCTCGCTGGACTCGCGCTCGACGAGCGCCTTCCGTTCGAAGCCCGCTAGCAGACTGCGTGCGTCCGCGTGCTCCGGGTCGAGCTCGAGCGCGCGCTCGAGCAGGTAGCGGTCGGGGCGCCCGTCCGCGATGAGCAGCTTCGCCTCGACGTAGGCGATCTCGGCGTCGAGCTTGGTTGCGTCCTTCGACTCGGGGTCGAGCCGGCGCGCCTTGCGCAGCATCGCGAGGCGCTCCTCGCCCCGCTCGATCGGTGTGCTGCGCGCCACCGCGACGTAGGAGGCCGACATCTCGCGTCGCCGCTCGAAGAGGGGATCACGGGCGAGCACTCGATCGAAGACGCCCACCGCGCGCGGGTGATCGCTGGCCTTTGCCGCCTCGAAGCCCTCGTCGGCGAGCCGCTCGAGCTCGGCGAGGCGGCTCTGGTCGTAGGCCCAGAAGATCCGCTTCGCGAGCGTATCCCAGGCGACGCTGCGATCGGCCTTGTCGCCGCTGAGGTCTTGCCATGTGTCGCGCAGCTGCCAGCGCGCGGCGTCGCCGATCCCCACCAGACCCTCGCGGGCCGCTTCGCGCACCTTCTTGCGGTCGTGGTTGGCGAAGCTCAAGAGCACGCCGACGGCGTCGACGTCGCGGTTGCGCCCGAAGGCGCGTAGCACGTCGGCGAGTGCGTCGGGATCGCGCACGGCGACGGCCTCGCCGGGGGTGACGCGGCCCAGCTTGTCGAGCTCGAGCGCGGCGAAGCGCTGCACGATGACCGCGTCGTGGCGCTTGGCCTCGTGGAGCGCGGCCACGGCGCGGTCGCCGAGCTTCGTCAGCTGGCGGGAGAGGTCGAGCCGCAGCATCTCGCCGAAGTTGGCGCGCAGGTGCAGCAGCTCGCGCACCGCCTCGGTGCTGCCGATGCCTCCCAAGAGGCGTACGCACCCGAGCAGCTGCACCAGGTCGCGCCAAGCTGGGTCGTCGGGGGCAGGGTTCGCGTGCAGGAAGAGCAGCCAGTCGTCGTCCTCGAGCTCGCTCGCCGTGCCCTGCTTCTTCGCCTTCTTGCGATCGTCTCGCGCGGCCTTGCGGGCAGCTTCCAGCAGCTTGGGCGCGCGCTCGCGATCGAGGGAGCCACGCAGATCCTGGATCTTCGCGTGCAGCGCGGGGACGAGCGTCGGGGAGGGCTGTGCGAGGGCCTCGCGCGCGCGCTCACGCACGTCGGGCTTGGAGGACACCAAGCGCTCCAGCAGGCTCTCGACCTCCTTGCTCGCCTCGGGCGTGGGCTCGGCGAGCTTGATCGGCGGGAGCGTGGGGAGCGCCGGGAGCTCCGCGTCGGGCGGTGGCTTGGGCGTCGAGCTCGCGTCGCGGGCCGAGGGCTCGGCACGCGCGGACGAGCTCGCACTGGCAGCGGGCTGAGCGCCGGCCGGGGCGGGCAGCGCGAGCGCCGCCGCGACGATCGACGCTTCGAGGCGGGGGCGCATCGCGAGAGAGAACGCTCTCCGGGGCGCGGCGCTTCCTCCCGTGGCACCGAGGCTCGGCTCGTCTCGCATCACTCCGCGTATCGGAAGTCGGGGAAATCGCCCACATAGCCGCGCCAGCGCACGTCGACCCGCTCGACGCGGGCCGCGCTCGGACCGCGGTGGGCCCAGGCGATGAGCTCCTTGAGGCTCTCCTCTTCGCCCTCCGCGCAGAACTCGACCGAGCTGTCGGGGCGGTTGCGCACCCAGCCCGTGAGGCCGAGGCGCCGGGCTTCACGCTGCGTCGAGGCGCGGAAGTAGACGCCCTGAACCCGGCCGCGCACCGTCACCTGGACTTGCTTCAGCGCCATCAGGATCGCTAGTTAGCCAGCCCTGAGGATCCCCGCAACCTTCCCGGCTCGCGGGCCCCCGAGGTGGTGGACGTTCGAGGCCTGGGCGCCTACCGTCGTCGGGTGCCTCCCCGTCGGCCCGCACCCTCCGGCGCCACGCCCAAGGTCGCGGACGTGCTCCGCGAGCGGGACGAGCTCGCCCGGCGCGCGGCGGAGCTCGAGGCCAAGGTCGCCGAGCTCGACGTGCTCTACGCGCGCTCGGAGCGCACGGTCAAGGCGCTGCGCGACGTCGGGCTGGCGCTCGGCAGCACGCTCGATCTCGATCAGCTGCTCGAGCTGATCCTCCGCAAGATCGCGGATTTGCTCGAGGCCGACCGCGCCACGCTCTACCTGCTCGACGAGCAGCGCCAGCGGCTCTTGTCGCGCATCATCCTCGGCGACGAAGCGCGCGCGATCGAGCTGCCGGTGGGGGCGGGCATCGCCGGGCACGTCGCGAAGTACGGGCAGACGGTGCGCATCAAGGACGCATACCGCGACCGGCGCTTCTCGCGGCAGTGGGACGAGATGACGGGCTACCGCACCCGCTCGATCCTCGCCGCGCCACTGAAGAACCACGTGGGGCGCACGATCGGCGTCATCCAGGTGCTCAACAAACGTGGGCCGACCTGGCCAGATCAGGTCAACGCCCTCTCGGGCGGCGCGCACCACCACGACGAGTTCAGCGAGTACGACGAGGAGCTGCTCACCGTGCTGTCCACGCAGGCGGCCGTGTCGATCGACAACTCGCGCCTCTTCCTCTCGGTGATCCAGAAGAACATGCAGCTCGTCGAGACGAAGGAGCAGCTCGAGCACCGCGTCGCGGATCTGAAGCTGCTCTTCGAGCTCGAGAGCTCGATGGCGCGCGCCGCGACCTTCGAGGAGCTCGCTCGCGCGGTGATCACCGAGGCCGCGCGTGCCTGCGGTGCGCAGGCCGGCGGCTTGATGGTCGACGAGGGCGAAGACGGCGTCTGGCTCTACTTCCTCGACGTCGGTGCCCGGCGCACGGGCCCCGACCGCCGCGACGCCCGCCTCGCGGGGGCGGGCACCGTGCACAGGCTCAGCGTGCGTCGCGGAGAGGGCATCGCGGGCCAGGCGATGCGACTCAACGAGGCGCAGCACCTCGCGGCGAGCGAGGACCGCCCGCCCGCGAGCGAGCCCGGGCCGCTCGCGCCGCTCGGGCTCGGCGAGCTCATCGGAGAGCAGGTCGACCGCGTCGTGCTGTCCAAGCGCATCGGCACCTTGCTCGGCATGGAGGTGAAGAGCGCCATCGCGATGCCGCTCGAAGGCCCGGGCGACGTGCCGATCGGCGCGCTCGCGCTCTACAACGCGACGCGCGCTGGTGGCTTCTCGCAAGACGCGCGCGCGCTGCTCCGCCTCGTCTCGGCGAACGCCTCGACGGCGGTGAGGCTCTACCTCTCGCGCGTGGAGCGTGAGCGCAGCGAGCGCCTCACGTCGATCGGGCGCCTCTTCTCCAGCGCGATGCACGACCTGCGCACGCCGCTCAGCGTGGTGCACGGCTACGTGCAGATGATGGCCAAGACGAACGATGCCGAGGCGCGCGCCGAGCAGGCTCGCATCGTGTCCAAGCAGTTCGAGGCCATCGTGCAGATGCAGCAGGAGGTGCTCGCCTTCGCGCGAGGCGAGCGCTCGATCCTGCTCCGCAAGGTGTTCCTCGAGGGCTTCTTCGCCGAAGCAGAGAAGCACTTCCGCCGCGAGATCGAGGGGACCCGCGTCGAGCTCGTCATGGAGGTGCTCGACCGAGGGGTCGCGCGCTTCGACGAGATCAAGCTGATGCGCCTCCTGCACAACCTCGTACGCAACGCCGTGGAGGCGATGAGCGAGAAGGGCGGCACGCTCACCGTGCGCGTGGAGCGCATCGCAGACGAGCTCTGCATCTCGGTGGCCGATACCGGCGGCGGCATCCCCGAGGACGTGCGCGGGCGGCTCTTCCAGTCCTTCGTGACGAGCGGGAAACGCGGCGGCACGGGGCTCGGGCTGTCGATCGTGAAGAAGATCGTCGAAGAGCACGGGGGCACCGTCGACGTGAGCTCTTCGAGCGAAGGCACGCGCTTCGTCGTGCGCCTCCCCCAGGCCTCGCACGGTGCGGTCGTCTCGAGCCTCGACGAAGCCGAGGCCCCAGGCCCGGTGCTCGTCGATCGAGCGCCCGCCGGCGGCCGCGCTGCAGACGGCAGGGCGGGGGCTCGCGGTACATCGACCGCCGTGCGTGTCGCCAAGGGCACGCCGGTCGCACGGGAGAGCACGACGGCGAAGTCACCCAAGCTGCGGGGCGCGCGGGCGACGCGCGCCAGCACCTCGAAGGCCTGAGCACCCCCACGCCGATGTCGTACCTCCGCCTGAAGCTGCTCGAAGCGCACGACGACGCCCTGCAGAAGTGCGTCTACTGCCCGAAGCTCTGCCGCGCGGCTTGCCCGGTCTCGAACGCGGAGCCGAACGAGGCGCTCACCCCTTGGGGCAAGATGTCGACCTCGTACTTCCTCGCACGGGGGCACGTGCCCGCCGAGCAGGCGCACGCGCGCACGCCCTACGCGTGCACCGGCTGCATGGCCTGTCGCGAGCGCTGCGATCACGGCAACGAGGTCGCCACCGTGCTGCTCGACGCGCGCGCGGGCGTCGCCGATCTGGGGCTCGAGCCCGCCGAGGTGCGGCGCAGCGCCGCCCGATACGCACGGCGCGAGGCCGAGCACGCCGCCTTCGCGCAAAGGCTCGCCCGAGGGAGGGCCTCGCGGACGCGGGTGCTGCTCGGCTGTGGCTACACGAGGCTCGCGCCACGCGAGGCGGAGCTCGGCCTGCGTGTGGTCGAGGCGCTCCTGGGTGAGCCGGCGCAGCCCGTGGAGCTCTGCTGCGGCATGTCGCTGCTCGACGCCGGCGACCGGCCCGGCTTCCTGCGCGCTGCGGCGAAGCTCGCCGCCGAGCTGGCCTCGGCCGAGCGCCTCATCGTGCTCGACCCGGGCTGCGCCCGCACGCTGCTCGTCGACTACCCGCGCCTCGGCGTCGCGGTGCGCGAGCCCACGCTCCTCGTCGATCTCGCGCACCGCTCGCTCGAGCGCTTCGCCCAGGTCTCCACCGACGCCACGCTGCGCTACCACGACCCCTGCAAGCTCGGCCGCGGTCTAGGCCGCTACGACGAGCCACGCGCGCTGCTCGCGCGCATCACCGGCACCGCGCCCGGCGAGTTCCAGCGCCGTCGTGAGGCGGGCGACTGCAGCGGTGGTGGTGGGCTGCTCCCGGTGAGCATGCCCGACGCGTCGCGCGCCATCGCCGAGCAGCGCCGCGCCCAGCACGAAGACGCCGGCGGTGGTCGCATCGTGACGGCCTGCGCGGCGAGCCTCGCGCGTTTCCGATCGATCGGTGCGCCGGTCGACGATCTCATCACCTGGCTCGCCCGTGGGCTCGGTCTCGACGACCTCGGCTCCGACGCTGCGGGCTCGCCCGCCGAGGCCGAGTCATCGGCGCCATGAGCGACGAGCAGCCGAGGGGCGCTCGCGGTGGCACCATCGCAAGAAGGCTCTTCTCGAGCTACCTCGTGCTGCTCGTGGCCTACGGCGCGACGCTCGGGCTGGGGCTGCGTGATCTGCGCGCCGCGGCGGCCGAGGCGGAGCTGTTGCGCTCGGCCTACGTGCCGCTCTTGCTCCACGTGGGGCAGGCGCTCGCCGAGCAGAACGTGCTCGGCGCGCAGCTCAACCACGTGACGGCCGCGAAGAACCCGGCAGACGTGCGCGAGTGGATCGACACGGCGAGGCGAGCGCGCCCGCTGAGCCTCGCGCAGCTGCGTCGGGGCGCGCAGCGCCTCGGCGATCGACAGGAGGACGCCGAGGCCCTGCGCGCGAGCGTGTCGGTCGAGCTCGACGCGCTCGAGGCCTCGATGCAGGGCGACGGAGAGCGCTTCGCCAGGCTCTTCGAGCTGCTCGCGCTGGGCGATCGCGCCGGCGCGGAGCGCGCGCAGGCGGAGCTCGTGCGTCGTGAGGCGGAGGTCGGTCAGCGGCTGCGCCGCATCCGCGACGGGGCGGAGAGCTCCATGGCGCGCATCTCGCAGCTCGCGCGCGAGCGGGAGCAGCGCTCGCTGCGGCTGCTCGTCGGCCTCTCGGTGCTCACCCTGCTCGTCGGCGTCGCGCTCTCGCTCTACGCGAGGCGCCTCCTGCGCCCGCTCGAGGTCGTCACGCGTCGCGCGGAGACGGTCGCGCGCGGCGATCTCAGGCCGCGCGAGCCGGTCGCGGAGCCGGGGGAGCTCGGGGAGCTCTCGCGCACCTTCGAGGCGATGGTCGCGGCCATCCGCGACGCGCGCAGCGAGCTCGTGAAGGCGGAGCGGCTCGCCACCGTGGGCAAGATGGCAGCCCACATCACGCACGAGATCCGCAACCCGCTGTCGGCGATCGGGCTCAACCTCGAGCTGCTCGAGTCCGAGCTCGACGAGAGCCAGCGTGAGCCGCTCGAGCTGCTCCTGGCGATCAAGTCGGAGACGGCGCGGCTCTCGCGGCTCAGCGAGCAGTACCTGAGCATGGCGCGTCGTCCGCAGCCCGCGCTCGCGAGCGAGGACGTCGGTGATCTGGTGCGCGAGGTGCTCGTGTTCGTCGAGCCGGAGCTCGCGCGCTCGAGCGTCGCGCTGCGCATGGAGATCGAGGATGGTCTCGGCGAGGTGCCGCTCGACGAGACCTTGGTGCGGCAGGCGCTCCTGAACCTCGTGCGCAACGCGCGGGAGGCGATGCCGGAGGGTGGCACGATCGTCGTCGGGGTGCGCGGCGCGGCGGGAGGTGGCGTCGACATCGTCGTCGAGGACGACGGCCCCGGCATCCCCGAGGAGCTGCGCGCGTCGATCTTCGACGCCTTCTTCACCACCAAGCAGCGAGGGACCGGGCTCGGCCTCGCGATGACGCGCGAGATCGTCGAGGCCCACCACGGCAGCATCGCCTGCGAGCCCAGGGAGCCACGAGGCACGCGCTTCGTGCTGCACCTGCCCGCGGATGCGTCGACCGGTGCGGCGCCGCTCGCCTGAGTCAGAGCTCGGGCACCGGGTGCACGCCGTCGCGGATGAGCGGCTCGATGATCGGGCGGAAGCGCGCGACGGTGCCGAGCCCGGCCATCACCGATGCGAGGCCCCACTGCAGGCGGTTCACGAAGGTGAAGTCCTGCGGCATCTTCGGCACCTTCGGCAGCGACGGCATCTCGCCGTCCTTGAAGGCGATCTTCTGGAGGCCGCGCGAGAGATAGCTCACCGTCTCACGCGCCTTGTCGCGAGAGCAGACCCACTCGTCGTGCGTCATCAGCGGCATGAGCAGCTCGAGCGTGTAGCTGCGGTAGAGATCCCAGGTCTCGTCGTCGGGGTCGTAGCCGAGCACCTCGACGCAGGCTCTGTCGAACTCGTGCCAGTCGGCGTCGATCGCGGCGCGCATGTAGCGCTTCATGTCGCCGACGAGCGGCGCGGGCATCACCTTCACGCAGCCGAAGTCGAGGAAGCCGACGCGGCCGTCGTCCAGGAAACGGTAGTTGCCGGGGTGAGGGTCGGCGTAGAGATAGCCGTGGCGCAGGAGCGCTCGGAAGGTGAAGGCCCACAGCGTCTTGCCGGCGAGGTTGCGGTGCTCCTGGGAGCCGCTCGCGCAGAAGTCGGCGTAGCTCGCGCCGCCGAGCAGATCGGTCGTGAGCACGCGCTTCGAGGTGAGCCCGTGGTGTACGCGTGGGATGACGACGTTCGGATCGCCGTGGTGGATGCGACGGAAGATGTCGCCCATCTCGGCCTCGCGCCCGTAGTCGAGCTCGTCGCGGAAGACCTGGGCGATCTCGTCGAGCGTCTGCTGGCTGTGGAGCTTCTTCGTGACGGGCGAGAGCATCGACTGGAAGAACTGCAGGCTCTTGAGATCCGCCTCGATCGCCTTGTCGATGCCGGGGTACTGCACCTTCACCGCGACACGCTCGCCGGCCTTCGTCAGCGCGCGGTGCACCTGGCCGATGCTCGCGGCCGCGAAGGGCTCGGCCTCCCACTCGGCGAAGAGCTCGTCGGGGTGCATGCCGAACTCCTGACGGATGACCGTGACCGCGGCCTCGGGGGAGAGCGGCGGTGCGCGGTCGAGCAGTTTCTTCAGCTCGGCCTGGAAGCGCTCCTCGTAGCCGGGCGGGGCGAGGCCATCGACGTAGCTGACCATCTGGCCGAGCTTGAGCGGCAGCCCCTTCATCTCGCCGAGCGTCTTGAGCAGCGCCTCGGCGGCCTTCTTCGCGTCCTTCGCGAGCTTCTTGCGGTCTTCGTCGGAAGGAGGCTCGGGCTGTTTGCCCCTGCCGAGGACGCGTTTGGCGCCCTCGAGCGCGAGCGGCATGCCCTTGGGGGCGAGGGCCGCGAGGCGCGCGAGGCGCCCGAGGCGGGAGGTCGGCGGCTGGTGCTTGGGCTTGTCGTCGGCCATCGGGAGGCGGCTCGCAGTGCCGGGAACCTCGGAGGATTGGGAGCGCAGTCTAGCCACGAGGGTGCGCTGGCGCCACGCCGCTTCGAGCGCCGCTCGGCCGTGGCTCGGCGGGCTTGCGGCGAGCGCGCCGCCGTCCTCAACATCCCGCGCTCTCATGCGCCCGCTCTCGACGCTCGTAGTCTCCGCCCTCGCGAGCCCCTTGCTCCTGGCCCTCGGCTGCGCAGCGCCCGAAGACCGCGGGCCCGGAGATCACGACGAGGCTCTCGACAGCGACGCGCAGGCGCTCGTCGTCTGCCCCGAAGGCGAGGTCGTGCGCGGCATCGACGTGTCGGTGTACCAGGGCGACATCGACTGGCCCCAGGTCGCAGCCGCGGGTTACCGCTACGCCATCGCGCGCGTGAGCCACTCGACCACGACGATGGACAGCAAGTTCGCGCAGAACTGGGCGGGCATCGCGAGCGTCGGCATGGTCCGCGGCGTCTACCAGTACTTCCAGCCCACGCACGACACGATCGCGCAGGCCCAGGTGGTCTGCGACGCGGTCGGCCTGCTCGGCCCCGGCGACCTGCCGGCGGTGATCGACGTCGAGGTGCCGAACCCGGGCATCAGCCAGTCCGAGTACGCCGACGTCGTGCGCACGTGGATCGATCACGTGGAGGCGTGCACGGGCAAGCCGCCGATGATCTACACCGGCAAGTACTACTGGGAGCCCTACCTCGGCACCGACGAGTTCGCCGACCACCCGCTCTGGCACGCGGCCTACCCGACGGCCTGTCAGCCGCCGAATTCACCGCCGTCGTGCGGCGTCTGCCCGAACATCCCCGACCAGTGGTCGACTTGGACCTTCTGGCAGTACACCGACAAGAACACGATCCCGGGCATCTCGGGCAACGTCGACACGAACGTCTTCAACGGCGACGAGGCGGCGCTCGCGGCGCTCGCCGCCGGCGGCGCGCAGGCCGCGGAGCTCGTCGAGCTCGTCGCGCCGAAGACCGTGCTCGCGGGTGAGCGCTTCGTGGCCCGCTTCCGCTACGAGAACGTGGGCGCGAAGGCCTGGGACGGCGTCGTCAGGCTCGCGACGACCGAGCCGCGCGATCGTGAGAGCGCCTTCTACGACGAAGCCAGCTGGATCTCGCCGAGCCGCGTGGCCGGGATCGACGAGGCCGTCGCGCCCGGGGAAGAGCAGCTCTTCGAGGTGACGCTGCACGCGCCGGACTCGCCCGGGACCTACACGGAGCACTTCGGCTTGGTCGACGAAGACGCGGGCTGGTTCGCCGACGCAGGCGGTCCTCCCGACACGGTCGCCAAGTTGGTGCTGCAAGTGGTTGCGGCGCCCGGACAGCCGGGGGCTGGAGGAGGCGGCGGTGGTGGCTCCGAAGGCGCGGGCGGCGCTTCGGGCGAAGGCGCCGAGGACGGCGCGGCCCGGGCTGCGTCCTGCGACTGCGCCGTGGGACCGGGTCGATCGAGCGGCAGCGACGGACGGGGGGCGATCTTCGCCGGGCTGCTCGGATACGTTCTCTGCCGAGCGCGTGCGGCGCGGAGGCGTGCGCGCGCAGCCTGACTCGGGTGGTGCTGCTCGCCGTGAAAGGCGGGGGAAGGGACGCGATGAGCGCTTCGAGCAAATGGTGGGCCTTGTGGGTCGCGGCGGCCTTCGTCGCCGGGCTCGGTGGTGTGGGCTGCAAGGGTGCGTCGTCGGAGGCCAAGAAGGAGGCCGCAGACGACGAGGACGACGAGCCCAAGAAGAAGAAGAAAAAGAAGAAGAAGGCGAAGGATGACGACGAGGAGGACGGCGCCGGCGACGAGCCGACGAAGGCCGACGCCCCGACGCCCTCGGAGCCCTCCGAGCCCTCCGAGCCGCCCACGCCCACCGGGCCGAGCTTCGCCGGTGTGTACCGCTCGACCTGGGGTGACGCGCGCTTCCGGCAGACCGGCAGCTCGGTGACCGCCACCTACCCGGGTGGAACGCTCGACTGCACGGCGAGCGGCGCGGACCTCGACTGCGACTGGAAGGACTCCGCCGGCACCGGCAAGGCGAAGCTCGCGCGTCAGGCCAACGGCGACGTCGACGGGAGCTGGGGCTTCGGCACCAGCACCAGCGGCGGCGGTCGTTGGCTCTTCAAGCTGCTCTCGGCGGGCGACCCCGGGCCGACCGGGACCGAGGCCGCAGCGGGCAGCTTCGCGGGGGTCTACCAGTCGACCTGGGGCGACACGCGCTTCGTCGAGGAGGGCGACCAGGTGAAGGGCACCTACCCGGGCGGCGTGCTCGAGTGCGCGCCGGTGGGCGCCAAGCTCGACTGCAGCTGGCGCGAGGGCAGCCTGCGCGGTCGCGCGCAGCTCACCCGACAGCTCAACGGCGACATCTCCGGCACCTGGGGCAACGGCGAGAGCTCGACGAACGGCGGGACCTGGCTGTTCCGGAAGAAGTAGCCGTCTTGCGATTGATCGACGCGCGCTGGGAATCCTCGGCGCGCGCCGAGCGCGGGAACGAGAGAGCCCCGCCCCGGTGGTCCGGCGGCGGGGCTCGCTCGTGCGGAGGCGCGGCGCCTCAGCGACGCAGCAGATCCGCGAAGGGGTTGTACTTGAAGCCGGCCGCGTTCGTGTCGGCCGGGCGCTGATCGCGCACCGGCGGCTTGCGCTGCGCCCCGCCGTGGCCACCCGGCCGCTGCGGGCCGCCCTGCTGCGGACCACCCTGCCCGGGGCGGCGATCGCCACCTCGTTGTTCGCCGTCCTGGCGGGGCGCGCTCGTGCGCTGTGCCGAGTCGCTCTTCGCGGAGAGGCGGATGCGCTTGCGCACCAGATCGACCTCGAGCACGCGCACGTTGAGCTTGTCGCCGACCTTCACGGCCTCGCTCGGATCGCGCACGAAACGATCGGAGATCTCCGAGACGTGCACGAGCCCGTCCTGGTGAACGCCGAGGTCGACGAAGGCGCCGAAGGCCGTGACGTTCGTGACCACGCCCTCGAGCTTCATGCCCTCCTTGAGGTCTTCCATCGTGCGCACGTCGTCGCGGAACTTCGGCGGCTCGAAGCTCTTGCGCGGATCACGCCCGGGCTTCTTCAGCTCCGTGACGATGTCGTTCAGCGTGAACTCGCCGACGTCGCCCTCGACGTAGCGCTTCTTGTCGATCTTCGCGATGAGCGCGTCGTTGCCGACCAGCTGGTGCACCGGCACGCCGAGATCCTGCGCGATGCGCTCGACCAGCGCGTAGCGCTCGGGGTGCACGGCGCTCGCGTCGAGCGGGTTCTGTGCGCCGTGCACGCGGAGGAAGCCCGCGGCCTGCTCGAAGGTGCGTGGCCCCACGCCGGCGACCTCGAGCAGATCGCGCCGGCCCTTGAAGGCGCCCTTGAGATCGCGGTGCGCGACGATGCGCTTCGCGAGCGAGCTGCCGATGCCGGCGACGCGCGCGAGCAGCGGCGCGCTCGCGGTGTTCATCTCGACGCCGACCTGGTTCACGCAGCTCTCGACGACCTCGTCGAGCTTCTTGTCGAGCAGCGCGGCCGAGACGTCGTGCTGGTACTGGCCGACGCCGATGCTCTTCGGCTCCACCTTCACGAGCTCGGCGAGCGGATCCTGGAGCCTGCGCGCGATGCTGATCGCGCCGCGCACGGTGAGATCCAGATCGGGGAACTCCTCACGCGCGACGTCGCTCGCGGAGTAGACGCTCGCGCCGGACTCGCTGACCGGCACGACCAAGGTGTCGGCGTGGCCCGCGGCGAAGAGCGTCTCGCGCACGAAGGACTCGGTCTCGCGGCCGTGCGTGCCGTTGCCGACCGCGACGGCCGCGATGCCGTGCTTCTTCACGAGCTCGCGTACGACGCCGCGCGCCTTCTCGAGCGCGCCGTCGCCTTGCACGAGGTAGATCGTCGTGTGCTCGAGCAGCTTGCCGGTGGCGTCGACCACCGCGCACTTGCAGCCGGTGCGCTGGCCGGGGTCGATGCCGAGCACCGCCTTCGTGCCGAAGGGCGCGGCGAGCAAGAGCTCGCGGAGGTTCTGCGCGAAGACCGTGACGGCGGCGCGGTCGGCGGCCATCTTCGCCTCGACGCGCACGTCGACCTCGACCGTCGTGGCGAGCAGGCGGCGGTAGGCGTCGGCGATGGCCTTCTCCAGCTCGCTCGCCCAGGGCGACTCCCGGCGCAGCTTGATGAGCGCGGCGATCTCGCTCTGCAGCGCCTGCACGTCGATCTCGAGGCCCGCGCGCAGCACACCCTCGGCCTCGCCGCGGCGGATCGCGAGGAAGCGGTGCGAGGGCATCGCGGCGAGCTTCTCCTCGTGGTTCGCGTAGTTGTCGAACTTGGTGGGTTTGTCTTCCCAGTCCTTCGTCTTGCCGACCTTGAGCACACCCGTGCTCGACATGGTCTCGCGCACGCGCTGGCGGATCTCCGCCTGCTCGGCGATGCGCTCGGCGCAGATGTCGCGCGCGCCCGCGAGCGCGGCGTTCACGTCGGGGACCTCCTTCGCCAGGTCGACGAAGGCGGCGGCCTCCGCGGCCGGATCGCCCTCGGCGAGCTGCGCCCACATGCGGTCGGCGAGCGGCTCGAGGCCGCGCTCCTTGGCGATGATGGCGCGCGTGCGGCGCTTGGGTTTGTAGGGGAGGTAGAGGTCCTCGAGCTCGGCCTTGGTGCTCGCGCCGCGGATCTTCGCCTCGAGCGTGGGGGAGAGCTTGCCCTGCTTGTCGATCTCGGCGAGCACCGAGGCGCGGCGCTCCTCGAGCTCGACGAGGTAGGTGCGCCGCTCTTCGATCGCGCGGATCTGCACCTCGTCGAGCCCACCGGTCGCCTCCTTGCGGTAGCGCGCGATGAACGGCACCGTCGCGCCTTCGAGCAGGAGCGCGACGACCGCAGCGACCGAGCTCCGGGGCAGGCCCAGCTCGGCGGCGAGGGCGGGGACGGGGTCGTAGGCGGGGAGGGGGGGGGTGGCGGCTTCGCTCATG
>CALKVW010000222.1 GCA_938004785.1 uncultured Polyangiaceae bacterium
GGGAAGCGGCGCAGCGGGCTCGCGCATCCCGCGGCGCAAGAGAGCGCGAGCCCGAGCAGCAGCCCTCGAGCGCCTGGGCCCGACCCGCGACGGGCAGCGACGGGGGCGCTCGGACGGCTCACGGGAACTCGGGCCAGCGGTCGCCGGTGGCCCAGCGGTAGCTGATCGACACCTGGCCGAAGTCGGCGCTCTCGAGCCCGAGCGCGTCCTTGGTCATCACCGGGAACGCGGCCACCACCGTGGCCTGGAGGTGGTGCGTGAGCGCGACCGCGAAGGCCGGGCCGACGCGCATCATCACCTCGTCGCGCGCGGGGGAGCCGAGCATCTCGAAGACGCCGCCGATGCGCGCGGTGTCGTACTGGCCGAGCCCGAAGAGATAGGCCGTGCGCGAGCGCCAGACGAGCGGCGGCTTCACGATCAGGCGCAGCGACTGCTCGAAGACGTTGTAGGGCTCGGGCACGCCGCCGACGTAATGCAGGCTGCCCACGGTCACGAGCGCGCCGACCGGCAGGTTCACGTCGAAGGTCATCTCCGCGTCGAGCGTGAAGTATTTGGAGCCCGGGCCGACCGCGAGCTCGGTCTGCTCACGGGTGTAGGACTCACGCGGCTCGAGCAGGTTGCGGTTGCTCCAGACGTGGTAACGACCACCGCCACGCAACATGATGCCGGGCACGGCCATCTTGGCGCCGATCGAGGTCGAGGTGCCGGCGAGCGAGAGCTGCGGGCTGAGCTCGAGCCCCCCCCATGCGTAGTGGGGCTTGCCCCAGCCCAGGTTCAGCTCGGGCCGGAAGAAGATCGCTCCGACGTCGAAGGTCGCGGCCGCGAAGTAGCGCGGCTTGCCGATCGACCAGAAGGGCTGGAAGTCGTCGAGCACGCCGCCGGAGTCGAGCCGCGGGCCGACCGTGAGCGGTACGTCGCTCACGTCCTGCGCGTGGGCCTCGCGCAGGCCCCACGACGAGGCGTAGACGAGCGCCACGCAGGCCAGTCGAGCTCCGCGGATGCACGTTCGAGCGAGCCAGGTGGACGAGCGCATCAGAAGGCCCCCGATACGGCGATGCCACCCGGCGTGGGCGCGAAGTTCCAGGTCACGGCGGGTGGCCTCCGTTCGCCGGATTCACTCGAGGCGGAGCTCATCGATCCGCCGCCCGAGTAGTGGAAGATCCACGGGATCGCGAGGCCGCTCACCAGACCGAAGCTGGAGCCGACGAGCACGTCGCTGACCCAGTGTTGATCGGCGACGACGCGCATCATGGCGACCGTGCCCGCCATACCGAGCGCGCTCACGCAGGCGGCGCCGTCGGCGACGGGGTGGCCGTAGAGCGGGATGTGCGCGTGGTGCATGCAGGTGAGCCCGGCGAGCGTGAACGCCGTGGAAGAGTGGCCGCTGAAGAAGCTGCGGTAGCGCTTGCTGCCGAGGCAGTCCGAGGTGAGCTCGCCCTCTCGGGTGAGGCACAGCCCATTGGCGTAGGGGCGTTCGCGCGCGGCGACGCCGGCGACGATGCCGTTGACCGCGGCGGTGAAGCTCACCGTCTGCAGATCGATCATCGCCATCTGCCACGCGACGCTGCCCTTGTCGTAGCCCCACCAGGTGACGAAGGCCGAGTCGGCGATGCGGTGGTTGATGAGCACCACGATGCCGACGTCGGAGAGATCGCGCGCGAAGATGTAGCTGTCGTAGTCCTCGGCGCGCAGTGCGTCGCGCGCGCCGCGATCGAAATCGTTGCCGAGATCGACGCGCCCGCCGCCGGAAGGGATGGCGAGCGAGCCCATGGCGGCGGCCATCTGCACGCCGGTGAGCACGTACTGCCAGGTCTGGAAGCGAGGCCAGTCGTCTCGCCAGACGACGTCCTGGCCGAGGCTGGGTCGGAGCTTCACCGCGTCCTCGCCGCCCTCCGCGGCGCTCGTGGGCCCCCGAGCCTCGCTCGGCTGTGCAGACGGGCCGGGCTCGCTCGGGGCGGGTGTCGGCACCGGCTGGGCCATGCCCGGTACCTGCGCCACAGCGGGCTCGGCCGCGAGCGCGAAGCACGCCACGAGCGAGGCGCGCAGCAGCCAAGCTGGAGCCGCGGCCCTGCGTCTCACGGAGCCACCGCCTCGAGCTCGGCGCCGCGGCGCTCCTGGGCGGCGACGAGCGCCGCGTTCTCGCGCACGATGCGCGCCCCGAGCCACAGCCACAGGCCGACGAGCACGAGGTTCGTGATGGCGAAGGCGCGCACGCCGAGGCCGAGCTGCGCGCCGAGCAGCACGACCAGGACCGCAGAGCCCACGTCACCCATGCGCACGAAGAAGCTGTCGATCGCCTGCTTCGCGCGGTACTTCATCTCGGTGGTCGTCGGCAGCCAGAGCACGTTGCGCACGGTGTTGTTGAGCGAATAGTCGACCGAGTTCTCGAGGATCTTGCCGACCCGCGCGACGACGAGCATCGGCAAGAGCGCGATGCCGAGCGCGTCGACGAAGGCGATCGCCGGCAGCACGAAGAACGCGACGCGCAGGCCGCCCTTCTCGAGGATCCGCGACACGACGAGGCTCTGAAGCAAGACTCCGGCCACGTTCACCCAGAGGTAGAAGCCGCCGTAGAACTCGCCGACGCGCGCGTCGACCTCGAGCCGCCCGAGGCCGCCCGCTGCGAGCTCGTCGGCGTAGTGCTTGACCAGCCGGCTGAGGACGTACTCCCCGTTCGTGTTCACCAGCGTGAAGACGACGCTGAACGCCGCGATCAGCCGGAGGTAGCGGTGCCGGAGCACGAGGCGGAAGGAGCCGCGCTCGGGCGGCGCGCTCGGCCGGTCGGCGGCGAGCGGAGGGGCTTTGCCTGCCCCGTGGGCCGCTCGGTCGCGGCGGCCCCCCGCCTCGCGGTGGTGGATGAGCTGGATCAGCGCCGCGCTCGTGACGAGCAGCCCGGCGCTGAGACCGAGCAGCGCGCCCACGCCCAGCCTCGCGATGAGATCGCGCAGGATCAGGCTGCCGACGGCAGAGCCCAGGCTCGCGCCGAGCCCGACGAGCGCGAAGAGGCGCTTGCCTTGGGGCTCCGTGTAGAGATCGTTCGCGAAGGCCCAGGCTTGGGCGACGATCATCATGCTGAAGACGCCGAGCCAGCCGAAGAAGACGAGCGCGAAGACGAGCCTGCCGTCCGGGCTCGGAGCGAGCGCGCTCGCGTGGACCACCATGAAGAGCAGCAAGTTCGTCGCGAAGAAGAGCGTGACGCCGACCAGCAAACGCTCGCGCCGCGCGCGCGCTGCGATCCTGGCGTAGACGGGCACGGCGACGAGCAGCGCGATGGCGATCGCGCCGCCCATGTAGCTCTTGTATTCGGGCCCCCCCTCGACGTTCACGATGAGCGTGTCGCGGATCGGCTTGAGCACGTAGTACGAGGTCATCAAGACGAAGAGGTTGAGCGTGAGCAGCAGGGCGGTCGTGCCCTCGCCCGCGCGCACCTCCGTCACGACGCCGAGCGTGCGCTCGAGCCACGTGCGCTCGTCTGCCTCGGTCGCCGCCGCCATCCCGCGGGCAGGATACGTCGCGCCACGACGAGGGCGAAGCGCGAGGGCTGCGCGCCGGGCGCGGGAACTGCGCCTCGCTCAGCGCGACGCGGGCAGGTCTTCGTCGGTGTCGATCGGGATCGCCTGGGTGGGCGCCGCCGCGAGGCCAGCGGCGGAGTCGCGCGTGTGGCGCCCGTTGGCGTGGAAGTCTTCCCACCAGGCGCGCGCGCTCGAGATCGGCCACGGGGAGCCGGCGCCGCAGGCCTCGAGCAAGAGCTCGAGCTCGCGGGCGCTCGCGGGGCGGTCGGCCGGATCCTTGGCGAGGCACTGGAGCACGAGCCTCTCGACGTCTTCGGGCAGCGGGGCGCCGATGCGCTGCGAGGGCGGCTCGACCGGCGTGTGCAGGTGGTGGCTGCACACCTCGATGACCGAGCCTCCGTCGAAGACGGGCGCGCCCGTCAGCAGGAAGTACGCGACCGCGCCGACCTGGTAGAGGTCGGCGCGCGCATCGAGCGCCTCCGGGGTGCGGATGGCCTCGGGCGGCAGGTACTGCGGCGTGCCGACGATCGTCGTGGCCGCCGAGAGCTCGGTGCCGACGTCGCCCAGATCCTTCACGAGGCCGAAGTCGACGACCTTCGCGAAGTCGGGGATGCCGCCGCGCTCGCAGAGCAGCACGTTGGACGGCTTGATGTCGCGGTGGATGAGCCCGATGCCGTGCGCCTCGACGAGCGCGCTCACCACCTGGCGGAGGATGTGGACCACCCGGCCCGGTGACTGCCTGCCGTCTCTCGTGACGAGCTCCTCGAGCGTGAGGCCGTCGAGCAGCTCCATCGCGTAATAGAAGACGCCGTCGGGTGTGCGGCCGTAGTCGAACACGGCGACCACGTTGGGGTGCGTGAGCCGGCTCGTGAGCTGCACCTCGCGCTCGAAGCGCGCGATGGCGCGACCGCCCGCTTCGTCGGGAGGTAGGAACTTGATCGCCGCCGGCCTGCGCAAGAGCGCGTGGCTCGCTCGGTAGACGACCCCCATGCCGCCCTCACCGAGGCACTCCTCGAGGTGGTACTTGCCGAGGTTGCTCGCCTCGTGGACCTCCCGGCGCAGCCCGAAGAGCACACGCGAGGTCGCCGCGGTGCCGGCGAGGATCACCGCCACCCAGATCCCCGTGTTCAAGAGCGCGTAGCCGAGATCGACGTGGCCCTCGAGCTGCCGCTCGAGCGCGAGCGCGCGATCGCTCTCGGTGTGCTCACCATAGAGTGAGAGCACCGTGTAGAAGGCCGGGGCGCAGGCCGCAGCGCCCACGAACAAGGTCTTGGGGATCGAGCTCGGCACCAGCGAGGCGCGCAGGTAGAGCAGGTGCGAGAGCACGATGAGCAGCAACAGATCGAGCCGCAGCGTCGCGGGCGACTGCGCCATGCCCCAGGCGAGGAAGCCGCCGATGGTGACCGCGAAGCCGACGTCGATGGCGTGTAGCAGCCACGTGGCGTGTCTGCCGATGCGCAGGCCGAGGTAGACGAGCGCGCCACCGGCGATGCCGACCGCGTTCGCGACGGCCGAGGGTGAGGAGACGAGCCGATCGAGGCCGGGCAAGAAGAGCGCGAAGATCCCCGTGAGGCCGACGAGCTCGGCGAGGAGCCAGAGCAGGACGATCGTGCCGACGTAGCGCCGCAGCCTGCGCTGCACGTAGGCGCGCGCCTCCTCGGGCTCCCCGGGCAGGCTGCCGAAGCCGAAGGCGTGCAGCGTCTTCGACGCGCCACGCGCCGAGGTGATGCGGCGCCCGCTCGTGGTGCGGCCCGAGGTCTCGGCCGGCAGGTGGAACTTCGGTAGTGACAAGCGGGCCCCTGATTGCCTGCGTTCGTCGCGCGCGGCAAGCAAGG
Source organism: uncultured Polyangiaceae bacterium (assembly GCA_938004785.1). Classification (GTDB taxonomy): domain Bacteria; phylum Myxococcota_A; class Polyangia; order Polyangiales; family Polyangiaceae; genus CALKVW01. Next base: position 5,348 of record CALKVW010000222.1, read on the forward strand.
CGCAGGCTCAATGCCGCTCCCGCAGGAGGAGGGCCTCGAGCTCGGACGCCGAGCGCAGGCTCGGTGGGGCGGGCTCGTCGGCCTCCCGCTCGCGGAGCCGATCGAGCAGCAGCTCGCGCGTGGCGCGGGGCAAGACGTTGTCGAGGTACTCGATCGCGGTGCCCCGGAGCGTCTCGTCGTGCCCCGCGAGCGCGCGTGCGGTCACCCCGACGGCCCTCGGATCGAGGACCAGGCTCGCGAGGCCGAGCACGTGGACCACGAGCGGGTCGAGCTCGGCGAGCGTCGCGTCGGGCAGGTCCAGCACCGGCGGGGCGAGGTTCGTCGGCAGGGGCTGCGCGTCCGGCGACTCCGGGGCTTCGTTCCGCG
>CALKVW010000223.1 GCA_938004785.1 uncultured Polyangiaceae bacterium
TCGGCACCAAGGTGAACCTGCGCTTCACCGTGATCATGGACGACATCGAGACCATCGAGGGAGTCGGCGAGGTCGTGCGTGTGCACGACGACCCCCCCGGCATGGGCGTCGTGTTCACCGAGCTCTCGAGCTACTCGAAAGGGCTCATCGACCGTCTGCTGACCGGCAACCACCGGCTCGCGCCCTCGTCGCCCTCCGGCAACGACGGCTGAGGGTCGCGAGGTGTTCACCGGGCTCGTCGAGGAGGTCGGGAAGCTCGTGCGCGTCGAGCGGCGCGGCCCGAGCGCGCGCCTGACGATCCACGGCCGGCTCGGCGAGCGCGAGCCCTGGGTGCTCGGCGAGTCGGTGGCGGTGAACGGCGCTTGTCTCACGGTCGAGCGCATCCTCGCCGAGGGCTTCGAGGCCGACGTGTCGAGCGAGACCCTGTCGAAGACGACCCTGGGCTCGCTCCAGGTGCCCGCGCGCGTGAACCTCGAGCGTGCCTCGAAGCTCGGCGGGCGCATGGGTGGGCACATCGTGCTCGGCCACGTCGACGCGACCGCGACGGTGAGCGAGCGCGTGCCCTCCGGCGAGGCCTCGAAGACGAGCTTCGTCGTCGACGGCGCGCTCGCGCCCTTCTTCGCGCCGAAGGGCTCGATCTGCATCGACGGCGTGAGCCTCACCGTGAACGGCGTCGATGATCGCGAGGGCAGCCTGCGCTTCGACGTGATGCTCGTGCCGCACACGCTCTCGGCCACCACGCTGCCGGATCTCGCCGTGGGGCACCGCGTGAACATTGAAGTCGACGTGCTCGCGCGCTACGTGCACAGGCAAATGTCGCTGGCTTCGAAGGGCTACGCCCCCGAGGCTCAGCCCTCCACGTCCGAGCACGGAGCCGCCGATGCCGCCCACCCCGACCAACGCCTCCTCGACAAGCTCCGCCGCGGAGGCTGGGCCTGACGCCGGCCCGGAGGGGTCGCGGGGGGAGCGCGCCGTACCCGAGGCGCGGCCGTCGACGCGCGGTGTCGTCCCTCAGCGGCTGACGATCGACGCGACGCTGCTCGAGCGCGTGAACCGCGGCCTCGAGGACATCCGCGCAGGTCGGATGGTGATCCTCGTCGACGACGAGGATCGCGAGAACGAGGGCGATCTCGTGATGGCCGCAGAGAAGGTGACGCCCGAGGCGATCAACTTCATGGCCAAACACGCGCGCGGCCTCATCTGCCTCACGCTCACCGAGGAGCAGGTCGACAAGCTCGAGCTGCCCATGATGACGGCCCCCGGGCGGGGTGGTCCGCCGCTCGGCACGGCCTTCACCGTCAGCATCGAGGCTCGCCACGGCGTGACGACCGGCATCAGCGCAGCCGACCGCGCGCACACGATCCGCGTGGCCGCGGCGCCAGACGCGAAAGCCTCTGATCTGGTCACACCGGGGCACATCTTCCCGCTGCGCGCGCGCCGCGGTGGTGTGCTCGTGCGCACCGGACAGACGGAGGGCTCGGTCGACCTCGCGCGCCTCGCGCAGATGAACCCGGCCGGCGTGATCTGCGAGATCATGAACGACGACGGCACGATGGCGCGCATGCCGGACCTCGAGCGCTTCGCGCGCGAGCACGACCTGCTCATCCTCACGATCGCCGACCTCATCCAGTACCGCATGCAGACCGAGCGGCTCGTGCGGCGCCTCGCCGAGACGACGGTCCGCCTCGACGTGACGGGCACCGAATGGCAGGCGATCGCCTTCGAGATCCTGGGCGAGCCGCGGCAGTTCATCGCGCTGGTGAAGGGCACGATCGACCCCGACGCGCCCGTGCTCACGCGCGTGCACTCGGGCAACCTCATCGGCGACGTCTTCAGCTCCACGCCCTCGGAGGGTGGCGCGAACCTGCGCCAGGCCATCGAGCGCATCGAGGCCGAGGGGCGGGGCGTGGTCCTCTACCTGCCGCCGCGCGGAGAGCCGGCGGCCGAGCTCACCGCGCTCGTCGAGCGGGCCCAGGGCAAGCCTCGCCCGGCGAGCTCGCGCGAGAGCATCCTGCGCGAGTTCGGTCTGGGGGCGCAGGTGCTCGCGGATCTGGGCGCGACCGATCTCCGCCTGCTCACGAACAGCCAGAGCAAGATCGCCGGCATCGCCGGCTTCGGTCTGCGCGTCGTCGAGCGAGTTCCACTCCAGCCGCAGCGCTGATAGAGGCACCTCACCATGCCGAAGACCTTGGAAGGTCACGTCGTCGTCCCCGAGGGAGCGCGCTTCGCCATCGTCGCGAGCCGCTTCAACCACTTCATCGTCGACCGGCTCGTCGAGGGTGCGCTCGACGCGATCGAGCGACACGGCGGCAAGGCCGACGAGGCCGTGCTCGTGCGCGTGCCCGGCGCCTGGGAGATCCCGCTCGCGGTCGCGCGCCTGTGTCGCGCCAAGCAGGGCGACCCGAGCTTCGGCGTGATCGCGCTCGGTGCGGTGATCCGCGGCTCGACGCCCCACTTCGACTACGTCGCGGCCGAGGTGTCGAAGGGCATCGCGCACGTGTCGCTCGACACGGGTGTGCCCGTGGCCTTCGGCATCCTCACGACCGACACGATCGAGCAGTCGATCGAGCGCGCGGGCACGAAGGCGGGCAACAAGGGCTGGGAAGCAGCCGTGAGCGTCATCGAGATGCTGAGCCTCGGCACCTCGCTGAAGAACGCCGGGTTCTGAGCCGTGGGAGCACGTACAAGCGCGCGCGAGGCGGCCTTGCTCGCGCTCTTCGCCGCGGAGGCCGAGCCTGGCGGGCTGTCGGCCGCGTCGCGTCTGCCCGGGATCTTCCGAGACTTCGCCGGTGAGGCGAAGCTCGTGCCCGAGGTCGAGACCCACAGCTACGCACAGGAGATCGCCGTCGGTGTGGAGACCGATCGCGAGGGGATCGACGAGCTCATCCGTCGATCGAGCCAGAACTGGCGTCTCGAGCGCATGAGCCGCATCGATCGCAACATCTTGCGCATCGGCGCCTGGGAGCTACGCGCGGGCGTGGCACGCGCCGTCACGATCGACGAAGCGGTCGAGCTCGCGAAGCGCTACGGCACCGCCGAGAGCGGCAGCTTCGTGAACGGCTTGCTCGATCGCATCGCAGAGGAGCTCGGCGCGAGCTGAGCCTCGAGCTCTCGGGCGAAAGCGCCGGGCCACACGCCGCGAGGGGGGCGAAACTCCTCGCGCGGGCAACGCTGCCCTGACAGCCGGATCGCAGTCACGAGCCCGACGCGCAAAGGCGCGTACGCGGGTGCGATGCTGTGCGCGTGGTGGGAGGCCCCGGGTTCGCGCCCAATTTCTGCAGCGAGTGGGTGTCTCAGTTCGACCTCACCGGATTCGAACAGTCCGGGAATACCCGGCATGGGCCATGCACTCTACCCCGGGCGAGGCTCGCGCAGCGGGCCGAGGACCGAACACCATGAACCGCCTGACTCGCACCAGCTCGTACCCGAAGGTAGCCGCCGCATCCGGCGCGCTGCTCGGCGACGGCTTCGTCCCCGAGCGCACGCTCCGGGAGTGGGTCAGCTCCGGGCTCGCTTCACGTGAGAGCTGCCTGCTGACGCTCGACGACGGGCGGACCTTCGTCCTCTCGGACGCGCTGCGCATCCTCGGTCGCCGCAACGGTGACAGCGACCCCTACGGCTACACGGGCCGCGTATTCGTGCTGCGCGAGCTGCTCGCGCAGGGCGCGCTGCTCAACGCCGACGGCGTGCGCATCGGCGCGACCGTCTACGACTCGGAGCTCGGCGTGCTCGCCGAGGAGACGCGGGCGAGCACGCTGCCTCCTCCCGCCGTGCAGCGACGGGCCTGAGGTCGATCGCGCGCCGTGGCCCGGCAGGCGCGCCTCGGCCCTGCGCGCCTCAGCCCAGCCCGTCTGGATCCTTGGGCAGGCCACCGGCCGAGCTCGGCATCGGGTTCTGCTCCTTCTCCAGGTAGCGGAAGATCGTGCGTGGATCGACGCCGAGGTCGCGCGCGGTCTGGGTGCGGTTGCCGTTGTTGCGCTCGAGCACCTCGAGCACGTAGCGCCGCTGGAAGTCTTCCTTGGCCTTCTCGAGCGGCATGATCGGGCTCTCCGCCCCCTGCCCCAGATCGAGATCCTCGGGCGAGAGCAGCGTCTGATCGCACAGCACGAGCGCCTTCTTGATGCGGTTCTCGAGCTGCCGGATGTTGCCCGGCCAGGCGTGCTTGCGGATCGCGGCGAGCGCCGCGGGGCTGTAGCCCTTCACCTGGCTGCCGAGCTCGTCGGCGTACTTGGAGAGCAGCGCCTTGGCGATGATGAGCACGTCGTCGCCACGCTCGCGCAGCGGCGGCAGCCAGAGGTTGACCACGTTGAGGCGGTAGTAGAGATCCTCGCGGAAGCCGCCCGACTTGATCTCCTCCTCCAGGTTGCGGTTCGTCGCCGCCACCACGCGGATGTCGACCTTCTCGGGCCGGGAGTCGCCCACGCGCACGACCACGCGCTCCTGGAGCGCGCGAAGAAGTTTGACCTGCAGATTGAGCGGGAGCTCGCCGATCTCGTCGAGGAACAGCGTGCCCTTGTCGGCGGCCTGGAAGCGACCCGGGCGGTTCGCGATCGCGCCCGTGAAGGCGCCCTTCACGTGCCCGAAGAGCTCGCTCTCGATGAGGTTCTCGGGGATCGCCCCGCAGTTGATCGTGACGAAGGGCCCCTCGGCGCGCGGGCTGCGACGGTGGATCTCGCGGGCGATGAGCTCCTTGCCGGTGCCGGTCTCACCGGTGATGAGCACGCTGATGTCCGTCGCCGCGACCTTCTGCAGCTTGCGGAAGACCTCGAGCATGCTCGGGCAGGAGCCGATGATCTCCCCGAAGCGTTTGTCCTTCAGCTCGCTCTCGAGCTTGGCCTTGTCGGCCCGCAGCGCGTTGAGCAGCATCGCGTTCTGGAGGATGAGCGAGGCCTGCGCGGCGAAGATGCCGAGCAGCTCGAGCTGCGTGCGCTCGAACAGGGACTTGACCTTGTCGTTTCCGACGTAGAGCGCGCCGATCACCTCGCCTTGCGCGACGAGCGGCGCGCACATCACGCTCGAGAGCTTCATGGCGAGCACGCTCTCGCTGCGCCCGAAGACGCTGTCGGCGAGCGCGTCGGACACGATGATCGGCCGACCCGAGGCGATGACCTGACGCACGATGCTGTCGCTGATCGAGCCCTCGGCGTCGGTGATCGACTCCTTGCGCACGTTGCGTGCAGCGCGCAGCGAGAGCTTGCGCGCCGCGACCTCGGCGCCCGTCGAGGTGCGGCCCGTCGCGACGTCGGCCCCCTCGACGAGGATGAGGAAGCCCTTCTGCGCGTTCGTGAGCTCGATGATGTCGTCGAGCATCGCCTCGAGCAGCTCGTCGACCGTCTTCATCTGGCTGAGCTTCTCGCTGAACGAGAACAGGCGGCGCACGCCGACGAGCTCGCTCGAGACCAGCGTGCCTGGGTCGACCGGGCGTGGTTCGTCGGCGCTCGGCGCGGCCTTGGCGCGCGCCTCGGCGAACATCGAGAAGGAGAGCTCGGCGGTGCCGATCGTCAGACGATCGCCGTGGACGAGGCGCGCGCGGCGCTTCTTCTTGCCGTTGATGCAGATCTCCGCGACGCGATCGATCTCGTCGAGCACGAAGTCCCGGCCGTCGAAGGCGATCTGCGCGTGGTGCTCCGCGACACCGTCGGCCTTCAAGGCCACGTCGTTGCCCAGCGCGCGGCCGATGGTCGTCACCGGCTTGTGCACGCTGTAGAGCACGGGCGAACCCTGCCCCTGGAAGAGCTTCAGTGTCGGCATGGGGGTCGCAGCATAGCAAGATCCCAGCCGGATTCGGCTCCGCCGGACGCCTTCGACGCTCGAGACGAGGCGTGGCAGGAGCCGAGCCCGCGGAGGATCGGCGCTACCAGAGCAGACCGTTCACGCCGACGCCCGTGCCCGGGGGGAGCGCCATGCCGGGCAGGTAGCCCGGAGCGCCCGGGATCAGCGTGGGCCCGTAGCTCACGATCTTGGCGAAGTCGAAGCGCTCCTCGTCGGCGTCGGCCATGCCACGCCCGTCGGGCGTGCCGACGAAGGCACCGATGCCGAGGCCGATGAGACCGCCGATGCCCTGACCGATGAGGCCCGTGCGCGGATCGCCGTCGCTGCCGAGGTAGAAGAGGTAGATGGGCGTCGACGCGACCACGCCGAGCCCGAAGCCGCCCCACATCCAACCGAGCTGGTTCCACGAGGGCACCCAGAACATCGAGGCCGCGCCCGAGCCGAGCGTGCCGACACCGTAGCCGACCAGGCCGCCGACCATGACGAAGTCGTTGGACTCGCTCCAGTCGCCGGTGCTGGCCGCGCCGCCGAAGGCCCCGCCGATCGCGGTGCCCCAGGTCGCCGCCGAGAGCACGAGCATGTTGGTCTTCGGCGAGGGCCGCAGCGTCGCATAGGCCACACCACCGAGCGCGCCGCCGAGCGTGGAGCCGATGAACTCGGCGCGCGCGAACTCGGTGAAGCCCCACTCCTTCTCTTCGCTGCTCGTCGTGTGCTGCACCGCCCAGATGCCGAGCCCCGCGCCGGCGCCCATGAGCATGCCCGTCGCGAGTGACGAGGGCAGACCGCGCGGCATCGGGTTCATCACGTAGTCGGCGATGAACACGCCGAGCGGCGCGGCGACGCCCAGGACGGCCGGCGCGATGAGGGCCGGGCCGGGCTCGTCGATGCCGGCCTCGAGGTCGATCCAGATGCCGGTACCGACGCCCCAGGCGACCGAGGTGCCGTAGAGGTAGCCGATCTCGAGGGCCGTCGACTTGTTGCTCGGAGGCGGCGGGCCGTAGCCCCCCTGCGGGTAGCCGTAGCCTCCCTGCGGAGGGTAGCCGCCCTGAGGAGGGTAGCCGCCCTGAGGCGGGTAGCCGCCCTGAGGAGGGTAGCCGCCCTGCGGAGGGTAGTACTGCGCGACCGACCAAGTCTCGACGTCGCTCGCGGGAGCGCCGCTCGATGCGGCCGCTCCGCGGAGCGTGAAGCTCGGCGCGGAAGCGCCGGCGAGCCTCGCGGAGCCCGAGGCCTCCATGACGGGGGGGTTCCACACGCCGGGATCGTCTGCTCGGGCCTCGAACGCGTAGCAGCTCGCCCACCCGACCAGCGCGAGACTGAGCAAGGAACGATGGAAGTGCGCGGTCACGATCACTCTCTCCTGAGCTCGCGGGTCATGATGTCCACGACCGCCTGGGCTGGGTCTTTGCCTTCGTAGAGCACTCTGTAGACCTCGTGGGTGATGGGCATCTCCACGCCTTCGCGGAGGCTCAGGTCGTACGCGCTCTTGGTCGTCTTCACTCCCTCGGCCACGTGACCCAGGCTCGCGAGGATGTCCGGGAGCTTGCGGCCTCGACCGAGCTCCATGCCCACCGTGCGGTTGCGGCTGAGGTCGCCCGTGCAGGTGAGTACGAGATCGCCCATGCCCGAGAGGCCGGCGACCGTGAAGGCCTCGCCGCCGAGTTTGTGCGCGAGGCGGCCGATCTCGACGAGGCCACGCGTGATCATGCCGGCGCGCGAGTTGTGCCCGAAGCCGAGGCCGTCGATCGCGCCCGCGGCGATCGCGATGACGTTCTTCATCGCGCCGCCCACCTCGACGCCGACGACGTCGTGGGAGCTGTAGACGCGGAAGCGATCGGTCGCGAAGGCACGCTGCACCGCGTGGGTGTGGGCCTCGTCTTCGCCGGCGACCACCACGGCGGTCGGCATGCGCAGCGCGACCTCCTTCGCGAAGCTCGGGCCGGAGAGGTAGGTGAGACGCGGCGCGGCCTCCGCTCCGAGCACGTCGACGAGCACCTCGCTCATCAGCATGAGCGAGTCGTTCTCGATGCCCTTCGTGGCGCTGCAGAGGAGCGCACCGGCAGGCAGGAAAGGCCTCGCCTTCACCATGACCTCGCGCAGCGCGTGGCTCGGCACGACGACGACCACGAGCTCGGCGCCACGCAGCGCCTCTTCGAGGTCGGTCGTCGCGCGCAGCGTGTCGGGCAGCTCGGCCCCGGGCAGGTAGCGCGGGTTCCGGTGGGTCGCGTCGATCGCCTCGGCGACCGCGGCTTCGTGCGCCCACAGCTTCGTGGGGAGGCCCTTGTCTGCGAGCAGCTTCGCGAGGGCCGTGCCCCACGCGCCCGCCCCGAGCACGCACACGTCGTTCATGGGAGGCAACGCTACCACGCCGGGCCGGGCCCCGAGGCCACAAGCAGCGCTCGGGCAGAGGGCATCGGCTATGCTCCGCCGCGATGCTCCGCGTCGCCGACAGGCCACCTCGCACGCCCCCCACGTCGCGGGCTCGGCCGCGCTCCGCAGCCGCCCGGAGGCCCGGCGGCGCAGGCTCCGTGCTCGCGCTCACCGCGCTGCTCGGCCTGGGCGCGGGCTGCTCGCCACAGGCCTACGTGAGCCTCATGCCCGGCGTGATCAACGATCCGTCGAACCTGAGCTTGCGGCGCGAGATCCTCGGCTTCGGCACGGGCGAGATGTGCCGCGAGGCCGCGAAGCAGAGCGTGCCGCTCAAGTTCCGCAACGACGACCCCGCCCTCGGGCGCTTCTTCCCGCGGCAGTGCGCGGTGCGCGAGCTCGACAACGCTCACCTCTACGTGCACGTCGCGGGCACGGGCTACGCGTGGAGCAACGTCACCAAACGCGTCGGCTTCGGCGCGAGCGCCGGCATCGAATACGCGCCGGACTTCCGGCTCGAGGGCTCGACGATGTACGTCTACTTCCGGCCGGTCTCCACGACCGAGCAGCGCTTCGAGGTGACGCTCGTCGAGCAGGGAGGTGGTGGAGGTACGGCGCTCGGCATGCTGCTGCCAGGCGGTGACCCCAAGGGCTTCGTGACCCAGGTGGGAGAGTCGCTGCTCACGAACGAGCTCGGCCGGGGTTTCACCGTGATCCGGGAGAGCAGCGGCGAGACGAGCTTCGGGCTGGGGCTCATCCCACCCGGGCAGCGCGCGAGCCAGGCCTTCGAGCGCAGCTCGGGTGGCCGCAAGGTGCTCGCGAACGAGCACATCGAGATCCACCAGGAGCAGCGTGATTTCACCGGGCCCTTCGAGGTCCCCTCGGACGGCATGGCCCTGTTCCTGACGATGCACGTCGAGGGAACCACCGGGGTCGACGTGCAGATCCACCCCAGGCCCGCCGGTGAGGTCTGGCTGCAGTCCTACACGACGTCCACGCCCGCCGGACCTCCACCGACCCCTCCGCTGCTCGACGAGAGCGTCACCGCCGGCATGATGTGGCGGCGCGTGGTCCGGCTCCCGAAGGGATCGTATTTCGTGGTGGTCGACCACAGCTCGACGGCGGGGCATTCGTCTCCCCCGAAGCTCGCGCTCGACGACCGCGCGGCGTCGGTACGACTCGGCGTCGAGGTCGACAGCGCGCCCTGAGGAACCCCACGGTTGCCGCGAGGGCCTCGGGCGACTAGAAGAGGGCAGTTGAGCGTGAGCAGTCCCGAGAGCCACGAGGCCCGAGCGACGCCGGTGCCGCCCGGTGCCCGGCGACTGCAGCGCTACGCGTTCTACGGCGTGTGGCTCTTCGGCCTGCCGCTCGCGCTGTCGCTCGCGGCGGTGTGGTTGCTGACGCCTCCGCCTGGCGCAGGCGACGTCGGCAGCCTGCGCATCATGGTCGCCGAGCAGCGCATCCCGGCCACGATCATCTTCTTCACGCTCTTCGCCGCGGTCGTCTGGCGCATGCGCCACGAGCTGCCCTTCGCGGCGGCGGCGGGCGTCGGCGGGCGCCGCGACGTGCCGCTGCGCCTGCGCGCGCGCTTCGACGAGGCGCTCGGCCTGCTCGACGAGGCCAGGCGGATCCTCCGGCTCCACCGCAAGGAGGTCGAGAAGGAGCTCACCTCCGACGAGCGCGAGCGTGTGCGCCAAGGGCTCGACGAGCTCGAGGCCAGCCTCCACGACGGCGTCTTCCAGCCGCCGCGCTTCGAAGCGGCCTACGCGCGCGCAGATCGCCTCGTCGGAGAGCACCTCGCCAGGTGGCGCAAGGGGGAGATCCGCGAGTACGCCGAGTCGATCGCCATCGCGGTCGGCGTGGCGCTGCTCCTGCGAGCCTTCGTGGTCGAGGCCTTCAAGATCCCGAGCGGCTCGATGATCCCCACCTTGATGGTGGGCGATCACATCTTCGTGAACAAATTCGCCTATGGACCGCTCGTGCCCTGGACCGAGACGCGCCTGGTCACCCGGCTCCCTCCCGAGCGCGGCGACGTCATCGTCTTCAAGTTCCCCGAGAAGCCCGAGCAGGACTTCATCAAGCGCGTGGTCGCGATCCCGGGCGACGAGCTCGTCGCGGTCGACGGCCGCCCGGTGATCAACGGCTGGGTCGTGCCCCACTGCCACGTCGGCACCTTCGTCGACGAGGGCCGCTCGAGCGAGCTCTACGTCGAGTACCTGCACGGCCGCGCGCTCTTCGCCCTCTTCGACAACCCTCCGAGCGACGAGCGCTGCGAGACCTCGCGAGACTGCTCGAGCGGCCTCGCCTGCTACGCCGGCGTCTGCGGGTTCTCCAAGCAGGGCCCCTTCACGGTGCGCGAGCGTGAAGTGTGGGTGATGGGCGACAACCGGAACAACAGTCACGACTCGAGGAGCTGGCGAGGCAACCTCGGCGCGGGCGTGCCCTTCGACTACATCAAGGGGCGCGCGATGTTCGTCTTCGCCACCTTCGGAGCGAGCGGGGCCTTCACCGAGCGGCTCCTGGTCGACGTCATGGGTCGGCCCCAGCTGCCCGCCTCCCAGGCGCGCCTGCAGCCCGCGCTCGACAAGTGCCTGCGCGAGATGCCGGAGAACACGACGCCGCCTCCCCCTGCGGGCCGCTGAGCGTCGATCGGATAGAGCCCCGTCGAGCTCGCAGCTTGGTGTAGGCTTCGCGCCTCAAGGAGCTGCGCATGAGGACGATTCGTTGGTGGGGTTGGGCGAGGCAGACGAGCGTGTTGGCGCTGCTCGCGGGGTTCTCGCTGTCCCTCTCGGGCTGTGACCAGATCAAGGGGCTGACCGGCGGTGACACCGCGGCCAAGGCCGAAGACGACGACAGCGACAGCAAGAAGAAGAAGAAGAAGAAGAAGAAGGCGGACGAGGAGTCCGAGGCCGAGGAGGAAGACGGCGAGAAGCCCGCCCCGGAGCCCACCGCGGAGCCCAGCGCGGAGCCGACCGCAGAGCCCACCGCAGAGCCCACGGCCGATCCGAGCGCTGCGCCCACGGCCGAGCCCGCCGCCGGCGAGGAAGAGGTCACGCGCTACCCGGGCAAAGAGACGCCGATGGGTGGAACCGTGAAGCTCAAGATCCGCTTCAAGGCCTACCAAGCGGCCGATCTGAACTCGAAGGAGCGCGCCCACCTCGCGCCCGGCACCTTCGTGAACCTCAAGGCGAGCTTCTCGAGCTGGATGCTCGTCGAGTACCCGAGCGGCATCGGAGAGCTCTCGCTCGGCTGGATCCAGCTGCGCAGCGCGACCGACAACACCGCCGTCGACACGACGGTGAAGCCGCCGGACGCGAGCATCGTGGTGACCAACCCGGACGCAGCCCCGACGGCGACGCCGATCGTGCCCGACGCGAGCACGACCGCGACGCCCGATGCGGCGACCCCCGACGGTGGCGGCCGCCGCCCGATCCCGAAGCTGCGCATCCCGCCGCGCTGAGCTCCGGCCCGGCCCGAAGCGCACGAAACCCCGCGAGCTCGCGCCCGCGGGGTTTCGTCGTTCCTGGAGAGCTGCGACGCCGAGCGGCGGCGTCGCGAGTTCAGCCCGCGCCGACCAAGCCGAGCTCGCGCCCCACTTTCGTGAAGGCGGACACCGCTCGCTCGACGTGCTCGGGCTCGTGGGCGGCGGAGAGCTGCACGCGGATGCGCGCCTGGCCGCGCGGCACGACGGGGAAGCTGAATCCGATGACGTAGATGCCCTCGTCGAGCAGGCGTGCGGCGAAGCGCTGCGCGATGCGGGCGTCCTCGCCGTCGGGCACGCCGGGCGCGCCACCGATCATCACGGGCACGATCGGGTGGATGCCCGGCTTGATCGTGAAGCCTGAGGCGCTCATCTTCGCGCGGAAGCTCGCCGCGTTGCTCATGACGCGCTCGCGCAGCGCAGGCTCTTCGTCGACGAGCTGGAGCGCGCGGATGCTCGCGCCCACGATCGAGGGCGCGAGCGAGTTGGAGAAGAGGTAGGGCCGCGAGCGCTGGCGGAGCAGATCGATGATCTCGCGCCGGCCCGTGGTGAAGCCGCCGCTCGCTCCTCCGAGGGCCTTGCCGAGCGTCGAGGTGATGACGTCGACGCGCGATGCGACGCCGAGCTGCTCGGGTGTGCCTCGACCGGTCGGCCCGAGGAAGCCGGTGGCGTGTGACTCGTCGACCATCACCATCGCGCCGTACTTCTCGGCGAGATCGCAGATCGTCCCGAGCTCGGCGAGGTAGCCATCCATCGAGAAGACGCCGTCGGTCGCGATGAGGCGCAAGCGGCGGGACTGCGACTTCTTCAGGGCCTCCTCGAGCGCACCCATGTCGCCGTTCGGATAGCGGTGGCGCTCGGCCTTGCAGAGGCGGATGCCGTCGATGATCGAGGCGTGGTTGAGCGCGTCGCTGATGATCGCGTCTTCCTCGCCGAGCAGCGTCTCGAAGAGCCCGGCGTTCGCGTCGAAGCACGACGAGTAGAGGATCGTGTCCTCGGTGCCGAAGAAGCGCGCGACCGACTGCTCGAGCTCCTTGTGGAGGTCTTGCGTGCCGCAGATGAAGCGCACGCTCGACATGCCGAAGCCGTGCGTGTCGAGCGCGCGCTTGGCGGCCTCGAGCAGCGCCGGATGCGACGAGAGGCCGAGGTAGTTGTTGGCGCAAAAGTTGAGCACCTCACCGGAGGCGGTGTGGATGTGGGCCCCTTGCGGGCCGGTGATGATGCGCTCGTCCTTGCGCAGACCGGCGTCGCGGATCTCGTCGAGCAGGGCGGAGTAGATGGGGCGCGCTTGGTCGAACATGAGGGAGGACTCCGTCGTCGAGCTCGAAGGCTCGGTGGGCCGCTCTCGCTGGAGCGGTTCGTCGGTCGGGAGCGCGAGAGGGCTCGCGCGAAGGTGGGAGCTCGGTGATGCTGCGCCGATCAGGCGTCGGTCGGGTCGGTGACCCTGGCCGGCGGTGTGGCGAGCGGAGGAGGGGGCACGTAGAGGCGCGGCGCCTCGATGGCGCGCGCGATGGCCGCCACCTCGGGAAAGTCGATCGCGGCGCGCTCGAGGAAGGCCTTGCGCTTCGAGACGTCGGGGGTCTGCACGGGCGTGCCGCTCTGCGAGGCCGCGGCGAAGGCGTGGTACCAAGCCGCGAGCGAGGCGTGCGCCTCGAGCAGGTTGGAGACCGTCTCGGACGAGAGGATCACGGTTCGGTTCATGGGTGGCTCCCGAGGGCCGGGAGCATACGCCGGGCGGGCGGAGGATCCGAGCGCGCGCAGAGCAGACGGAAGGAGCTCAGCGCGGACCGAGCAGCAGGTCGTTCGCGACTGCCTGCGGGGCCCAGAGCGAGCCGCTCGCGCGCGCGCCGTCTTCGCGAGCGCGTCCGTGGCCGAGCTCGTCGGGGAGCTCGGCGCGCGCGAGCACGAGCACGCTCACGCGGGACGCACCGGCATCGAGCAGGACCCGGGCGCACTCGCTCACCGTGGCGCCAGTCGTCAGCACGTCGTCGACGAGCGCGACCTGACGCCCCTCGACGGCGCGCGAGCGAGCGACGGCGAAGGCTCCCAGCACGTTCGCGCGACGCGCCTGCCGGTCGAGCTTCGCCTGCTGCGGTGTCGCTCTCCTGCGCTCGAGCACGCTCGGACTCCAGGGCAGCCGCGCATGCCTGGAGAGCGCAGCGGCGAGCAACGCAGCCTGATCGTAGCCTCGCTCGACGAGGCGCCCCCGGTGCAAGGGCACGGGCAGGAGCAGCTCCGGCCTCGACGACGACCGAAGCAACGCGCGCAGCGCGAGCGGGGCGAGCGCGCCCACGAGGTCGGAGCGGCGCCGGTACTTGAGGGCGTGGATCGCGAGGGCGAGCGGCCCGCCGTAGAGCGCCCCCGCACAGGCCTCGATCGAGGTCGACGGGCCGAGCCCGAGCGTGACCGCGCGCTCGTCGATCTCCACCTGCGAGGCGCACACCGCGCAGAAGCTGGCGCGCTTGCTCAGGCGCTCGTCGCAGGCCGCGCAGCGAGCTGGTGAGAGCAGCTCGCCCACGCCGTCGGCCAGTCGCAGAAGCACTGCACGTGCGAGCACCAGCGCGGAGGAGGGCGGGAGGTCCACACCCCATGTCGTCCGCGGGGCCACGCCGGTTGCGCGCCCGCCCCTCGGATCGGCTCGCCGGCCGACGAGGGTGACGACACGCCGACGCCGCGTCGCGCCCCTGGCTCGTGTAACCTGCAGGAGAAGTCGTTGCGATGCGGGGCCCACGCACGGGCCACCGCGCGGGTGGAACAGCGAGGCTGGATTGAGCGCGAGCGAGTGGCGTTACGCGGACGAGCAGGGTGTCGAGCGGGTCATGGCGACGGCGCAGCTTCGCGCTGCGCTCGCGAACGGCAAGGTCCCGCCGTCGACCCTGGTGTGGCGCGAGGGCATGAAGGAGCCGGCGCCCGCGTTCACCATCGCCGAGCTCTCGAGCGCCGCGATCGCGGCGAGGCGCAGCGCCTTCCCTCCCAGGCCCAAACCGACCAGCAGCGCGACGAACCCCGTCACCGCGAAGGCCTCCGGGCCGAGCTCGTCGCGTGACTCGGTGCGTCCGGGCCTGCGGCCTCCCACGGTACCGCCGGGAGCGCGTCCGCCGGCGCCGCGTGCGCCGATGCGCACGCTGGTCGGGCTCGAGCCCGAGGCCATGATGGGCTCGCTCGGGCTCGGCCCCAAGCCGGAGGATGCGAGCGAGGCGCAAGACGCGACCGCACCCGCGATCCCACCCGCGCCGAGGCTGCCCCTCGACACGGAGACGACCTCGGTCGACGCCACCGAGACGCCGCACGCGCCCGTCGCCGAAGCGGCGCCGCTTCCGCAGGGCCGACACAAGACCTTGCTCGGTGGCCTCGCACCGAAGCCCGCGGAGTCGGCTGCGAGCGCCGATGCCTCGCGCTCCGTGCGCGAGACGCAGCGCTCTCAGCCCCCTCCCCCGCCGAGGCGACGCGCGGCCGTCGTCTCTCGACCGCCGAACGCCGAGGCCACGAGCGCCGAGACCTCAGCGAGCACTTCCACGAGGCCACGTCAGCGCAGCGTCCCTCCCCCGCCCCCGAGGCGCCGACCTGGCGCGCCTGGCACGAAGACCGACGACATCCCCGCGGCTTCGGGCCTGAGCGCCTCCGCGCAGGCCGGTGATGGGCGAGAGAAGGGGCCGGACGGCCGCCGACTGACCACGCTCGAGATCGAGAAGACCGAAGCGATCTCGCCCGCTGGAGGCGAAGCGACCGGCGGAGGAGAGCAGTCCCGCGCGAAGGAGAGCGCAGGCGCGGGTGACGACGGCGCGGCGAGCTCGCTGCGCGGGCTCACCAAGACGCTCGAGATGGAGACCGGTCGCCGCTCGACGGCGCACGCTTCCCTCACCGACGACGACGACGACGCTCCGACGCGACAGTTCGACAAGGACGTGCTCGAGGGGCAGCGTGGGTCCGAGGCGGAAGCCTCACCGTCCACGCCTCCGCCCGACTCGGGCGCGCGTCCCACGCAGGCCCGCGAGCGCGACTCGTCGATGCCTCCCGGCGCTCGCTCCGCCGCGGACGCGGATGGCGAGGACTCCGACGCGGCGAGCGTGCTCGCCGCACGGCGCGCGGCGGTGCGACGCGACGCCGTCGAGGTGCCGCTCACGTCGCTGGTCGCAGCGAGCGCGGTCTGGATCGTGGGGCTGGTCGCGTTCTTCTTCGCGGGAAGGATGACGGGCCACCAGTCGGCGCCGAGGCTCGCGCCGGCGAAGAGCGGCGTGGGCACGAGCTACCTCGTCTACGGTGCGACGCGCCCTGCGACCCCGCAGTCGACCGAGCTCAAGCCTTGCTGGGTCACGCGCCAACCCACCCGCTGGCTGCCGTCCGCGTCGAGGAGCATCCCCTTCGACATGCGCGCCGGCTCCGACTCCATGGAGCTCGGCCTCGCCGTCGACGAGCACGAGGCGCTCGGGCTCGTCATCGATCCTCGCAGCGGCAAGTTCGAAGAGAAGCTGCGCAAGCGCTCGGACAAGGAGGTCGTCCGCGTGATGCCGATGGGGCAGAACGAGGGCTTCCTCGTGAGCGAAGAGGGAGGCCGCACGATCCTCCCCGTGGGGACGAGCCCGAGGCTCTTCGTCGTGCTCGGCAAGGACGCGATCGGCGCCTCGGACAGCGTCGACGGCGAGCCGTCGACCATCTGGCCGCTCGAGGGCGACGACACGACGACGGCCGAGTCGGTGATCCAGGCAGGGTCGCAGTTCCACTTCGTCATGCGCCGCGGTCGTGACGTGCGCGCGGGTTGGTTCGGAGCCGACAAACTGGCCGCGACGCCGCTCGGCACCGTGGCGGGCTCGGGCGGTCGCGGTGGCAAGCCCAAGTCGGGCTACAACGGCAAGGAGGTCGCGATCACCTTCGCCGACAAGCCCGACGACGACACACCCTGGCAGATCCGACTCGCGCGAGCGCCGGTCGGCGCGGTCCCCGAGGCGAGCGAGGTCGTCAAGCTGCCCGAGGGTGGCCCCGGCGGCGACAGCATCGCACCGGACATCGTGGGTTTCGACGACGGGCGCTGGCTCTTGATGTGGACCGAAGGCGAGGCCGGTCAGCGCGCCATCCGCGCTCAGACCTTCAGCCCGGGGCTCGAGCCGATCGGCGATCCGATCGCGCTCTCGCCGCCTGCGGGCAACTTCGGGCAGGCGGTGCTCGGTAGCGTCGGCGGCTACACGACGGTGGTCTTCCTCCAGCGAGGAGACGCGGACTACGAGCTGTGGGGAGCGGTGCTGCAATGCGGTTCATGACCAGTCCTCGGCTGCTGCACGCGATCGCCGCGGCGGCGACGGTGCTCGCGCTCGGCTGCGTGGCGCAGCTCGGTTCGAGCGAGGTGGCGGGCACGAAGCTCGCGCAGGGCGAGGAGCTCGTCACGGGCAACGCGAAGTACGACGAGTTCTTCGCCTCGACACGTAACCTGCTTTCGCGCACGAACGGCCTGCAGACCCCAGCGCTCCACAGACCGGTCGCGGGCATGCTCGACGTGAAGGACAAGAACGACCCGAGCGCGACCTACGCAGCGGCGAAGGAGCGGGTCGGCAAGCTGAAGGAGAAGGGAGGCTCCGTCTACGCGGTGCTCGTCCCCGAGCCGAAGCTCGTGCACAAGCTCGACGCGAGCGACAAGACTGCGCCCGCGCTGATGACGGGCATCGAGAACGCCCTCCGCGAGGGCGTCTCGCGCTCGCGCCAGTTCGAGGCCATCGCGCGCGAGGTCGACGCGCTCGAGGCGACACGCGCCGCGCTCGAAGGTGACACCGCCTCGAGCTTCGAAGACGCGGAGCTTCGCGCGAACGTCGACCAGGAGCTGGAGGCCGCGCGCGTGCTGCTCGGTGAAGCGAAGCTGCGCGCAGACGCCGAGTCGGGGCGCGCCTTGCGTTTCGTGGTGGCGCTCGCAGAGGCCGTGGACACGGGCTCGGCCGAGAAGCTCGCCTCCACGGAGGCCCCTGCGGCCGCGGCGCCAGCCAAGAAGCCGGGCGGCGGAAAGCTCGGCGTGCGCCCTGGCGGCGCCAAGCCGGGTGGCGGTGGGGCCGCCCCCGCGAAGCCGGCCAAGCCGAAGAAGCCAGCCGAGGACTTCGACCCTTGAGTGTGCGCGTCGAGCGCGACGGCCCGATCGCCACCGTCGTGATCGACCGTCCCGAGGCGCGCAACGCGATCGATCGTGCGACCGCCGAGGCGCTCGCCGAAGCGTTCCGAGCCTTCGAGGCCGACGACTCGGCGCACGTGGCGGTGCTGCACGGCGAGGGAGGTTGCTTCTGCGCGGGTGCGGATCTGAAGGCCATCGCGCGCGGCGAGCCGAACCGCGTCGCTCGCGATGGAGATGGCCCGCTGGGGCCGACGCGCCTGAGGCTGAACAAGCCGGTGATCGCCTCGATCGCGGGCTACGCCGTGGCCGGTGGGCTCGAGCTCGCCGCGTGGTGCGATCTGCGTGTCGCCGAAGAGAGCGCCGAGCTCGGTGTGTCGTGCAGGCGCTGGGGCGTGCCGCTCATCGACGGTGGCACGGTGCGCCTGCCGCGCATCGTAGGGCTCGGGCGCGCGCTCGATCTCATCCTCACGGGCCGCCTCGTCGGCGCGCGCGAGGCGCTCGCGATGGGCCTCGTCGATCGCGTCGTGGCCGACGGCAGCGCGCGGGCGGAGGCCGAGGCCCTGGCGCGCCAGATCGCGAGCTTCCCCCAGACCTGCATGCGACACGATCGCATGAGCACCTACGAATCCTTCGACCTCTCCTTCGAAGCCGCGATGGCCAACGAGCTCGAGCACGGCCTCGAGTCGCTCGCGGCCGGCGCGCAGCAAGGCGCGGCGCGCTTCGCCGAAGGCGCCGGACGCGGCGGCAAGTCCGGCTGACGCGCCCGAGTCAGGGCAGCACGGCGCGCGCGCCGAGCATGGCGAAGTGCGCGAGGTCGGGCGCCTTCGGCAAGGCGGGCTCGTAGCGAGCGCCGTAGAGCGTCTGCGCGCCGTCGCCGAGCAAGAGCAGCGAGTAGCTCGCTTCGATGGAGAAGCGATCGAAGGGGCGCGCCGAGACCTCGGCGCCGAGCAGGTGCCCGAGGGAGGCGGAGGTGTTCCGAGTCGCCTGCGCGATCCGCCCGCCGAAGCCGTCGCGCCAGGGCCCGTCGGGATCGGCCATGCCGACGTAGCGGTAGCTCAGGGCGAGATCGAGCTCGTCGAAGGGCCTCGCGCCCACGTCGCCGCCCAGCTCGACGAGGTTCGACCAGCTGTAGAGGGCGTGCTGGCCGAAGTGCGCGTGTGTATCCGCGTAGAGCGGATCGAAGCTCGCGCGCGAGCTGCCCTCGTCGGCGCCGCCGGTCGCGTAGGCGCCCTGCGCTCCGAAGCGCAGGTCGAGCGGGAGTGCCGTCTGCCACTCGACGCGCGCGGCGAAGGCGCCCGCGAGCTGATCGGCGATGTCGCCCTCGATGGCGACGCGCCCGGCTTGGAAGGCGCCGAGCAGCGAATAGCGGAGCCCACGGTGCTCACCGAAGGCGCGCAGCGCGGCGACGTAGAGATCGCCGGGCTCGATCGACGTGGCCGGCTCCCGCGCGAAGCGAGCGAGGCCGGTGAGCTCCAGGCCCAACCAGGGGGCTGCGTGCCAGGTCGCGTCGAGCGCGTAGAGCTGCGCGCCGGGGCCGACCTCCTCGTCGACGTCGTCGCCGTCGCCGGGCGCCGCGAGCAGCGCAGCGAAGCCTCCGAGCTCGAAGTCGCCCTCGAACAGGCGCACCCTCAGCGCATCGAAGCTGCGCCCCGACGCGAGATCGTCGCTGCGGCCGACGAGGCGTCCGTCGCCGAGCACGATCTGCTGCCTGCCGAGGCGAACCGAGAAGCTGCGGTCGTCCGAGTGCAGGTCGACGTAGGCCTCGTGAGGCTCGGTGAGCGGCAGCTCGGGCTGCGCCGGCGAGATGCGGTCGCTCGGCGAGGGGACGCCGATGCCTCGCACGTCCTGGAGCACGATGGCGGCGGTGACGAGCCCTCGCTCGACCGCGAGGCCGATGCGCGCCCGCTCCCAGAGGAGCGCGTGATCCGACAACGGCGATCGGAAGCTGCCGTCGTCGCCGAGCGGCGCGTGGCGGTACTCCGCGCGCAGGCGCAGATCGAGCAGCGGCACGAGCCGGAAGCGCTCGAGCTCGATGGCTTCGGGCTCGGCCTCGTCGACGGCGAAGGCGCCGCCCAGGCCGAGCCGGCGCTGGTCGCCTCCGTCGCTCCGAGGCGCGCCGAAGGCGTCGTCGGCCGAGGCGCGCGCGGCGCTCACCGAGGCGGCGAGCAGGACGAGCAGCGACGTCGCGTGCTTCATCGAAGGCATCGGGGCACAAGCTACAACGCTCGAGGCCCGCGGTCTTGCCCATCGAGTGGCAAGCCCAGCGGGCCTCGGACCTCGCTCGTGCGAGCGCGATCGACGCGTCGGCGTCGCTCAGGTGCTCGGCGCGGGCTTCGGCGCCCCGAAGATGCTCGCCGCGCGGCGCTTCTCTTTCGCCTGCCTCTCGCGGTCGGCGTAGCTGAGGATCGAGATCTTCGGCTTGTCGGAGAGGTCGCGCCCCGACATGAGGGCGTCGACGTCTTCGGCGTCGAGGGTCTCGCGCTCGAGCAGCGCCTGGGCGAGCTTGTCGAGCAGCTCGCGGTGCTCGCTCAGCAGGCGCTTGGCGGTCTCGTGGCCGTCGATCACGAAGCGTCGCACTTCGTCGTCGATCATGTTCGCCACCGTCTCCGAGTAGCTGCGGCTCCGGCTCGAGAAGTCCTTGCCGAGGAAGACGCTCTCCTCGTCGGCGCCGTAGTGGATCGGGCCCACGGTGTCGCTCATGCCGAACTCGGTCACCATGCGGCGCGCGAGGTTCGAGGCCTGCTTGATGTCGTTTCCGGCGCCGGTGGTGAACTGCCCGAAGGTGATCTCCTCGGCGACGCGACCACCCATGAGCACCGCGAGGCGCGCCGTGCAGAAGTCGCGGCTCATCGAGAGGCGGTCTTCCTTCGGGAGCTGCTGCGTGAGGCCGAGCGCGGGCCCACGCGGGATGATCGTCACCTTGTGGACCGGGTCGCTGTCCTTCGCGAGCAGCGTGGCGACCAGCGCGTGGCCCGCCTCGTGCCAAGCGGTGGTGCGCTTCTCGGCGTCGCTGATGACCATGCTGCGGCGCTCGGTGCCCATGAGCACCTTGTCCTTCGCCATCTCGAAGTCGACCATCGAGACGGTGTCCTTGTCCTGACGAGCGGCGAGCAGCGCGGCTTCGTTGACGAGGTTCTCGAGGTCGGCGCCGACGAAGCCCGGCGTGCCGCGCGCGATGACCTCGAGGTCGACGTCGCCCGACAGCGGCACCTTCTTCGTGTGGACCTGGAGGATGCCCTCGCGGCCACGCACGTCGGGGCGATTGACCACGATGCGGCGGTCGAAGCGACCGGGGCGCATGATGGCCGGGTCGAGCACGTCGGGGCGGTTGGTCGCCGCGATGATGATGACGCCTTCGTTGGACTCGAAGCCGTCCATCTCGACGAGCAGCTGGTTCAGCGTCTGCTCGCGCTCGTCGTGGCCGCCGCCGAGGCCCGCGCCGCGGTGCCGACCGACGGCGTCGATCTCGTCGATGAAGATGATGCAGGGCGCGTGCTTCTTGCCCTGCTCGAAGAGGTCGCGCACGCGGCTCGCGCCGACGCCCACGAACATCTCGACGAAGTCGGAGCCCGAGATCGAGAAGAAGGGCACGCCCGCCTCGCCGGCGACGGCGCGCGCGAGCAGCGTCTTGCCCGTGCCGGGCGGGCCCATCATCAGCACGCCCTTGGGGATGCGCCCGCCGAGCTTCTGGAACTTCTTCGGGTCCTTGAGGAAGGCGATGATCTCTTCGAGCTCGTCCTTCGACTCGTCGATGCCCGCGACGTCGGCGAAGGTGACCTTGTTCTGGGCCTCGCTGAGCAGGCGCGCGCGCGACTTGCCGAAGCTCATCGCCTTGCCGCCCCCGGCCTGCAGCTGGCGCATGAACAGGTAGAACATGACGAGCAGGAACACCATCGGGAGGATGGTGATCAGCGCGCCCGACCAGAACGGAGAGCCCTCCTCCTTCTCGAAGGTGACGCGCACGCCCTTGGCGACGAGGGTCTGGGCGATGTCCTCGCTCTTGTCCGGACCGAGCGCGACCTTCTGCTCCTTCGCGCCGTTCTTCGTCGGGTCGACGACCGTGAACGCGTACTCGCGATCCTTGATCGTGACGGCCTCGACGTGCGCCTTGTCTTCGGGCGCTTGGGCGAGCGTGAGGAACTCGCTGAAGGCGACCTGCGTGGCCGGCTTGGCGTTGGAGTCCAAAAACTGCCAGATCGCGAGGAACATCGTCGCGATGAGGACCCACAGCAGCAGCGTCTTGTGCGATTGCTTCACGACGACCTCGAAAGGGCACCCGACTCAGGCGACCACAGCGAAAGCCTTACCCGTGTAGCTCCGCTGCGCCAGCTCGACAATGCATCTTAGGGAACGACTTCGCGGCGGGCCAGGAAGGCCGGGTCTCGGGCGCGCTCTACTCGGCCGGGATGCTCGACCGGGGTTCGGAGCTGGCGTGCGCGGCTGCTCGCACGCGCAGCAGGCGGCGAGCTCGGGCTCCGCGCGCGTCCGAGGCGCGTCTCGCGTGGTGGCTCGCTCAGCGCTTGCGTGGTGTGGACACGAGCTCGAGGCTCGGCTGCGGGGCCCCGAGATCGATGCGCAGCTCGCGCTCGTCGTCGGTGCGCAGTGACAGCTTCGTGACACCTCCGCGCAGCGCTCGAGCCACCACCCGTCGGTGTCTCACGGGCAGCGCGTCGAGCAGCGCGCGCCTCGCGCCGTCGACCTCGGAGAGCTCGTCGGACAGCGCGACCAGCGACTCGACGATGCGCGGCGAGAGCTGCTCGAGCAGCGGCATCACCTCGCGGCGCACGCGCACCCGCACGAAGCGCGCGTCGAGGTTCGAGGGGTCGGAGGCGTGGCGGAGCCGGTGCCGCTCGAGGTGGAGCGCCACGTCGCGTCGCCGCGCGCGGACGAGCGGGCGCAGCAGATCGCCCGAGCGAGGCGCGAGCACCGGGAGGCCTGCGGCGGGCGCGCCTCGGAGCAGGCGCATGATCACCGTCTCGGCGCGATCGTCGGCCGTGTGCGCCGTGGCGATCACCTCCGCCCCGACGCGGGACGCCGCCTCGCGCAGAGCTTCGTAGCGCGCCGTCCGCGCGCGCGCCTGGAGGTTCGACCCCGGCGCGATCGCGACGAGGCTGCGCTCGAAGGGCACGTCGAGCGACTCGGCGAGCTCGCGCACGAGCTCGAGCTCCGCGGAGGCCGCGGGCCGCAGACCGTGGTCCACGCCGTGCGCGACGAGCCGGCAGCCGTGCACCTCGCGCAGCCCGGCGAGCACGTGCAGCATCGCGGTGGAGTCGGAGCCCCCCGAGCACGCGAGCATCACGGTCGAGCCCCGCTCGAGCCGCAGCTCGCCCTCGATGCATCGACGCACGATCGTGCGCAGGCTCGGTGCGTGGGAGCCACGCGCCCGCCCCGCCGTGCTCACGGCTCGCTCGCGCCCCGCGCCGGACGCTGTCGCTCGAGCACCGCGATCGTCTCGACGTGGCTCGTCTGGGGGAAGAGCTCCACCAGCTCGAGCGCCTTCACGCCGTAGCCTGCGGCGACGAGCGGCACGAGGTCGCGCGCGAGCGTCGAAGGCTCGCACGAGACGTAGACGATGCGCCGGGGCTTGTGGGCGGCGATCGAGAGCACGGCGCGCGGAGCGCCGGTGCGCGGCGGGTCGAGCACGACGACGTCGGGTTTGCCCTTGAGCTCGCGCGCCTCGGCGTCGCCCACCGCGATGCGCGCCTCGAGCCCGCGACGCGCGAGGTTCTCACGAGCACACTCCACCGCGGCGGCGTCGAGCTCGGTCGTCGACAGCTCGCGCGCGTCGGCGGCGAGCCCGATCGAGAGGGTGCCGCTGCCGGCGAAGAGCTCGACGACGCGCAGCCCGGCGCAGTCGGCGAGCGCGCGCACGCGCGCCGAGAGCAGCGCCGCGCCCGCGTCGGAGGGCTGCGCGAAGCCTCCTGCGGCGAGCCTCATCGGCAGCCCGTCGCCGGCGCGCTGCACCGGGCGAGGGTCGCCGTAGACCAGCGGCGCCTGCGCGCCGTCGATCCAAGCGCGCGCGCCCGCGAGGCGTAGCGTCTCGCCGTCGTCTCCCGCGGACCCGATCGGCGCGCGGACCGCGGCGTCGAGGCGCGCGTAGATGCTCGATGGCAGCTCGCCGCTCCACCTCAGCTCGAGCACGAGCGCACGCGTCTCGTCGCGCTCGCCCCACGCGATCTGGAGCTCGCCTTCGCCAGAGATGCCGGAGAAGAGCGCGCGCAGCGGCGTGAAGCTCGCCGCGAGCGCGGGCTCCAGCACGAGGCAGGGCTTCGGCTCGACGAGATCGCGGGAGCGAGGCGCGAGGAAGCCGAGGCGGATCTGTCGACCTCGCGCCTCCACGTGCAGTCGTGCGCGCGAGCGGTAGCCCAGCTCCGGCGTCGGTCGGTGCAGCACGGGCGTCGGCAGCGAGAGCTCGCGGCCGAGCGTGCGCTCGAGCAGCTGGAGCAACAGCTCCGGGTACTGCTGCGCACGGAAGCTGCTCTCGAGGTGCATCCAGTCGCAGCCGCCGCAGGCTCTCGCGACCGGGCACGGGGGCTCGACGCGGGCGGGTCCAGCCTGGAGGATCGCGAGAGGACGACCGAGCTCACCCCGTCGACCTTCGAGCGCGCTGGCGTCGACCTCGACGCGGTCGCCCGGAGCCGTGGTGTCGACGAAGACGACGCGGCCGTCCTCGGTCCGCGCCACGCCCGCTCCTCCAGGCGCGAGCCGCTCGATCTCGAGCTCGACGCGGCGTCGAGAGCTTCGCGCTTTGGGGGCGCCCGCGCGCCGCGGCCCCGTTCGAGACTGCCGTTTTGCCAAGTCAGACCACCCGTCGAGCCGCGGCTACCCGTGTAGGCGCAACTACTTGTTGATGCGGAGGTTGTAGGTCTCTCCCGAGACCACGATCACGCTCACGACCTTGTCGGGCGCGCCTGCCCACGAGAGCGTCACGCGGTGCTGCCCCGGCGGCGTCGGAGACTTCACGATCGGGCTCGGCCCGAGCGACACGCCGCCGCGACGTACGTTGTCGCAGAAGGGCTTGCAGATCACGGTGAGGAACCCAGAGTCCTTGGCCGCAGCGCTGGCGCCGACGAGCGCGCCGCCACCCGTCTGGGGGGCCGGCGCGACGGCCGTGGGCGACGCGGAGGTCGCGGCGACCGCGGAGGACGCGGTGCCGGCGACGGGAGCGCTCGTCGCCGTCGTCGCAGGCGAGGCCGTGGGCGCGGCGGGCTTGGGGGGCTCGGGCTGCTCGCTCGACTCGACCGCCGGCTGTTCGGCGGGCGGCGCGCGGAACTTCAGGTAGAGCAGCGCGGCGAGCGACAGCACGCAGATCGCCGTGAGCACCGCGACCGCCACGAGCACCGCGGTGCTCTTGCTGTCGACGGACTGCGCGCGCGCCTGGCGCTCCATCCACAGGGCCGCCGCGTCCGGGCGCGGGATCGAGAGCGCCGTCTCGACGTGGC
The DNA here is from genome assembly GCA_938004785.1 of uncultured Polyangiaceae bacterium. GTDB lineage: Bacteria > Myxococcota_A > Polyangia > Polyangiales > Polyangiaceae > CALKVW01. The sequence continues at coordinate 25,148 of CALKVW010000223.1, forward strand.
TCTGCGAGGGCGGCGGGTTCGGGATCGCCGGAGGCGGCCCGAAGCCCGGGATCTGCTGTTGCTGCTGGAAGGACTGCTGCGGTGGGTAGGCCTGCTGCTGTTGCGGCGGCGCACCGAAGGAGGGCGGCCCGAAGCCCGGCGACATGCCCGGGTTGGCCTGGCCCGGTGCCGGACCGAGCGTGGGGAGCCCGCCGAGCTGCGCCGCGCCTCCGGCAGAGCCCTGCGCACCCGGCGGCTGCTGACTGCGCGCGCTGGGCGGAGGCGCACCGAAGGAAGGAGCGGCGGTCGGGGGCGGCCCGAAGGCGGGCGGGGCGGCCCCGGGCGACATCGCCACCGTGGAGTTGAAGCCACCCGAGGGCACGCTCACCGCGCCGATGCCCATCGCGGTGGATCGGATCGGCACGTGCTGCTGCTGTTGCTGCTGGTTCTGCTGCTGTTGCTGCTGTTGTTGCTGCTGCTGTTGCTGCTGCGACGGTTGCGCCTGCTGCGAGGGCCCGCGACCCGCGGCGGAGCTCCGCGCGTGGGCGGCGGCCAGCTCGCTCACCTGATCGCGCGTGGCGACCGTGGTGGGTACGTCTTCGTCGTCGTCGACGAGCGAGGTGCTGCCCATCGCGGCCTTCGCGGCCATCGAGCCGGGGACCGTGGGTGCCGGCGCCGGGGTCGGCGCGGGAGGAGGGCCGCCAGCGCCGGGTCGCGGGGGCGGGCCGGGGCGCGGACCTCCGCCGGACGACGGCCGGATCGCGGGGGCTCCCGCGGCTGGCAGCGCTGGCCTGCCGGCGGCGACGTGCGAAGGCGCGACGGCCTGCGTGCGCGGCCCGTCGTCGTCGTCATCGTCGTCCGACGAGTCGTTCTCGGGCGGCTTGGGGCGCTGGCCCTTCATCGCCTGGAGCTGCTCGAGGTTGATCGTGGACGTCACGTCGGCCGCCCAGGCGAGGTGTGCCTCGCGCTGCTTGATGCGGTCGGCGAACAGCTCTCGCGCGAGGTTCGCGACCTCCTCCGGACCGATGAAGACGCCGCGACGGAGCAGGTAGGTCTGCAGCGCGCGCGAGAACTCTCGCGCCGACTGGAACCGGTCGGGCTTGCGCTTGGCGAGCGCCTTCATGACCACGCTCTCGAGCTCGATCGGGTAGTTCGGCACCACCGTCGAGGGAGGGGGCACGACGCAGGCCTGGACCTTCTCGAGCGTGTCGAGATCGGTGTCCATGCGGAAGAGACGGTGGCCCGTCGTCAGCTCCCAGAGCACGACGCCGAGCGCGAAGACGTCGGTGGTGCGATCGACGTCGTCCTGACCGCGCACCTGCTCGGGCGACATGTACGCGAGCTTGCCCTTGAGCGTGCCGGCGCGAGTCTCGCTCAGGCGGTCGGCGACCTTGGCGATGCCGAAGTCGACGACCTTCGTGTAGCCGTCGTAGGTGATGAACAGGTTGTGCGGCGTGACGTCGCGGTGGACCAAGCCGAGCAGCTGGCCGTTCTTGCCACGCAGCTCGTGCGCCGCGTGCAAGCCTTCGGCGGCGTCAGCGCAGATGCGCGCCGCGATGTCGGGCGAGATGAGCTGGCCGCGATCCTCGCAGCGGCGCATGAGCTCCCTCAGGGGCTCGCCGTGCAGGTACTCCATCGCGATCCAGTAGGTGCCCTCGTCCTTGCCGAGGTCGAACACCTGCGCGACGTTGGCGTGGTTGATGCCTGCCGCGATCCGCGCCTCGTCGAGGAACATGTCGACGAACTGGTCGTCTTCCACCAGGTTGGGGTGGATGCGCTTGATCGCCACCCACTTCTGGAACCCGCCCGGGCCATCCATGCGCGCGAGGTGCACGCTCGCCATGCCACCGACGCCGATTTCTTCGACGACGCGGTAGCGCCCGAGGAAGAAAGTCCCCGGGACCTTCGCGTCCTTGGCGTTGGTGCTGCCGGCGGTGACCACCCCCGACCCGGATCCCGACGCTCCGCGCGAGCTGCCGCCCGCGGGAGGCGCGCCCGCACGCGCGGCCGGGCGTCCTGCGGACGGTCGAGGCGGCGGTGCTGCCATGGGTCGCTCAGTCTACCGTGAAGCGGTTCGAAATCGCCACGTCCCCTGCATCGGCTCTGCCGAAGTCGCTCGACTTCGACGAGGCCTGGACGGGTGTGAGCACGCAGGTGGATGTGGTCGAGCGGAGTACATCTCCGCAGCGAACGTGGCTCTCCCGGGGAGGACGCCGGCGCCCAGGGGCACGATCGGAGTGCCGCCCTCGAGAGTGCGGGCTCAGGGAAAGGGCTGGGCGGGCTGGCCGCGCTGGAAGAAGAAGCGGAAGTAGCCCGTGAGGCGGCTCTGCGCGGTCGAGACGTCGACCTCCGGGTCGGCGAGCACGCGCGGGTCTCCGACCAGGACGTCGAAGCGCGCGACGGTCAGCTTCTCGGCGGCGTCGTCTTCGTTGGGATCGCCGCTGAAGAGCTCCTCGAAGGTGATCGTGCCCTCCGTGGCGTAGAGCACCATGTTCTGGTTGTGGCAGGACTGGTGCAGGTAGAGGGCCAGGTTGACGAGGCGCTCCGGGCAGGGCGCGCCGTCGCAGCCGACCGGCACCCCTGGAGGCGAGACCCCCTGCGGAAGACCGACCTCGATGGCCTCCCCGAGGCGAGCGCGCACGCCTTCGATCGAGGTGACCAGGATCGTGACTCCATCGGACACCTCCTTCAGGTCGCTGCCACGTTGGACCCGGATCTGCATCGTGTCGCGGAACGGCTCGGCGGCGAAGAAGTTCGGCGCGAGGTCGTAGGCTGCGTCCCAGCACTCGGGCGCGTTGAGCTGCTCGCTCTGCACGAAGCCCTCGCCCTCGCCGACGGACACGCAGCTCACGACGAGCGTGCCCGACGCCGAGACGGCCAAGAGCGAGAGCCCGCGGCCCAGCCACCGCCACGCACGGCCGGCTCGCCGAGGCCTCACGCGCGCTGCTCCCGGGGAGCTCGCTCCGCCTCGCCGACCGTGCGCCCCTCGGGCTCGACGCCGCTCGACGCTCCCCGGATCGGCGCTTCGATGGTACCACCGCCCAAGACCCTGCCGTCTTCGCTGTAGAGCACGGCGACCTGGCCCGGCGAGACGGCGCGCACGGGCTCGTCGAAGTGGACGAGAGCACGCCCCGAGCCGTCGAGGCTGAGTCGCCCGGCCGCGCCTCCGTGTCGCGCGCGCACCTGGATCACGGCGGCGGGGAGCTCGGCGTCACGCTCGGGGTAGGTCAGCGCGAAGTCCGGGGCGAGCAAGGCTCCCTCCGCCGCGAGCTCGGCCTCGGAGCCCAGGCGCACGCTGCCGTCCGAGGCGTCGAGCGCCACGACGAAGGCCGGCTGCCCGAGCGCGACCCCGAGGCCCTTGCGCTGACCGATGGTGAACTTGTGCAGCCCCTCGTGCTGGCCGACGACCTCGCCAGCGGGCCCGAGGATCCGCCCCGGGCGCACCCGGCCATCGGCGCGGCGCGCGACGAACTCGGCGTAGCCTTCGTCGCCGACGAAGCAGAGCTCCTGGCTCTCGCCCTTGTCCGCACCCGGCAGACCGCGGGCGAGCGCCTCCGCGCGGACCTCCGGCTTCAGCGAGCCGCCGAGCGGCAAGACCAGCCGGTCGAGCTCGTCCGGCCGGAGCATGTAGAGGAAGTAGGCCTGGTCCTTCTGCGGGTCGGCGCCTCGGGCCAGATAGGTCGCGCCGCCGTGGCGGACCACCCGCGCGTAGTGGCCCGTGGCGACGTACCGAGCGCCGAGGCGATCCGCGATCGGCAAGAGCTCGCGCAGCTTCACCGTCCGGTTGCAGGAGACGCAGGGGCTCGGCGTCTGGCCCTCGAGGTAGGCGTCGACGAAACCTCGCACCACCTCGCGGGCGAAGAGCTCACGCCGATCGAAGGTGTAGTGGGGGACGCCGAGGTGGTCGGCGACGCGTCGGGCGTCGTACTGGTCCTCGGGCGCACAGCAGCGGCCCTTCTGGCCCCGGTCGGGGTAGTCCCAGAGGTGGAGGGTCACGCCGACGACGTCGTAGCCCTCGTCGACGAGCCGCGCCGCAGCGAGGGCCGAGTCGACCCCTCCGCTCATCGCGACGACGACGCGCTCTTTGGGCATGGCGACAGTGTACGCCCCATTTGGCCGGGGCGCCGAGGCGCATGATACCGTGAGCCCAGCGATGTCGAAGGGTCTCGTGCTGGTCATCGACGACGACGAGTGGGTCGGGCGCCTGCTCTCGGTCGCGATGCGCGAAGCAGGCTACGAGGTCCTCCTGTCCGAGAGCGCCTCCGACGGCTTCTTCCGCGCCGTCGAGCAGCAGCCTGCCTGCATCGTGTGCGACGTCGACCTGCCGGACCAGAACGGCTTCTGGGTCGCCGGGCGCATCCGCTCGCACCCCTCGAAGGTGTCGATGGCGCCCTTCGTCTTCCTCTCCGGGCTCGACGATCGAGACAGCCGGCTCGAGGGCTTCCAGGTCGGCGCCGACGCCTACATCACGAAGCCCTTCCGTATCGACGAGGTGGTGGCGCAGGTCGAGGCCCTCATCCAGATGGCGCAGCGCCTGCAGCGCAGCCGCAAGAGCCTGCTGTCGATCCCGCCGGCGAGCGCCGCAGCCATGAGCGGCAACCTCGCGCACCTCTCGATCGCGACGGTGCTCACGCTGCTCGACCTCGAGCGTCGCAGTGGGCGGCTCGACGTGTTCAGCAAGCAACACCGCGCGAACGTCGAGATCGTGGCCGGAGGAGTCGTCGCGAGCCAGCTCGACGGTGCCCAGATCGCGCCGCTCGCGCTCTTGCGCGCGATGCTCGGCTGGGAGGAGGGGCGCTTCGAGTTCCATCCCTCGAGCGCCACGGAGATGCCCGACGACGCGCCGCTGCTGAACGGCCTGCTCATGGAGGCGGCGCGCCTCGAAGACGAAGCGCGCACCGAAGAAGGCGAGCCCGCCTCCGAGGACCGCCCCTCGATGCTGAGCCAGGTGGAGACGCTCGCACGCGAGGTGGTGCGTTCGGGCGGGACCGCGATGGGCAGCGGCACGCCGAGCCCACCCGACTCGCGCAGGGCGGAGCCGACCTCCCTCCCGCCCGACTCCAAGGGGCCCATCTCCATCGTGCCCGAGAGCGCGCCGCCGAGCATACCGGTCGTGCCTCCGCGCAAGGTGATGCCACCGCCCGCGCCTGCGAAGCCCAGCGCATCGACGACACGCGCTCCCAAGCTCCCGCTACCGCCTCGCGGGTCGACGGGTTTCGCCCCTGCGCTGCGGACCCGCTCCAGCCCGCCGGCGAGCGTGCGGCCGGGTCTACGCCCCTCGGCCGCGCCCACCGCTGCGCAGAAGCCCGAGTCGGGCCCGAAACCGACCGACGCGAAGCCGAGCGTCGCGTCGAAGCCGACCTCGTTCCTCTCGACCGTGACGCGGACCGCCGACACGAAGCTCAGCGAGCGACCCGATTCCTCCGCCGAGCCGGACACACTCGAGTCGGGGTGGTCGGAGCCACCGCCGAACCCGGGCGGCAAACCCGGCGACGGCTGACGAGCCATCCACGCGGCGTGCTGGAGCGCCCGCACCCGCTTCGAGTCGAGCTCAGTCGAGAGCGTCGGGCGGGCGACTCGCCTGATCGAGGCGTTCGCCCGCGGACGCCGATCGCGCCGCGCCGGAAGACAGTCTGCGCAAGAACGAGAGGTTCGCAGCGTTGACCAGGGCGTGCGCCACGAGCGGGCCCAGGATCGAGCCGAAGGCCTGCAGGAGCGCCGCGAAACCGAGCCCTGCGCCGGTGGCCCACGCGACCCAGACCCACCGCGCAGGCCCGCGGACCTGGTGGATGAGCCCGAACAGCACGCTGGAGCCGAGCACCCCGAGCAGCGGCACCAGCAAGGCGCGAAAGAGCAGCTCCTCTCCGAGGCTCGAGAGCAGCGCCACCGCGACGATGCCTCGATCCGAGAGGCGACTCGCGATCGGCGACAGCGCCTCGGCGAGCTCACCTGCCCAGGAGGCGCGCGCCATCGCGTACCTCGACGACACGACGAGCGCGAACGCGAGCGCGACGCCCGCGGAGGCCGATGCGCTCGCCGCCACCAGCGGAGGGAGCTCGAGCCACGGAGAGGGGATCGCCCACGGGCCTCCCTCGACGAACTTCGCGGCGAGCCCGCCGCCGATCGCCGCCATCGCGAGGTAAGCGACCGACAAGCGAGCCGCGAGCCCATGGTCGCGCTCGTCGAAGAGGCTCCTGCGGTCGCGCAGCGCGAACGCGAGCCGGGCAGGTCGGCGCCGCCTCACGGGGTGGTTCATGCCACAACCGAGGGCGGGACGCCGGAGCGAGCGCGCGCCTCGGCGTGGAGGTCGCGCTTTGCGCGTCCCGCGAACCGGCGTAACGATGCCGCTCGCGCCACTGGCCGGCGCGCAGAGGTGGACGCCGTGAGTCAGGGCTTCGATCCCTACGAGAACCAGCGGGCCGCGGTGGGCGGCGGCGCGCGTTGCCCACACTGCGGCGCGGTCGCGGAGAGCCGCGCCGACGAAGAGCTGTGGCGCGTCTGCCGCATCTGCGGCGGGCCTCGCATCGATCTGCCCGCCGGCGTCGCGCTGCCCACCTCCGGCGCGGACACGCTGCGAAAGGCGGAGCAGCTGCGCCGAGGCCGCGCCGCCTCTCGCGCCCTCGCGGTAGGCGCCGGCATCGGCGCCGCGGCCGGGCTGCTGCTCGGCTTGCTGGTCAGCTTCTTCGGGCTCAGCTGGGGCGTGCTGACGCTGCTGGTGGTCGCAGGACCGACGCTCGCGACGGCGCTCGTCGCGCGCTCGAAGGCCGAATCACGCTCGGTCGACCTCCGCGCCGCGCTCGACGCGGCCTGGTCGGCCGCTGCACAGGCGGTCGCTCGCGCGAACCTCGCCACCACCCCGGCCGAGCTCGCAGAGGCGCTGTCGATCCCGGCCGAGCGCGCCGCCGAGCTGCACACGATGCTCGCCGTCGACGCCGAGCTCGGCTCGCTGGGCGGCAGCGCCGATTCGGCGCAGCTCCGGATCGCCCCGGTGCCCGTCGACCCACGCTTCCAGGCGCTCGAAGAGGCTGCGCTGGCCGAAGCGGAGGCCGAGGCCGACGCGGCGCTCGCGCACACCGAGCGCGCCCCCGGTCGGAAGCTCGGCCCGTGACTTCGCCCCGCGAGCGGCGCAGCCTCACGCACGTCGGCGGCGAAGCGCGCCGCAGCGGCCAGGGCGTCTACGCCTCGTTGCTCGCGCACGCGCTCGACGTGGAGAGCAGCATCGCCGGCTCGGAGAGCACGAGCGCCGCCACCGGCCCGGCTGAGCCGGCGCCGTCGCCCGCCGAAGCCGCGGCGCGCGCGCACGTGCACGGCTTCCACACCTACCCGGCCCGCATGCACCCGACGACCGCCGCGCGCCTCGTGCTCGGGCTCTCGCGCCGAGGCGACACGGTGCTCGACCCCTTCTGCGGCAGCGGCACGGTCCTGGTCGAGGCGAAGCGCGGCGGGCGTCGCGCGCTCGGCGTCGACCTCAACCCGCTCGCCGTGCGCCTCGCGCGCTGCAAGCTCGAGCCGGCGAGCGCCGAGCACCGCGCCGAGCTCGTCGCCCACGCGCGCGCCATCGGCGAGCTCGCCACGTCGAGGCGCAAGGCGCGCGTCGGCGCGAGCCGCCGCTACCCACCGGAAGACGTCGCGAGCTTCGATCCGCACGTGCTGCTCGAGCTCGACGGCTTGAGGGTGGGCGTCGAGGCGGAGCGAGACGCGCGGCTCCGTGGCGAGCTCGAACTGGTGCTTTCGTCACTGCTCGTGAAGCTCAGCCGCCGCAGCTCGGACACCTCGAGCGGCGAGCGAGCGACCCGGATCGCCGCGGGCTTTCCCACCAAGTCCTTCGTGCGCAAGGCCGAGGAGCTCGCCATGCGCCTCGGCGAGGTCGAGCCCGCGATGCTCGCCGCACCTCCCTCGCGTGTCGTCGAAGGCGACGCGCGCGTGCTCGAGATGTTCGACCCGGAGAGCGTCGATCTCGTGGTCAGCTCTCCGCCCTACGCGGGCGTCTACGACTACGTGGAGCACCACCGCCTCAGGCTCCGCTGGCTGGGCCTGCCCACGGCGTCGTTCGACGCCGGAGAGATCGGCGCCAAGAGGCACGCGCGCGAGCTCTCGCCCGCAGAGGCGCACGCACGCTACCTCGACGAGACGGTCGCTGTGCTGCGTGCACTGCACGGCGTGCTGCGTGAGGGCGGCAAGATCGTGTGGCTGGTCGCCGACGGGACCGCCGGCAGACAGGCGCTGCCCGCCGACGAGCTCGTGCGCGAAGCCGCGTGGCTCGCCGGCCTCGAGGTCGTGGCCGTGGCCTCCCAAGAGCGCCCGCACTTCGATCGTTCGACGCGCTCCGCGTTCGAGCGGCGGCCTCGCTACGAGCATGCGATGCTGCTCGCGAAGACGGGCGAGCCGACGCACGAAGGCGACGCGAGCCACGAGCACGAGCGCGCCGCGGCTGGGTCCGAGCACAGGAGAGCGCATGGAACAGCGAGAACGGTACAGTCGAGAGCGCCGAGCGGCGGAGGCGCGCGGCCGCCGAGCAGCGGAGGAGGTGCGCAGCCACCACGCGAGCCCGTTCACGCTGGCGCTCGCGGTCGCCGCGAGCGTGGCCCTCGCGGCGTGTGACACCACGCCGACGGGTCCGGGTCCCGCGCCCAGCGACGGCGCGCGCACGAACCCCTCGGGCTCGGGCGGACCGAGCCCAGCAGCCGCGCCCGGAGTGGAGGCCTGCGAGCGCTACGTGGCGTCGATGCAGGCCTGCATCGCGAAGCTGCCGGAGGCCGAGCGCGGTCCGCGGAGCGAAGCGCTCGAGGCGACGAAGCGCGCCTGGTCGGATACGACCGGCGGAGCCGAGGCACGGGCGCAGCTCGAGACGACCTGCCGCGCTGCGCTCGCCGCACTCGAAGCGGCGCCCTGCCCCTGAGCGAAGGGCGCGCACACAGGAGGATCATCGATGATGCAACGATTCGTGTACCTCGCTGCGCTCGGCGTCGCGCTCTCGGGTTGCGGGAGCAAGAGCGACCCCGGCCCCGCGATAGGCGTCGCCGAGTGTGACGAGTACATGCGCCTCGCGCACGCCTGCCTCGACGAGGCACCCAAGTCCGCGAGGCCGAGCCTCCAGAGAGAGATCGACGACAACCGCCAGCTCTGGACGAAGGCCTACGCAGCGGGCGGCTTCGCCAAGGACAGCCTCGTGGGGACCTGCCGCACCTTCACACGCGCGCTGGAGCGACGCCCCGCGTGCAAGAAGTGAGCGGCGTGCACCGGGCCGCTCCCCGCGTGCGTCGAGGCGTGACAGAATCGAGGCGTGGTGCGGGTGGAGTTCGAGCACGAGGGCACGACGGGCGCGGTAGGCGGCGACGCCAGCCTGGGTGACTCGCTCATGGACCTCGCCGACGCTTGGGCGGCACCGGTCGAGCTCGCCTGTCGCGCGGCCAACTGCGCTGCCTGTCTGGTCGACGTGATCGTCGGCGCCGAGCTGCTGTCGCCGCTCGAGCCCGACGAACGCTCCGTGCTCGACCTCTTTCAGGCGCCATCGAGCTCACGGCTCGCCTGCCAGGCACGCATCTCCGGTAGCGACGGCCACGTGCATCTGCGCGTACTGCGGCGCGCCGAGTCCACACCCGCCGAGTCCACACCCGCGGAGCCCGCGCCCGCCGGCCGCGTGCTGCACGGCGTCCTCTGAGCCGTCTCCCCCTCGCCGAGCTTCCCGTCGCCGAGCATGCGCCGTCCGCTGTCCCCACCGCATCGCCACACTCGTCGCGGGCTGCTCGGGCCGCGGAGCTCGGGCTCCACCCCCACCACGGCGCTCGGGCTCGCGCTCGCGCTCGTGCTTCCGCTCGGCTGCGCGACCGCCGAGGCACCGCTCGGCTCGATCGGCGCGGTGCTCGGCCGCTCGCCGGAGTCGGGCGCGGTCCACGTGCGCGACGTGCCGGGCGACGAGCTGCTCGAGAGTCAGCTCATGTCGGGCGACCGCCTCGTGTCGGTCGACGGCGTCGAGGTCGATGCGCTCGACCCGGACGCGCTCCGGAGCAAGCTGCGTGGCCCGGTCGGCTCCAAGCTCCGGCTCACGTTGCTCCGTGGCGAGAGCGTCGTGCGCGTGGAGATCCTGCGCGTGCCGCTCCGCGAGGGGCGCCCACCGACGCCTCGGGAGCAGCGGCTCGAGGAGTAGCGTCGGGCCCACGAGCCCTCCCGCCTCGAGCCTCCGCTTTCTTGGAGGTCGCACTCGCCGGGTGCTACGCGAGCCAGACCCTCGCATGCCCGCAGCCAACTCCCCCGCCCTGGCCCTGCGCGAGCCCCTCGCACCCGCGCCCCGCGCGCGCTCACTGCGCGGCCTGCCCAAGGTGCAGCCTGCTGCCGCGCCGAGCGACGACGCGCTGGTCGCGCGGCCCTTCGTGAAGTGGGCAGGCGGCAAGTGGAACCTCGCCGAGCGGATCGCGGAGCTGCTCCCGGTCGATCTCGAGCGCCGCGTCTACCGGGAGCCCTTCGTCGGCGGTGGGGCGATGTACTTCTGGCTCCACGCCCACCGAAGGCCTCGCCGAGCGCATCTCAGCGACACGCTCGCCGACCTCGTACACGCCTACAACTGCGTGCGCGAGCAACCCGACGCGCTCATCCGGCGGCTCCAGCGCCTCGAGGCCACGCACGACGAGGCCCAGTACTACCGGGTGCGCGAGCGCTTCAACGCCGAGCGCGGGGCCACGCCGCTCGAGCGCGCCGCTTGGCTCATCTACCTGAACAAGACCTGTTACAACGGTCTCTTCCGCACGAACCGCGCCGGCGGCTTCAACGTACCTCTCGGTCGCTTCGTCGATCCCACGGTGGTCGACCCCACGCGACTGCGCGCTGCGTCACGAGCGCTCCAGAGCGCGTCGATCGTCCACCAGAGCTTCGACCACCTGCTCGACACCGCGCGACCCGGCGAGGTCGTCTACCTCGACCCTCCCTACGTGCCGCTCAGCAAGACGGCGAGCTTCGCCTCCTACGCGCACGGCCCCTTCACACCCGCCGACCAGGAGCGCCTCGCGGAGCTCTTCCGCAAGCTCGACGAGCGCGGCTGCCTGCTCGCCCTCTCCAACAGCGACACGCCCGAGGTGCGCCGCCTCTACGCCGGCTTCGACCTGCAAACCATCATGGCGCCGCGCAGCATCAGCCGCGCTGGTGCGACGCGTCATCCGGTCAGCGAGCTGCTCGTACGCAACCTCGCGCGCTGGTGAGCCGGCCCCGAGCTTCGCCCCCGGCGCCAGCGCGCGCGGTGATTTGAATAGCGCGCGCGGAGGGCGCGTCCACCGCTCCATCGCCAGGCTCAGGTGCCCGCGTCGGCACTGTTCGCTCTGGACAGACTCCGCTATAGCGGTGAGCGTCGAAACGACCACGGAGGACGATGATGCTTCGAAAGACGTTGCTGGGGGCGCTCGGAGCGCTCGCGCTGATGGCAGGTGTGGCTCCGAGCGAGGCCTCGGCGGCCGAGACGATCAAGATCGGCACGCTCGCGCCGAAGGCCAGCCCCTGGGGCAAGGTCTTCGAGGTGTGGTCGAAGGCCGTCGGCGAGAAGAGCGGCGGTAAGCTCGAGATCCAGTTCTTCTACAACGGCAGCCAGGGCGACGAAGGCGCCATGGTCGGCAAGATGAAGGCCGGCCAGCTCGACGGCGCCGCGATCACCGCGGTCGGCCTGAGCAAGATCTACAAGCCCGTGCTCGCGCTGCAGCTCCCGGGTGCGCTCACGACCTGGGCGAAGGTCGATAAGGCCCAGGAGGCGCTGCGCCCCGAGTTCGAGAAGGGCATGGGCGAGGCTGGCTTCAAGCTTCTCGGCTGGGGCAACGTCGGCCGCGCTCACCTCATGAGCAAGGGCTACGAGATCCGCACGCCCGACAGCCTCAAGGGTCGCAAGCCCTACATGTGGCGCGACGACGAGATCTCCCCGAAGCTCTTCCAGGCGATCGGCGGCGTCACGCCGGTGCCGCTCAACGTGCCCGAGGTGCTCCCGAACCTCAACACGGGCGCCATCGACGCCCTCAACACCTCCGCGCTCGCCGCCGAGCAGCTCCAGTGGGCGCCGAAGCTCGACACCATCACCGAGGACGTCACCGGCGTCGGCATCGGCGCGCTCGTGATGTCGAGCAAGCGCCTCGACGCGCTGCCCGCCGACCTGAAGACGATCATGAGCGACACCGGCGCCTTGGCCTCCAAGGCGCTCGGCGAGCGGATCCGCAACGAGGACGACGCCGCCTTCGGCCGCCTGAAGGGCAAGATGAAGGTCGTCACCTGGACGGCCGACGAGAAGGCCAAGTGGGAGTCGCTCTTCAAGCAGGCCCGTCAGAAGCTCGCGCAGGGCACCTTCTCGGCCGACATGGTCTCGAAGATCGAGGGCTACGCGAAGTAGTCGGCCCGCAGGCGGGGTCGCTCCGTGAGGAGCGCCCACCGCTTGGATCGACCCAGGCCCGAGCGAGAGCGTCGGGTCACCCACGAGAGCGACGCACCCGGTGTGCGTCGCTCTCGTGCATTTCGTGCCCGGCGCAAGGCCCGAGCCACACCCGCGTTCGAGTTGACGGCTCGTGCCTCCGCGCCTAAGCGCATCGGCTCCACTCTGCTTCCGAGGCGAAATGCGACGCTATCAGTTCACTTCCGAGTCGGTCACCGAAGGTCATCCGGACAAGCTCTGCGACAAGATCTCCGACGCGATCCTCGACGCGATCATCGCCCAAGACCCGCACGCGCGCGTCGCCTGCGAGACGATGGTGAAGACCGGCTATGCGATCATCGCCGGTGAGATCACGACGAACGCGCGCGTGGACTACACCACGATCGTCCGCAACACGATCCGTGACATCGGCTACACCGACTCGTCGATGGGCTTCGACGGCAACACCTGCGCGGTGCTCGCCGCCGTCGAGCAGCAGTCGCCCGACATCTCGCAGGGCGTGAGCGAAGGACAGGGCCTGTACAAGGAGCAGGGCGCTGGCGACCAGGGGCTCATGTTCGGCTTCGCGAGCGACGAGACGGCCGAGCTCATGCCCGCGCCGATCAGCTACGCGCACCAGCTCGCCAGGCGCCTCGCCGAGGTGCGCAAGCAGCGCAAGGTCGACTGGCTCCGCCCCGACGGCAAGACGCAGGTGACCTTCGAGTACGACGGCGACAAGCCCGTGCGGGCCGCGGCGATCGTGCTCTCGACGCAGCACTCCGAGCACGTGAAGCACAAGCAGATCGTCGAGGCGATGCGTGCGCTCGTGATCGACAAGGTGATCCCGGCGAAGTTCATCGACCGCGACACCAAGATCTTCATCAACCCCACGGGGCGCTTCGTCATCGGTGGCCCGCACGGCGACGCCGGCCTCACCGGCCGCAAGATCATCGTCGACACCTACGGTGGCATGGGCCGTCACGGCGGCGGCGCCTTCAGCGGCAAGGACCCGTCGAAGGTCGACCGTTCGGCGGCGTACTACGCCCGCTACGTCGCGAAGAACGTCGTCGCGGCGAAGCTCGCGTCGAAGTGCGAAGTGCAGGTGGCCTACGCCATCGGCGTCGCGCGCCCGGTCGGCGTCTTCGTGAACACCTTCGGCACGGGCCGCGTCGCCGACGAGGTGCTCGAGAGCTACATCATGCAGAAGTTCGACATGCGCCCGAAGGCGTTGATCGAGGAGCTGCAGCTGTTGCACCCCATCTACTACCCCACGGCGGCCTACGGTCACTTCGGCCGCTCGGAGTTCTCCTGGGAGAAGACCGACCGCGCCGCCGAGATGGCCGACGACCTCGCCCGCCCCTCGGCCAGCTCGGTCAACGGCGCACGCGTGAAGAACGGCTCCTCGAAGTCGATCCCGCCGAAGGCCGCTCCCAAGGGCGGCAAGAAGAAGTCCGCGAAGAAGTCGAAGGGCGCCTCGGCGCGCGCCTGAGGTTCCTCCCGGAGTGTGCTCGCCCACGGAGCACCCACGAAGGCTCGGACCTCGGTCCGGGCCTTCGCTCGTTCCGTCGGCTGCACGCGCTCGACGGGCTTCGCTGCGCCGAGGCACGCCAGGCGCGCCCTGACGTGCTTGTCGTGCGGTGGCGCATCCGTGCCCGGCTGGGTGGATCTCGGCTTCACCATGGAGCACCACGCAGGCTGCTGCTCCGCGTGCTCGTAGGCGCCGCTCGCGCGCGGGTTCCGCACATCTCACCCCTTCGAGAGCGCCCACGCGCGCAACCGGCGCGACGCTGGCCGCGGTCGGAGCCTGGCTCATTTCGTGCTAGTCCGGGTCGTCCGGCCGAGTGGTTGGGCTCCGGCTCGTCGGAGTGCCACCCCCGCGTGCGTGTGGTGAGGAGAGCAGCATGACGACGAAGTACCTGAGCTTGGTGAGTCTCGCGAGCGCGCTCGCAGCGGTGGGCCTCGGCATCGGCTGCTCGGCGGGTACCGACGGTACCGGCGCGGGCACCCCCGGTGGCACCGGCGGCGACGACACCGCGTCCACCGGCCAGTTCACCACCGGCAGCGCTGGTGACTGCAAGACGAGCCCCGACGCCGATTTCGACGGCGACGGCTTCTCGGTGAACCAGGGCGACTGCAACGACTGCGACCCGGCGGTGAACCCCGGCGCGGTCGAGATCGTCACCGCCGACGGCCCGCCGACCGACGAAGACTGCGACGGCTTCATCGACGTCGCCTCTGCCTGCGACGACGGCCTCGCGCTCACCGACACCGACCCGATGAACGGCGCGCGCGCCATCGGCCTCTGCAAGCAGGCCACGGGCGACAGCTGGGGCGTGATCAGCGCCGCCTACGTGCGCGCCAACGGCAGCCCGGCGCCGAACCCGGGCGCGCACGTGGGCATCCTCAACGACTTCGGCTCGGCGGTGCAGCCCCGCTCGGGCAGCGCGATGCTCGGCCTCTCCTCGGGCTACGCGCGCGACGCGAGCGACGCGGGCGCGTGCGCTGGCGGCAGCTGCAGCGACCTCGGCGGCGGCGTCGCGCCGGCCGGCTTCCCGCAGGACGTGCCGAGCTGCGCAGGCGCCACCGACATCAACGACGACATCGGCCTCGAGCTCCGGGTCCGCGCGCCGAGCAACGTGCAGAGCTACTCCTACGAGTTCAAGTTCCACTCCTTCGAGTTCCCCGAGTACGTCTGTACCGACTTCAACGATCAGTACATCGCGCTCGTGAACCCCGCGCCGCAGGGCTCGATCAACGGCAACATCTCCTTCGACAGCAACACCAACCCGGTGAGCGTCAACATCGCCTTCTTCGACGTCTGCGATCCGGCGACCTCCAGCGACTGGGCACTCATCTGCCAGTTCAGCTTCGGCAACTGCCCGCCGCTGCCGAACCCCTACTGCCCCTCGGGCCCCAGCGAGCTCGCGGGTACGGCCTTCGAACAGGACGGCGCGACGAGCTGGCTCGTCACCACCGCACCCGTCGACCCGGGCAGCGAGTTCACGATCCGCTTCGCGATCTGGGACACCGGCGACACCGCGCTCGACTCGACGGTCCTCATCGACAACTTCCGCTGGAGCGGCTCGCCCGGCGACGTCGGTACGATTGAAGTACCGAAGTGAGCGAAGTACCGAAGTGAGCCTCCTCCTTCGGTGATCAGCGCCTGAGCGCGTCACGCGCTAGCAGCACGTCGTCCCAGAGGGCGCCGTCGATCGGCAGATCGGCGGCGCTCGCTGCGTTCGTGGGCGTGCTCTCGCCGAGGGCATGCACCGGCGCGAGCAGATCGCCGCCGACCCACACGCCGCGCGGCGTGCGCGCGAGGTCGATCCATCCGATCGGTGCTGCAGCGATCTCCGCGGCTCCGGCGTCTCGAGGCAGCGGCGAACGCTCGTGCTCGACGCGCAGGTAGGGGAGCTCGAGCGGCTCCAGCACACACGGCTCCCCCACCGCGTCGGCGCGCTCGACCACACCTTCGACGACGCGCTCGGCGAGCTCGAGCAGCGGCAGCTCGGAGCCGAGCTCGCGGACGCCCAGCGCCGGCTTGCCCGCGAAGCGCGGCGTGGCTCGCTCGAGATCGCTCGAGAGCGCCTGCGGCAGAGCGAGCGATCCCTCCCGGCGCAGGTACAGCTCGATGAGCACCGTGCCCGCAGGCGAGACGTCGAAGCCGACGAGCGCGAAGGGGGCGCGCCTCACGGAGAGGAAGTCGCGCCCGAAGTAGGCCGCAGCCAGGCCCGCGCTCGCGAAGGCGCGCAGGAAGAGGCGCAGGTTGCGGTTGAGCAGGCTGCGCGGCTCGGCGTCGCGGAACACGGCGTCGAGGCTCGGCAGCGCGAGCGCGAGCAACATGCCCTCCCCCTCGAGGTAGAGGTGGGCACCCGTCGTCGCGCGCCTCAGCACCTCTGGAAGCCCCGCGCGCGGCTCGTCGAAGAGCGCGGCGTCGAGCACCCTGCCCGCTCGCTGCATGCGGCCGAGCACGATGGCGCGCTCCTCGAAGACCGCTGCGCCCAGCGCGATCGCCTGCTCGCGCTCCGCCTCGATCCGCAGCGCCGGCCCGAGACCGAGCGCACGCTCCAGGGGGAGCGCTCGAGCTGGGTGGGTGAGGGCGCGCACGGCGCCCTCCTTGTAGCGCGGGCAGGCGCCGAGCACATTCCGTTACGTCACATTTCACCTTGACCTGGACAGGGCCTGGGACTAACTCTAACGCACACGTAAGAGTTCGAGTCATGCCCCCCGCCCTCCCTCCCAGCAGCCCCTCCACGCCCTCCTCGGGCGCTCCCGCCTCGGCGGGGGCCTCGAGCCTGAGGGTCGTGAGGCTGCCGCTCGCCGAGTCCTTGCCGGCGGTGCCCGGCGTCGACGGCGAGGGGAAGAGCCGCCTGGAGAAGCTGCTCCAGGTCGGCGATCTCGCGAAGGCCACCGGGAAGACGGTGCGGGCGATCCACCACTACGAGGAGCTCGGCCTGCTCAAGCCCGACGCTCGCTCGAAGGGCCGCTTCCGCCTCTACGACCCGGCCGCCGTCACGAGGGTGCGCTGGATCGGCAAGCTCCACGACCTGGGGCTCTCGCTCGGTCAGATCCAAGACGTCGTCTCCACCTGGGAGGCGGCGCCGACCGCCGGCCGCGCGATGGCGAAGGTCCGCACGATGTACGTCGAGCGCCTGGCGGAGACGCGCGCGCAGATCGAGCGGCTCCGTGCGCTCGAGGCCGAGCTCGAGGCGAGCGTCGACTACCTCGACACCTGCGAGACCTGCGATCTCGAGCTGCTCTCTGCAGGCTCGGCGAAGAGGGCTGGCTCGGCGAAGAGGGCTGGCTCGGCGAAGAGGGCGCGGTCTGCGAACAGCAGCGAAGCCGAGCACGAGCACACGAACGGTGCGAGCTGCAGCGCATGCCAGCACCGCGATCAAGTCGACGAGCCCGAGCTCGTCGCAGGCATCCACGCCGGCGGTGAAGCCGGCGAGCGGCGTGAGCCCACGCCCGCGCCGCCCTGAGTCACACGCCCGCGCGTGGCCCGCTCTCGGTCCGCGCGCCTCCCCGACCCATCCGTCGAACCGAAGCACCTCTCACGCAGCCCCCCGACCGCAACGAAGGGGCTCACGCTCCTTCCCGAGGCCCAGCGATGGCGATCAAGTTCCCGATCTACATGGACTACCACGCGACCACGCCGGTCGACCCGCGCGTGCTCGACGAGATGCTGCCGTACTTCACGGAGAAGTTCGGCAACGCCGCGAGCCGCAACCACGCCTTCGGCTGGGTCGCCGAGGAGGCCGTGAGCATCGCGCGCGAGCGCGTCGCGGCGCTGCTCGGCGCGAAGAACCCCAAGGAGATCGTGTTCACCTCGGGCGCCACCGAGTCGAACAACCTCGCCATCAAGGGCGTGGCCGAGTTCTACAAGGACAAGGGCAACCACATCATCACGACCAAGATCGAGCACAAGGCCGTGCTCGACACCTGCAAGCGCCTCGAGAAGCAGGGCTACGAGGTCACCTACCTCTCGGTCGACGAGCACGGCATGGTCGACCCGGAAGACGTACGCCGCGCCATCACCGACAAGACGATCCTCGTCTCGGTGATGCTCGCCAACAACGAGATCGGCACCGTGCAGCCGATCGCCGAGATCGGCGCGATCACGCGCGAGCGTGGCGTGCTCCTGCACACCGACGCCGTGCAGGGCATCGGCAAGGTGCCCTTCGACGTCGAGACCTTCAACGTCGACCTCTGCTCGGTGACCGCGCACAAGATGTACGGTCCGAAGGGCGTCGGCGCGCTCTACGTGCGCCGCAGCAAGCCGCGCGTGCGCATCACCGCGCAGATGGACGGCGGCGGCCACGAGTTCGGCAACCGCTCGGGCACGCTCAACGTGCCGGGCATCGTGGGCCTCGGCCGCGCCGCCGAGATCATGCGCCTCGAAGGCTCCGCCGAGAACGAGCGCATCAAGAAGCAGCGCGACCGCCTGCTCCAGGGCCTCCAGGAGCGCCTCGACGAGACGAAGCTCAACGGCCACCCGACCCAGAGGCTGCCGCACAACCTCAACATCTCCTTCGCCTACGTCGAGGGCGAGGCGCTCATGATGGCGATCAAGGACGTCGCCTGCTCGAGCGGCTCGGCTTGCACCAGCGCGAGCCTCGAGCCCTCGTACGTGCTGCACGCGATGGGGATCGGCGACGACCTCGCCCACTCCTCGCTGCGCTTCGGGCTCGGCCGCTTCACCACCGACGAAGAGGTCGAGTACGTGCTCGAGCTCGTCACCGCCAAGGTGAAGAAGCTCCGCGAGATGTCGCCGCTCTACGAGATGGTCAAGGAGGGCATCGACCTCAATTCGGTGCAGTGGGCAGCGCATTGATTTGCTGGGCAGGCGTGGGGCCGCTGCTTGCTGGGCAGGCGTGGGGCCCCGGAGCCCCACGCGCTTTGGCTGAGGCGCGGAGCCGAGGCTGGAGCGGGGCAGGCCGGGCAGGTTTGGCTGACAGCAGCAAGCCGAGACGAGACGACGGATTGAAGGCTGGAGAGACATCATGGCGTACAGCGAAAAAGTCCTGGACCACTACGAGAACCCCCGGAACGTCGGCACGCTCGACAAGGAGTCGGAAGACGTGGGCACCGGCCTGGTCGGCGCCCCCGCCTGCGGCGACGTGATGCGGCTGCAGATCAAGGTCGGCGACGACGGCC
The DNA here is from genome assembly GCA_938004785.1 of uncultured Polyangiaceae bacterium. Classification (GTDB taxonomy): domain Bacteria; phylum Myxococcota_A; class Polyangia; order Polyangiales; family Polyangiaceae; genus CALKVW01. Next base: position 44,160 of record CALKVW010000223.1, read on the forward strand.
TCATCGAGGACGCGAAGTTCAAGACCTTCGGCTGCGGCTCGGCGATCGCGTCGTCGTCGCTCGCCACCGAGTGGCTCAAGGGCAAATCGGTCGACGAAGCCGAGACGATCAAGAACAGCATGATCGCCGAGGAGCTGAACCTGCCCCCGGTGAAGATCCACTGCTCGGTGCTCGCCGAAGACGCGATCAAGAGCGCGGTGGCCGACTACCGGGCGAAGCAGGCCGCGAGGCGCGCCGCCGCGAAGGGCTGAACGAACATGGTGACGGAGACCGAGCAGAAGGACGGTGGCCTCAGCGAGGCGCAGAAGGCGGCGTTCAAGCCCGTCGCGCGCTTCGACTCCGGTGTGCCGAAGACGGAGATCGCCGTCTCGCCCGCCGCGGTGAAGGCGGTCCGCGAGGCGCTCGCCAAGCGCGGCACCCCCGAGGCGGCGCTGCGCGTCGGCGTGAAGGGCGGCGGCTGCTCGGGCTTCTCCTACGTGATCGAGTTCGCCGACGATCCGCCGCGCAAGGGCGATCGCGTCTACGAGTTCCCCGAAGAGGGGCTCGCGACGGTGCGCGTGTACTGCGACAAGAAGAGCATCCTCTACCTCGGCGGCTCGGTGCTCGACTACGAGAAGACGCTCATGTACCGCGGCTTCAAGTTCAAGAACCCGCAGGAGGCCTCCAAGTGTGGCTGCGGGCACTCCTTCACCGTGGCCTGAGCTCGCCGTGAGCGCCGACCCCTTCACCCTGCTCGGCCTCGAGCCGCGCTTCGAGCTCGACGCGGCGGCGCTCGAGCAGCGGCACCGCGAGCTCTCGCGCGCGCTGCACCCCGACAAGTACGCGCAGGCTCCGGCGGCGGAGCGACGCATGGCGCTCTCGCGCGCCATCGAGGTGAACGAAGCCGCGCGCGCCCTGCGCGATCCGGTGAAGCGCGCCGAGGCGCTCGCGAGGCGGGCGGGCATCGCGGTGGGCGAGACGGTGGAGCCCAAACCACCGGGGGCGCTGCTCATGGAAATGATGGAGTCGCGCGAGGCGCTGGCGGAGGCCACCGCCGCGCGCGACGTCGCGGCGGTCACGAAGCTCGGCGACGGCGTGCGCGCGCGTCAGCGGCGCGTGGAGGCGGAGCTCGCGACCGCCTTCGAGGGAGGCGAGGCGAGTCGCGTGCTCCCGCTGCTCGGTGAGCTGCGTTACCTGCGGCGCTTCCTCGAAGAGGTCGACGCCTTCGAGGAGACCCTGCTCGGCTGAGGCCTCCCTTCTCCGAGAGGGCTCGAGCGCGCCGCGCTCGCGAGCGCCTGCCGGGGCCAACCCAGACGACGACGCCCGCTCGAGCCCATCCGGGCCTCGAGCCCGCGGACCGGAACCCGAACCGCCATGGACCTGCTCGAAATCTTCGACCCCAAAGCCCCGCCTCGACCGATCGGCATCGATCTCGGCACCACCAACTCCATCGTGGCGCGCGTGCGCGAGGAGACGCCCGAGGTCATCGCCGACTGCAACGGCGCGTGGCTGGTGCCGAGCGCCGTGCACTACGAGCGCGGCGGCCAGGCGATCGTCGGCACGCAGGCCCTCGGGCTCGCGGCCATCGACCCCGAGCACACGATCGTCAGCGTGAAGCGGCTCATGGGCCGAGGCGCCGACGACGCCGAGACCAAGCGCCTCGGCACCTACGAGTTCGTGGCGCCGGAGAACGAGGCCGACGCGAGGACGGTGCGCTTCCGCGTGCGTGGGCGCGTGCTGACGCCGATCGAGGTCTCGGCCGAGATCCTGCGCACGTTGAAGAAGATGGCCGAAGACGAGCTGTCGCGCGTGGGCGGCGCGGTGATCACCGTGCCGGCCTACTTCGACGACGCTCAGCGCCAGGCGACGAAGGACGCCGCGAAGCTCGCGGGCCTCGAGGTGCTGCGGCTCATCAACGAGCCGACCGCGGCGGCGCTCGCCTACGGCCTCGAGAAGAAGCAGAACGGGCTCTTCGCCGTCTACGACCTCGGCGGCGGCACCTTCGACGTGACGATCCTTCGGCTCGACGACGGCGTCTTCGAGGTGAAGTCCACCGGCGGCGACAGCCAGCTCGGCGGCGACGACATGGACCGCGCAGTCGCCGAGAAGCTGCTCGAGGCGATGGGCGCGCGGAAGGGCGAGCCGGTCGCGCGCGAGCTCACGCGCACCGCGCTCGACGCCGCGCGTCGCGCGAAGCACGCCCTCACCGACACCGACGTCGTCGAGCTCGAGTTGCCGAAGCTCGGCGGCGGCGACGTGACCGTGCGCCTCGGCCGCGACGAGCTCGAGGCGCTGATCGCGCCGATCGTCGCGAGGACGGGCCTCGTCTGCCGGCGTGCGCTGCGCGACGCGGGCCTCGCACCGACGGAGCTCGACGGCGTGATCCTCGTCGGCGGCTCGACGCGCGTGCCTTACGTGCGCCGCTACGTCGAGGAGCTCTTCGGCAAAGCCCCGCTCTGCGATCTCGACCCCGAGAAGGTCGTCGCGCTCGGCGCGGCGCTGCAGGCGAACCTGCTCGCGGGCACGGGCTCGGCCGACGAGGTGCTCCTGCTCGACGTGCTGCCGCTGTCGCTGGGGCTCGAGACGATGGGCGGCGTCGTGGAGAAGATCCTCCCGCGCAACACCACGATCCCCACAGGCGCGAGGCAGACGTTCACGACCTACGCCGACAAGCAGACGGGCTTCGATCTGCACGTCGTGCAGGGTGAGCGCGAGCTCGCCGAGCAGTGCCGCTCGCTCGCGCGCTTCACGCTGAAGGGCGTCCCACCGATGCCGGCCGGCATGGCGCGCCTCGAGGTGAGCTTCAGCGTCGACGCCGACGGACTGCTCAGCGTGAAGGCGAAGGAGCTCACCACCGGCATCGAGCAGGTGGTCGAGGTGAAGCCGAGCTACGGCCTGAGCGACGAGCAGGTCGAGGAGATGCTCATGGACGCGCTCGACCACGGCGAAGACGATCTGCTCGCGCGCAGGCTCGTCGAGGAGCGCGTCGAAGCCGAGCGTGTACTCCACGCGACGAAGAAGGCGCTCGAAGTCGACGCCGACCTGCTCGCCGAGGGCGAGCGCGAGAACATCGAGCGGGCCTCGCGTGAGCTCACCGAGGCGATGGCTGGCAAGGCCCCCGCGGTGATCCACGCGCGCATCGAGCTGCTCGATCACGCGACCAAGGCCTGGGCCGGCCGGCGCATGGATCGCGCCGTCGCCAAGGCGATTGCCGGCAAGAACGTGGACGACGTGGAAGGTGAGGTCGCTCGGGCGAAGGGCGTCGAGACGCACCTCGAAGAGCACGCACGAGGGCGCTCCGGCGCTGCGGCGCGAGGAGGCGAGTGACGATGGTGACGGTGAAGTTCTCGGGGCACGGGCAGAGCTGGCAGGCCGAGGTGCCGGTGGGCACGACCCTGCTCGAGGCGGCGCGCGCCTGCGATGCGCCGGAGGGCTCGGCCTGCGGTGGCGTCTGCGCTTGTTCGACGTGTCACGTCTACGTGCTCGAGGGCAAGGGCCTGCTCAGCGAGGCCGACGAGGACGAGGAGGACATCCTCGACAAGGCCTTCGACGTGCGTGCGAACAGCCGCCTCGGCTGCCAGAGCAAGATCGCGAAGGAGGGCACGCTGAGCGTGGAGATCACCCGCGAGAGCCTCGACGCCTTCTACAACGAGCACCCGGATCACCCCGACCCGCGCAAGGGATGAGCACCGCGCCGGGATGAGCACCGCGCCGGGATGAGCACCGCGCCGGGATGAGCTCGGCGCGAGGGCCTCAGCGGGGAGCGGCGGCTGGGCGCTTGCTCGCCGCTTCGATGCGCGCGATCAGCTCGGCGCTCGCGTCGAAGCGGCGGGGGTAGCGGATCGAGTACACCGGGATCTCGCGCACGAGCCGCTCGAGCTGCGCGAGCTCGCGTGTGAGCAGCGCGGGGTCGCCGGGGTCGACCCGGTGGCAGCCTCGCACCAACTCGAGGAGGGCCTGCTGCTTCGTGAGCCTGGTGATCTCGAGCGGAGCGTCGTCGCCGAGGATGAACACCGCGCCAAGCGGGGTCGACGCGGCGGGCGACAGTTGAAGCACCTGCCGGTCGCCGATCGGGTCGCGCTCCAGCTCCCGCCCGAGCGCGTCCGCCGTGGGCCTGCGCAGCTTGGCCACGCGCGCGGCGGCTGGGTACGCGACGATGGGAGATCCGGGCGATGCGGAAGCGTCGTGCGAGTCGACGTCGAGCGGAAGCGCGTCGTCGGCGAGCACGGCACGTCCGCGCTCGTGAAAGAGCGCCGCCAGCGTCGACTTACCTCGCTCGGAGCCGCCAACCAGCGCAACAGCGCACTCGTCGAGCACCACGCCCGCGGCGTGCAGCACGAGCCTGCCGGTCGCGTGAGCAACGAGCGGCCCGAGGATCTGTCGCAGCGTGGCCTCGCGCGATTCGAGCGAGGCTCCCTCGATGAAGCGCGCGTTCAGCGAGCTTCCGTCGAGCGAGAGCTCCGCGTCGAGCCAACCCGGCATGTGGATGCGATAGAGATCAGGCTCGCGCCGGACGAGCAGGGTGTCTTCGCCGCTGGGGCCGAAGCGGAGCGGGTGCCACGAGCCCAGTTGAGGAAGTAGCAACTTCGCTCCGAGCCGATGCGCGTAAGAAGGTCGGAGCTACTGAGGCCGCTGGGTGCCGTTGAACTGATCGATGTACGGGCCGCCTTGACCACGAGTCAGTTCCACGACGTCGCCCACGTCGACGAGCCGTGGTGCGATGTAGGGTCGGCGCTTCGGAGCGGCTGCCTGGCTCGTGGAGTCTTGGGTGTGGTTTCGCTCGGGGGAGGTGTTCATGCGAAGGAGTGCTCCGGATACAGCAAGGACACAGTAGCACGCCTCTAGCGAGACGCCGCGGGTCGCGGTGAGGCAGCGCAGCTCGAGAGATGCTGTAGGACCGCGCTCGCGCCGTAGGCCATGGAGGCGAGGCGCAAGGCCTGCGCGCCGTGCCCCCACGTCGACAGCTCGCATGGCGCTCCGCTCAGAAGACCCAGCTCCTCCAGCTCGTGCACGCTCCCCGTCGCGCACGCCGCTCGCCGCAGCGGCGCGTAGAACGAGCTGAACTCGGCGCCACCCACCCGGAGGCGGACCTCGTCCGGAAGCAGCCCACGCATGGCAGCGCGAAGCAACGGCTTGGAGCTGAGCAGGCTCACTCTGTCGCCCACCGGTCGCGCGAGGAAGTAGTCGACCACGCGCCGATCGAAGAGCGGGAACCTGAGCTCTGCGCCTTCGGCGCCGACCATCTGGGCGAGCGTGCTGGTGATGCGTGGTACGTGGGGGCCATGGCTAAGAGCACGCAGCCAGGCCCGACGCCCAGCTGGCACCCCCCCGAGGTGCGCGAGGGCGCCGTTTCGTTCACGCCTCGCGAGCTCCACCTGCTCACGGGCGGCGGCGCTCAGCCAGGGCGGGAAGGCGTCGTAGGCGGGCCTCCTCCAGCGATGCGCGCCAGGAACGACGGCCTCCAGCCCTCCCCTGAGCAAGCTCCTCAGGCTCGCGAGATCGCATCGGCTCCCGAACGCCGAGACCGCGAGCGCGGAGCCGAGCCCCTCGTGCCAGGCCTCCACCACCGAGCTCGACGCCCAGGTCTGGACCTCGTCCCCCCCCACGCCGGTGAGAAAGACGCGCGGTCGAGCGGGCAAGAGCGCCCGCTGCAGGCCACGGAAGGTGACGACCCAAGGGTCGCCTCCATACTCGGGCCGTGTGAGATGCGCCGGGTAGTCGGTCGGGTCGAGCGAGACCTCGTGCTCGTGGAGCGGCAGTCCCAGATGCTCCGCCACCGCCCTCGAGTGGGGGCCTTCGTCGCAGGGCAACCCCGGGTAGCGGTTGGTCACGAGTAGAGGCGGCGCGAGGCCTTCGTCGCGCGCGATCTGCGCCGCCATGGCGGCGATCGACGTCGAGTCGAGCCCGCCCGACATCAGGATCGCGACTGGCCCCTCGGCGCGCATCGAGGAGGCGACGGCTGCTCGAAGCCTGCGCCTGAGCTCCCCAGCGCAAGGGTCCGGTCGTGGGTCGACCCGGACGAGCTCGTAGCCAGCCCTGCGCTCCAACCTCGCTTCGTCGCCTCGGAGCGTCGCCAGCCCACCGCAAGGCACGGCGCGCACGCCTTCGGCGAGCGTGCGCTCGAACTCGTGGTGCTCGCCGACGAGCGCAGCCGAGAGGGCGCAGCGATCCGGCCTGAACGGCACACCTGCGACGAGCAGCGCCTGCAGCTCGCTCGCGACGAGCCAGCTGTCGCCGAGGCGCGCGTAGTACAGGCTCCGAGTGCCTACGCGGTCGCGTGAGAGCAGCGCGAGGCGTTCGACGGGATCCCACGCGAAGAGCGCGTATTCGCCGACCGCCCCCGCGACGAAGCCGAGCGCGTCCGCGCGGATCCAGTCCAGGGCTGTGCGGTCGTCGAGGCTCGTCATGCTCTCGAGCGCCCCGCCCGGAGCGAGGTGCCCCTCGAGCCGACCGTCGACGCCCAGGAGCCAGCCCGTGCCGCTCCGCACGAAGGGGTCTGCGACCGACTCCTCAGGAGCACTCCGTGTCGTCGCGAGACCCACGCACACGCCTGGCGACGCGTGGAGCCGCTCACCGTCGGCACCACGGTGCCGCAGCGCCGACAGCATCGCTCGAACGCGCAGCTCGTTGCTCGCCGCGTCGGGGCCGATGGACGCCGCGATCGCTCTCACGCGGATCGGACCTCATCTCCGCCGAGCTCGAGGATCGCGGGGTGCATCGCGCGTTCGGCATGCCTCGGCGCACCGGCAAGCTCGACCCAAGCGTGCGCGTAGTGAGTCGCCGACGAAGCAGCGGTGCGCGCCCCGACCACGAGCACGACCCGATCCCCCGACGCGTGCTGCAGCAGGTACTGGGTGCAGGCTCCCACGAGGCAATTGTACTCCACCGCAGGCTGCGCGCGCAGCGCCCACCTCACGAGCTGCTCCACGCGCGCTGGGCACGGCGACTCACTGCGCGCAGAGCTCCCACGCTCGCGCAACGGCCCAAGCCAGCGCTCCAAGCGTTCAAGCGAGGCGAGCAACTCCTGCGGACGCCGCGAGAGCAGCGCGCGCTGCACCCACGGGGCGAGCCCCCAAGCCGCCGACATGACGAGTAACTCGCGTGCGTCGAGCGATGCGAGCGCGGCGCTCGCGCGCGCGGCGCTCGCTCGAAGCGCGCTCAGCCTTCGTCGAGCAGGCCCGTCGGTCATCCGTGGTATCCGTGGCACCGGTGACCGCGGAGTTCAAGCAAGCGCCCGACTGGAGCCGAGTGGCGTTCGTCTTGGCCGACGGCGCCGCTCGCTTGCTCACCGTGGCGACGCTGCTCGACCTCGCGACGCACCCGGATCGCGCCGCAGCTTGGGCGCTCTGCGCGAGCGCGCTCGCCGCGCTGCGCGTGTGGCTGCGCAGCCTGAGGACGGAGCGAGCCATGCTCCGCGCTTACGAGCTGCTCTTGCGTGCGATGGCGTCGTGGGACGCTCGAGCCGTCGTCGCACGTCGCGAAGACCAGCGCGGTGTGGCGATGCTCATGGAGTCGGCGCGCAGCGGCGCCCTGAGCGAGCACATCACGAGAGCCGAGCTCGAGTCTTCGGTGTGGGCCTCTCTCGGGTTCCTCGCGATCGCTTTCCTGCGGCTCGGTGCGAGCTTCGCGCTGTTGACGCTGGCGGGAGGAGCGATCTTGGCGGCCATCACCGCGCCCGGGCGTCGCCTCGCACAGCGCGCCCGCGCGGAAGGCTGGAAGCACTACGGCACGCTCGCCGCGTCGATGCGCACCCTGCTCGAGGCGTGTCTGGAGCTGCGCGCAGTCGGCATGGAACGAGCCTACGCGGAGACCGTGCGCCAGCGCGCGGGCGCCGTGACGCAGGCCGAGCTGCAGGCGATCCGCACGACCTACCTCACGGCGCTGCTGCCCTCTCTGCTCGCGCTCGGCGCGCTCGCCGTGCCTCGCGCGTGGCTCGAAGCGCTCTCGGCCCGGGGGGTGGAGTTCGCGGTTCTGGGAGGCGCGGGCATCGCGCTCACGCTCGGTGCACTCTCCGCCCTCGATCAGTGGCATCGGAGCGCGCCCGCCCGGCTCTCGTTCCGCAGCCTCTCCACACAGCACCCTCGCTCGTCACCGCCGGAGCGCGTCGCTCCCTCGAGCGACGCCAGCGGTCCCATCCACGCGCTCCGTGTGCGCGGACTCAGCGTGCTCCACCCCGGCGGGCTGCGCCCGACCCCGTCCGGCCTCAGCTTCGAGCTCGGGCCCGGAGGCGTGGCGCTGATCGGCCCGAACGGCAGCGGTAAGTCCTCGGCGCTGTGGGCTATCCTCGGCCTCTTGCCGGCAAGCAGCGGAACCGTGGAGCTAGATGGCCCCGGGGGAGCGCGTCGCATCGACGAGGCGCGCGGCCGCCTCGCCTACCTCCCTCAGAACCCACACGTGGCTCCAGACGAGAGCGTACGCACCCACCTCGAGCTCTTCGGCACGCGCCCAGACGCCGCGGAGCGCTGGCAGCCGACGCTGCGTGCTTTCGATCTCGATGAGCTGCTCCGCGACCGCGGAGGCGGCGATCTGGAGCGGGGCCTCTCCACGCCGATGGGCTCGCTCTCTGGCGGGGAGCAGCGCCGGGTCTTGCTCGCGCGCGTCTTCAGCTCGGGGGCAGACGTGCTGCTCCTCGACGAACCCGAGGTGGGTCTCGACTCGGATCGGCGCACCGAGCTGCGCTCGATCCTCGAAGCCGAGGCGGTCAGGCGCATCGTCGTGCTGGTCGCCCACGACCCCGGTATCGTCCCCTCGAGCTTCGAGCGCATCGCGCTGAGCGGGGGGCAGGAGCCCCACCCGAGCGCCTGAGCAGGTCGGCCGTAGGGTTCGAAGGCTGCTTCCCGTTTGCTGAACCGCCGGGGTCGTCGTAGCTTGCAGCGGTAGCTTCGCTCGGCTTGGTGGAGCGGCTCGACCGCTGGAGGATTCGATGCGTCATTACACGGGGTTTCTGCTGGTTGGCTGCACGGTCGGTGCCCTGAGCCTCGGCTTCGCTGGGTGTGGAGATGACGAGACCGGGACCACGAGCTCCGGTGGAGGTGGCGCTGGCGGGGCGACGAGCACGACGACGTCCACCACGACCACGACCACGACCACGAGTTCCGGTGGTGGCGGGGGCGGCGGCGAGGTGGGTGGCGGCGGTGCTGGGCCTCTGCCGAGCTTCGCCGACGAGTGCCCAGGGGGTGAGCTCGCGGTGCTCGAGCACGGTACGAGCTTCACCGTCTCCGGCAGCACCACCAACAAACCCGACAACTTCAGCACCTTCTGCGGCGACACCTTCGCTGGCAACCAAGAGATCTCCGACCAGGTGCTCGAGCTCTTGGTGCTTCAGGGCTGCACGCTCACGCTCGAGCTCACGAGCGACTGGAACGCGGTGCTCGGTGTGCGCAACGAGGGACTCTGCCTCGACGAGCCACCGCTGCAGTCCACGTGCATCAACGCGACCAGCGGCAGCGGCACGGAGACACTGAAGCGTCACATGCCCAGCGGCCGCTACCACGTCATCGTCGACGGCGCGGCGCTCGAACAGGCCGGAGACTTCACGCTCGACATCGAGTGCGCTGCGCCCAGCTGCGGCGACGGCGTGCTCAACCCCGGAGAGCAGTGCGACAACGGCCCCGATGTGCCGAACGACGGTTGCTCGGCGACCTGCACCGTCGAAGCACAGGTTGCAGGCGACTCCTGCGCCGCACCGACGATCATCTCGATCGACGCAGGGCAAGAGGCGTTTTGGCCTTCAGCGCTCCCCTACTACAACAACTCGACCGCTGGGAACGATGGCCAGGGTACCTGCGGCGCCCCCCTGGGCCGTGACCACGTCTTCGCGGTCACACCCACGGCGAGCGGGCAGCTCTCCGTAACCGTGGGGCAAGGCTTCGGCAAGGAGACGCTCTGTCAGACCCAGCCGAGCCTCAACGAATTCTGCTGGGAACACATGATCTACGTGCGCACGGGCGACTGCGAGACGGGAGCACAGCTTCTGTGCGCGAATATGTCCTACACAACCTTCGCCACGGTCGCTCAATTCGCAGTGACCGCTGGCACCACCTACTACGTCTTCGTCGACGGCTACATCAACCAGCCCTGGGCCCAAGGGCCCTACGTGATGCGCCTCAACCACACGCCGAACTGAGCTCGCTCGAGCTCCGTCGCGCCGACGCCGTTCCCTCACAGACGCTGCGGGAGCGGCGTCGCCGTATCGGGGTACACGCGCGCGCTGGGCCTCGGCTCTACGCGCTGCTCTCGCGAGTCAGGCGCGGACCGCGAGGCCTCTTTCGAGCAAGGCCTCCACGAGCGCAGCCAAATCCTTGGTCGCGGTGGCTTCGTCCACCTCGAACTCCGCCTGCACACGCTCCACGAGCTCGCCGAAGCTGACGCCCTCGACGATGCGCTCCCACGCGAAGGTCGCGACCTCGTTCATGCCGTAGTAGCGGCCACCGGCGAGGTCCAGGAGCACGGCCTCACCGTCGAGGACACGTGAGAGCACCGCGGGAGGGCAACTGAGACGCGAAGCGGAGCCGAGTGGTTGGGCCGGCATTCGGGGGTAGACTATCACGCTCGAGTCGCTCCACCTGGGGCCCGACACGGTGACTCCGTTCCCGTGTCACCGAGGCGCAAAAATTGCGCACAAGTTGGCGTTCGGCGCGACTTCTCCTAACATCGGTCGACCCTTCGTCGCTCACACGAGCCGGTTTGGGGGAGTGGGGACGAGCCGGTCGCTCGTGAAGAGGAGCATGTGATGTCGAAGACGGTCGCCGATCGCTACGAGGTCCGACGCGAGATCGCGCAGGGAGGCATGGGCGCGGTGTTCGAGGCCCGGCATGTCTTCACCGGTCGCCCGATCGCGCTCAAGCTCGTGCCCCCCGAGGTGAAGAACCCGCAGGTGGCGCGCGCACGGCTCCTTCGTGAGGCACGCCTGCTCGGGCGGTTGGTGCACCCACACATCGTCAACGTGCTCGACGCCGGCAACTGCCCCAGCCACGGGCCCTACGTGGCGCTCGAGATGCTCGAGGGGCGCTCGCTCGACGGCCTGCTGACGACACGAGGACGCCTGACCCTCGCAGGCGTGTACAGCCTGGGCCTCTCGCTCACCAGCGCGCTGAGCTTCGCCCATCGGAACGACGTCGTGCACCGCGACGTCAAACCGGCGAACATCTTCATCTCGCGCAACCCGACCGGAGAGGGCATCAAGCTCATCGACTTCGGCATCGCGAGCGAGCGCAACGAAGATCCGGATCCCGACGCCAAGCTGACCCGCCCTGGCGACCTGCTGGGGACGCTCGAGTACATCGCGCCCGAGCAGATGAAGAACGCATCGCTCGCGACGCCCGCAAGCGACGTCTATGCCGCTGGAGCGGTCCTCTACGAGTGCCTGACCGGAGAGGTGCCCTCTTTGGTCGATCGCCTCGCCGCGCCCCCAGCGCTCAGCAGGGCTGCGAACCTGCGGCCCGACGCACCGCGTGAGCTGCTCGAACTCGTCATCCAAGCGCTTCAACCCGACTCGAAGCTCCGCCTGCCCTCGGCCCAGTCCTTTCACGACGCCCTTCTCGCCTTGTCCGGCGCAGACCCCCGCTCTTCGCCGATCCTCGGCCCGATCTGGGATGGGTCCGAACAAGCAGCAGCCTCGCCGAGCAGCCCGACCCTGTCGGAGCCGGCCGTCGCGCGGGGACAGAGCCGTCGAAAGTTCCCGCGTGCTCCGTACATCACGCCCTGTCGCGTGGTTCGACCGGGGTTCCCCGCGCTCGACGGCCGCTCCGAAGATATCTCCGAGGGGGGACTCTTGTTGCTGCTCCCACAGTCCATGACGGGGGTGGACACGGCCGCCTCACCCACCCTGCCCAGCGGAGGTGAGCTCGTCCGCGTCCGCTTCTCACTGCCGACCACTGGCGTGGTCGTGGAGCAGGAGGCCTACGTTCGTTGGGCGCGCGACTCTCGCGGACGGGCTGCCATGGGCCTCGAGTTCTCGGAGCCGACGCCCGAAGTGTCCCAGTCGATCGCGACCTACGTGTCGATCATCAGCGGGGAGCCCAACCCACAGACTGGAGGCGGGTCGAGCTCGAACCCCGCACCAGGGCCCACCGGATGAACCACGAAGGTGGTCCCCTCGCCGTGCGGCTCGAAGCCGAGCGTGTCTTGCCGCACGGATGGAGCGCACCCAAGATTCGGTCTGCGTCATGGTCGCCACCCGCGAGCCCTCCTGCAGAGCCGGCCAGGCGGCTGCGTTCCGCTCTGCGGCGCTGACGCTCTGGGGGAAGCTTGGTTGGGAGGAAGTGCTCCGAGCGATCTCATCGGAGACGAGGGAGCAGCTCTTCGAGCCGCCGGTCTCCCCGGTCGCTTGGGTTCCCGAGCGACTCATGATGGACCTCGCGGAGCAGGTGTACGAGGGTCCAGCGGCCCGGAACGACCACGGTTACCGCGTGTTCGTGCGCACCATGATCGAGCACGGATTCGGCCGCATTCGTCGCCTGTTCATCCGGTACGCGACCCCGGAGCTCCTGCTCAGTCGCGCCCCGGAGCTCTGGAAGCACGACCACACCCACGGCGAGCTCAGCGTGCAGATCGGCGACGGCCGCGCCACCGCCGTTCTGCGGCGCCACCCCCACGTGGCGACCGAGCTCGCGCGACTCACGGCGGCGGAGACGTTCAAGAGCGCGCTCTCACTCACACGTGCGCGCGAGGTCCAGATGGAGCACTTCCACGACGAGGACGCACTCCGCGTCGAGCTCGGCTGGCGTCGATGAGCCGCCCGTCCCGCCGACCGGCTGGCCCGGAGAGCGGCCCCGCGTGGACCGCCGACGAGACGCTCGCCGCTCTCTCGCGCGGCGCCAGGTGTCCGACGCTGCTCCTCGAGGCCGTCGAGGGTGGAGCGCTGCCCTTGCGCTGGTGGAACGAGGCGGCAGAGGTGAGCGGCTTCGTTCAGCGGCCCAGCGCGCGCTCGGCGCGGGGCAAGCCCACCTTGCTGCCCGCTCTGGTGGAGTCGTTGTGGGATGCCGCCCGCGCCTGCGTCGAGCTCGGTGCGGCGCATCAGTTCGAGGAGTTTCTCACGATCGACGGCAAGGAGACGTGGTGGATGACGACGCTCACCCCCGTCGGCCCCCCTGCGGCGCCTGGCGCGCGACTCGTGGCGACCTACGTCGACCTCGGGTTCCTCCGCCCCACCGAGCTCGCGCTCCAGCGCTCCGAGTCCAACTTCCGCGAGCCGATCGAGCGCAGCTCCGACGCGATCTTCATCTGTCGCTCCGACGGCTCGACGGTCTTCGAGAACCCCGCCGCGACCCGCATGCTCGGCGAGGACGGAATCGCTGGAGGTGAACGCAACATCTTCGACTACTTGAGCGAGTCGGGGCGCCTGGATCTCGAGTCCGTCCTCGCGCGGGTGCTGCGCGGCGACGACGTCGCACGCGGCACGGAGCTCGAGCTCCGTGGTGTGGCGGGGACGCTACACGTCGACTTCAACGTCATGCGCATGCCCTTCGATGGGACCGATGTGGTGGTGCTCGACGGCCGCGATTTGACCGAGCTACGCCGGACCCAGTCGAGCTTCGCGAGCGCCGACAGCCTCATCGCCCTCGGCCGGATGGCCGCCGGGATCGCGCACGAGATCAACAACCCTCTCGGCTACCTGTCGAGCAACCTGGCCTACGCGCTCGACCAGCTCGCCATGCTCCAGCCCGACCTGCCCGCGAGCGTCGGCGAGGAGCTCGACGAGGTGCGCGCCGCGCTCGGCGACGCCGCCGAAGGGGTGGGCAGGGTGGCTGAGATCGTGCGCGACTTGCGGGGTCTGGCGCGCGAGGATTCCGAGGAGCCCAGGCCTACCTCCGCGGAGGGCTCGCTCGAAGCAGCGCTGAAGCTTGCTCGCGCCGAGCTCCAGCGCCACGCCACGATCGAGAAGCGCTACGAGCCCGTCCCCATGGTCCATGCGCGCGAGCCGCGCCTGGTGCAGGTCTTTCTCAACCTCCTCCTCAACGCCACCTACGCGATCTCCTCCGCACGGAGAGAGGCGGAAGGCCCACGCAGCCTCGGCGTCGTGACCCTTCGCGTACGACCCTGGAGCCAGGACACGGTCGCCGTGGAGGTGGAGGACACGGGCTGCGGGATCGCGCCAGCCGATCGCGAACGCCTTTTCGCGCCGTTCTTCACGACCAAACCCTCGGGTGCGGGCATGGGCTTGGGCCTGACGGTCTGCCACCAGCTGGTGTCCGCGATGGGTGGTAGGATCGAAGTCGAGAGCGAGCTCGGACGGGGGAGCACGTTCCGCGTTCTCCTTCGAAGCGCAGCGCCCGACGCAGGTACCATCGGATGAAGTCGACCGACGATGTCGTGGAGTTCCTGCGAAGCACCGCGCGCGACGCCGACGCCGGCCACTGGCCGCGCGCCGTCGGTGTGTTCTCACGTGCGTACCTCCGCGTGACGCTCGAGGTCATCGCCAGGATCGCGGCTCGGAGTTTCGAAGACCCGAGTTGGCTCGCCGAGTTCGACGTGCGCTTCGCGAGGCTCTACGAGAAGGCCTTGCTCGATCCTTCGACGCGACCGCGGTGCTGGTCGATCGCGCTTGCGGCGCCCACCGAAGACACGCGGCTCCTGGGGCCGCTGCTCCTCGGGATCAGCGCCCACATGCGCTACGACCTCTGCGCGAGCTTGCTCGGTGGCTTCGTCGAACCAGGTGCGCGCGAGGCGCGCCGGCGTGACTTTCTCGCGGTCAACCGCGTGATGAGCCAGTCGATCGACCCCATCCAGGAGGTCCTCGAGACCCGATACGGGCGGTGGCTGCGAGCGGCCGATCTACTCGGGGGAGGTCTCGACGAGCAGCTCACGTTCACCGGCTTCCGCGGCTGGCGCGATCGCGCGTGGACCGACGCGATGAACATCCTCGACGGCCGGTTGACCCTCGACGACGTCGATCGGCGTGTCACGCGTACGAGCCGCGTGATTGCGCTCCTACCCGCCTGAGCGCGCCTGCTGGGTGAGGTGATCGGTGTGGCTCTCGCCGTTCATCGGTCGACGCCGTCACGCGCGGGATAGCCGACGTCCCAGACTTCCGCTGGCACGATGTCCGGGTCGATGAACGGCAAGGGCAGACCGCGAAGGCCGCCCACGCGCATCTGCTCGAGGACCCCGTAGGCCGACTGCAGCCCGGCGATGGTCGCGGCCTCCATCGCCTGCAGGTTCAATCCATTGCGGGTCCAATCCCCGGAGAGGTAGAGGCCGCGCACGCCCGCCTCGAAGCGCGCGTGAGGCCGGAGCTCGAAGAGCCCGGGCTCGGCCGAGTAGAAGCGGACGGCGGCTTGGGCGTTCCGGACGAACACGTAGCGGAAGGAGATGGCCTCGCCGGCGAGCAGGGCCCTGCGGTGCTCGTGGAGTCGAGCCCGGGACGCGTGGTCGAGCCCTGGCGTCTCGGCCAGCTGCTCGAGCGTGGTGGCGACGATGAGCGGCACGACCTGCTCGCGGAACCGGGAGGCGTAGGCCGCGTGCGCGGCCGGTGCGACCTCACCCATGGGCGGCGGCGGCATCCGGCCCGGGGCATCCGCGTCGTGCAACCACGCTCGGGTGTCGAGCGTACCGGGCAAGATCTCCGAGGGATCGCAGGCGAGCGCCGCGATCGCCTGCTGGACGGAGAGCGGCCACTGGTAGCGGCCGGGATGCGCGTGCTGGTCGTGCACGAAGAGATCCGAGTAGGCCCCGACGAGCTCCCACGCAGTGCCGTCGAAGGGGTGCACGTCGGCCTCGTCGAGCCGGATGGCGGCGAAGCGCTCGGAGCTCCAACCGCGGCGGAGATCCACGACGATGGTGAACGGACCCTCGAGGTTGGAGATGCCGAACGGCGGCGTCTCCGTCGAGCCTTCGGGCAGCGAGGGGAACGGCAGCTCGAGCCGCTCGGGAAAGAAGAGCTGCAGGTTGATGGTCTCGTTCATGAACGGTGCGAGCCCGCGCAGCTGCTCGACGAGCGGCTCCGTCCCCGGCTGCCCCTCGAGCAGCGGGAGCAAGCACTGCGGAAGCAAGGTGGAGATGAGGGCATCGGCGGCGAGGGAGCTCGTCGTCGGCCCGGGCACGGGCGGATGAACCGTAGGTACGTCGGCAGGCGGCACGATCGGGGGATCGGCGAGCTCGACGGAGCTGACGCGCCCGCCTGAGACGTGGATGCGCTTCGCGTAGGCGCGTCGCAGCACGGCGCCGCTGAGCTTCGGGCCGGCGAGGCGGGCCTCGATCCGCGCGGCGAGGGCCTCCCAGACGCCCGTCGAGTCGTCGCCGTCGAAGAGCTGGAGCACCGCACCTTCGTAGCGACGCACACCGAACTGCGCATCGCGCATGCTCGTCGCGACGTCGAGCGCGTACGGGCTCGAGAAGGCGGCCTTCAGGATGTTCTTCAGGTAGCCGGAGCGCCGAGGATCGTAGCTGGCGCCGTTCGCCACGATGCGCGCAGCGTCCGATGCGAGCAGGAGCAGCAGGTCGACGAAGGCATGGAGGTCGTCGAAGGTCGCCGACCCGAGCGCGGCTACTCCGCCGAGCCCGGCCGACGAGAGCGCGCCGGCGAGCATGTCGAGCATGGCTCCCTTCGACTCGACCCCGCGCCGCAACAGGCGCAACGGCGCGAGCCCCACGACGCGCTTCATGCGCGGAAGCACGTGGCTCGTGAACAGGGGCTGCATCAGCTCGCCGATGTCGACGTCGCTCGGGCGCCGCCCACCGAGCAAGGAAGCGAGCAGCGCGCTGTCCTCGGGGTAACCGAGCGACCCTGACAAGGCTCCAGTGAGCAGGAGGATCCACCGGAGTTCGCAGCCGAGGTCGTCCTCGGCGTAGAGGATGTCCATGTACGAGAGCAGGTCTCCCGTGTGCAGCTCGAAGTTGAGAGCCCAACGAAGGACTCGCTCGAAGGCGGCGACGGCCGCGCCGCGCCGCGCGAAGGCGGCGAGGACCTTACGCGCACGGGGGTTCCACGCAGACTCGGGGCGGGACGGATCGCAGACGTGCACCGCCACCACCCTGCCCTTGCCACTCCCATCGTCTGGCACGTCCGGAGGAGCCATCCACGCGCAATAGGTCGATGTGCCGACCTCTGGCGTCAGCGCGGCGCCGGTCCCTTCGAGCATGCGGAGGAGGTGAACGTAGCTGCCCCACACGAAGTGGAGACCGTGCGGGACGTTCGTACCCCAGGGGGCGCGTGGGTGGAGCACGTGCGCTTCGGCATCGAGAGGCCTCGAGCAGGCTCGCCCCCCCATGCGAGGCTCGGACTCGACGAGCGTGAGACGCAGTCCGGATGGGAGCGGCCCGGGGTGTGCGGCCAGCGCCGCGGTCAGCGCATCGAGCGCCGCGAGCCCCGCGACGCCACCTCCCAGCACGACGATATCGCGCGGCCCCGTGTATGCGGACATGGCCCGGAGGCTAACTCAAGCGGGACCGAGTTGCGCGCGCGCACGGCAAGGCGTCGCGTGCATCGCACAGCACACCGACTGCTCGGCGTGTCGAAGCTCAGCCTGCGCTCGTGACCACCAGCTCCGAGGCTCGCCGCGACCAGTCCGGGAGCCAGCGCGCCAGCTCTGCGGCCGGCATCGGTCGCCCGATGAAGTAACCCTGCGCGTAGTCGCAGCCGAGCTCGGCGAGCAGCCTCCAGTCGACCAGGTCTTCGATGCCCTCGGCGACGACCCGGAGTCCGATCTTTCGCGCGATCCCGATGCTGGCCTCGACGATCGCTCGGTTGGCGTCGCTCGACGAGGCGCCGTGAACGAAGCTCCGGTCGATCTTGAGCTCGTCGAAGGGTAGGTCGCGGAGCTGCGCGAGCGACGAGAACCCCGTGCCGAAGTCGTCGATCGACACCGAGACGCGGCGCAGCCGGAGCCTGGCCAAGATGTCGAGCGCGGCCAGTGGGTTGCCTGCGAAGCGACTCTCCGTGACCTCGAGCGTGACCGAGCCTGGCGGAGCGTGCGCCGCCTGGAGGCGCTCGAAGACGTGATCGGCGAAGGACGGCTCGGTGAGATTGTCCATCGAGACGTTGACGGCGACGTGCACGTCGCCGAGCTCGGAGGCCCAGGCCGCGCGGTCCTTCAGCGCGTTGCGCAGCACGCTCTCCGTGAGCCTGCCGATCAATCCGTGCTGTTCGGCGACCCCCACGAACTGATCCGGGTACACGACGCCGTCGCTCGGGTGCTGCCAGCGCACGAGCGACTCGACGCCGACGAGCTTGCCCGACCGAAGGTCGACCTTGGGTTGGTAGGCGTTGAAGAGCTGCCCCTCGGTGATGGCGGTCGAGAGCTGCTCGACGGAACGCGGAGGACGCGTCGACTTGTGCCGCGCACGGCGAGCACCTCGATGACGCCCCAGGGTCTGACCGAGCTCGCGAGTCCCGAAGGGCTTGGCGAGCGTGCCCAGCACGTGGAGCTCGTGCCCGACCGCGAGCCTGTCGGCGGTCTGCAGCACGCGCTGGTCCTCTCCGCTCATGAGCACCAGCGCACCGCCGAACTTGCGGTTCGCGAGCGAGCGCAGGAACTGGATGCCGTCGATCTCGGGCATGTTGAGATCGAGCAAGATCGCACCGGGGGCGGCGCCCGAATCGAGAGACTCGAGCGCTCCCTTGGCGGAGCTGTGACCGAAGACGTCGTGGTAGCCCAGCGACCGCAGCTGACGGACGATCGCACGTACGAACGCCGGTTCGTCGTCGACGATCCACACCGGCTCATCGACGGTTTCACTCTGGGCCACGTCGTCGATCATTCTCCATCCTCTTCAGCCCTGAGGGCCGACCGGGGACCGTCATCATGACCGCCCGGGGCGGCCCTCGCCACCCGCGCAGGCAGCACACGATTTCGCCCCGAACGCTTCGCGGCGTACACAGCCTCGTCTGCACGCCGGATCGTCTCGGTGACCCCGTCGCCGGCGCGCCACTCGGCGACCCCTGCGCTGACGGTAGGCAGACCGGGAGGCAGCGGCGGACACGTGAGCCGCTCTACGCTCGCGCGCAGTCGCTCCACGCAGACCAGCGCATCGTCGAGGCCCGTCGCGGGAAGGACGACGACGAACTCCTCTCCACCGTAGCGACAAACGAGATCACCTTCCCGCACCGCGGACGCGAGACAAGCGGCGACCACGGCGAGCACCTCGTCGCCGATGGCGTGACCGTACTCGTCGTTGATGGACTTGAAGCGGTCGATATCGACCATGGCCAAGCTGAAGCCGGGCTCGCCGGCCTGTGTCTGCCTCACCCTCCGCGCGAGATCGTCGTCGAAGAAGCGCCTGTTGTAGAGCCGCGTGAGCGCGTCGCGGGTGGCGTCACGCCGAGCGCTCTCCACCTGCGCCCTCAGCACGCGGTTGGCTCGCGAACGCCGCAACTGCGCCTGGACGCGCGCGGCGAGCTCGTCGGCGTCGACGGGCTTGACGAGGTAATCATCTGCACCGAAGCGCAGCGCATCGAGCTTCCCCTCCGAGACCCCGAGCGCGCTCACGACGATGGTGTTCGGCATGTGGCCCCCGCGCCGCTCTTGGCGTACGTGGCGAACGAAGTCGAGACCGGAGCCATCGGGCAACATGACGTCGACGATGAGGACGTCCGGGTCGGCCAGGATCGCGCTCTCCGCGCTCGCGAGGTCCTCGGCGACGAGCACCGTGTGGGCGTCGGCCTCGAGGCGCCGGGTGAGCACGTGCCGCCACAGCGGGTCGTCGTCGACGACGACGATCGTGCCGCCAGTGGCGAAGCTCCCGCTGGGGACCGCGCCTCCCAGGAGCGCCACGCGCGACCGGAGCTCGAGGTCCATCTGACGGAGTCGGACCTGGCTGCGGAGCCGCAGCCCCAGGTCGACGTCGTCGGTGGACTCGAGCACGTAGTCGTCCGCGCCAGCGGCGATCGCGGCGGCACGGGCGCTGGCATCCGCGGGCGCCCCGATGGCGACGATCGGCAAGCGCTGCGCGCCGACGTCGGCGCGTACACGCCCGATGGACTGCGCGTGCGTCTCGGCCCCCGCACTTGCACCGTCGCCGAGGGCGGAGGCGGTGCTCACGACGACGTCGGCGTAGTGGTGTCGTACGAAGTCAGCGACCTCGGAGACGGACACGGCCGCGACGACCTCGTAGCCCAAGCCGCGCAGACGGTCGCCAATCGCAGTCGCTCGTCCAGAGGCACTCGTGACCAGCAGTATGCGACCCTTCGACGCCATCAGCCCTCGTGCTTCCCGGGCGACCCACTCGCGTGCGGACGCTAAGCGGCCAGGCTACGCCAAGCGCCGCGGAAGTGGAACGCGGGGGCGGGGCGCTTGGCGCGCCACGGGGGAACGGAACCGGGTTCACCCGGATCTCGCAGGGCCCATGTCAGCGAGACGCGCTCCTCCGAGCGCCGTCTCCCGGACGCCTGACAGGCCTCCTGACGGTCGCTTCGCGCGCTACCGCTCGCCCTGCCGGTCAGCTCAGCCCCCCCACTTCGGCTGCGGGAACCCGCGCTCCGGCTTTGCGAAGAGGTAACCCTGGAGCAGCTCGCAGCCCTCGGCCTCGAGCGTGCCTCGCTCCTCCGGGGTCTCGACGCCTTCGCTGATGACGTGGATGTCGAGCTCCTTCGAACAGAGGCGAGCCATCGCGCGCACGACGCTCCGCTTCCGGCTCGAAGCGTCGATGCCCCGGACGAGCGACATGTCCAGCTTCACGAACTCGGGCTCGAGCTGCGAGAAGCTCGCGAGCCCTGCGTAGCCTGCGCCGAGGTCGTCGACCGCGATCCGATAGCCGAGCTCGCGGAGCTTGGCGACCTTGGTGGGAAGGTCGTGGACGCCGTCGAGCGACGCACGCTCGGTGACCTCGAGCACCACGCGCGGCGCGAGCTTCGAGAGCGGGGAGTCGGGTGCCGACAGCTCCGGATCGTTGAGGTCGGCGGAGTGCAGGTTCACGAAGAGCAGAGCATCTGCCGGCGCCTGCGCCGCAGCGTCGGCGACGAAGGCTCGGATGCGGCGCCCGAGGTCGTGCAGTCGGCCGAGTCGCTCGGCGGCGTCCAGCAAGTCGGGCGGTGAGCGAAGCGAAGGCTCGCCGGAGCGAAGCAGCGCCTCGTAGGCGAAGACCGACTGCGCCGGCCAGCGCACGATGGGCTGGAACGCCATCCAGAGCTGATCGAGGGCGCTCGTGAAGCGGGCTTCGAGCGAGGCTCGATCGCCCAGCTGCTTGCCCTCCGCGCCGAGCACCTCGAGGGCCTCGCGCTTGAGGCGCGCCAACTGGTGCATGTGCACCCCTCGACGGACCACCTGCGTGAGCGTGTCGAGATCGACCGGCTTGATCAGGTACCGGAAGGCGCCGTACTCCACGGCGCTGACCGCGGTGTCGAGGCTGGGGGAGCCGGTCATCAGCACGACGGGCACGTCGAGGTCTCGCTCTCGCACAGCGCGGAGGAAGGCCGTGCCCGACAGACGAGGCATGCTGATGTCGCTCAGGATGAGATCGAACGAGCTCTCTCGGAGCTTGTCGACCGCGTCCGCTCCATCGGTCGCCTGGACGACCTCGCAGCCGAGGCGGCGCAACGCCTTGGTGTAGACGAGGCGCACGTCGGGCTCGTCGTCCACCAGCAGCACGCGTGCGCTCCCACCGGTGGCCCCAGTCACTTGATCCGTCATGTCGGCTCAGTCTCCTGGATTCGTCTGGATGCGGTCGTTCACCAGCGCACGCAGATGCTGGGTGTCGAAGGGCTTTTCTACACGCTGGTTCTCGACTTCGGCGAGAAACGCCCGCGCCGCCACGGTGAACGCGCCTCCGGTGAGGAATATGACGCGGCTCGCCAGCTCGACATCGTAGCGACACAGCTCCGCGTACAGGTCCATGCCCGTCATCTGCGGCATCATCAGATCGCAGAGGATCACGTCGAAGCGCTCGCCGGACCTGATCCTCTCGAGCGCCTGCGCCGCCTGCTCGACGGCGACGACCTCGTGCTCGAAGGACAGGACGCGCTGGATGGCCTTCGCGACCATCACCTCGTCGTCGATCACGAGCACCCGCCCGCGCTTGCCGCTCGTCGGCCGACGCGCGCGCTTCACGGTGATCATTCCGCCTTCGGCCTTGGCGGGTGGGAGCCAAACCCGGAAGGTGGTCCCTCGACCGAGGGCCGTCTCGACCTCGATGCGGCCTCCGAATCCGGTGACGATCCGATGACAGATCGAGAGCCCGAGACCCGTGCCGACGCCGACCGGCTTGGTGGTGAAGAAGGGCGTGAACAGTTGCTCCACGACCCTGGGCTCCATGCCCGGCCCGGTGTCGGAGACGGTCACGCAGACGAAGCCATCCTCGGCGGTGCTCGCAGAGACACGGATCTCGTGCTCGTCGCTGTGCCCCTCTTCGATCGCCTGGGCTGCGTTGATGACCAGGTTGAGGAAGACCTGTCCGAGGCGGGACTCCGTCGCCTGCACGAAGCCGGCGCGCTCGAAGGACTTCACGAGCCTCGCGCGGTGGCGGATCTCGTTCCACGCCATGCGCAAGGTCGAGTGGAGGACGCGCGCGAGGTCGACCGGCCCGGCGACCTCCTCCTCCGAACGCGAGAAGATCTTCAGGTCTCGCACGATGCTCCGGATCCTCTCGAGGCCGTCTCGTGCGTCGCTGAGGCCTTCGGTCACCTCGGCGAGCTCCGCCGAGAGATCGAGCTTCTGCGAGATCTCGGCGAGATCCCTGCTGGCCATGTCGAGGTTGGCCATGACCGACGCGAGCGGGTTGTTGATCTCGTGCGCGACGCCCGCGGCGAGCGTGCCCATCGAGGCCATGCGGTCGGAGATGAGGAGCTGTTCCTGCAGCTTCTTGCGCTCGACTCGCAGCGCCGCCTCTCGGAGCTCGCGTTCGATGGCGGGCACCAAGCGGCTGAGCTTGCCCTTGGCCATGAAGTCGTGTGCGCCGGCACGCAGCGATTCGACCGCGATCTCTTCGTTCACCGTGCCGGAGATGATGATGAAGGGGAGGTCGAGCCCGAGCTCCGCCACGACGCGCAGCGCCATCGGCGCGCCGAAGCTCGGCATGGAGTAGTCGGAGAGCACGACGTCCCAGGTGCGGCTCGTGAGCGCCTCGGTCATGGCCTCGGCCGTGTCGACCCGGAGGTGGTCGACGTCGAAGCCTCCGCGTCGGAGCTCGAGCAGCACCAGCATCGCGTCTTGCTCGACGTCCTCGACCATCAAGGCGCGGAGCGGAGTCGGCATCCCTCAAGTTCCTCGCGAAGGGGGCGGCGCCTCGTTCAGCACCAGCCAGTATAGGCCCAGCTGGCGAACGGCCTCGATGAACTGGACGAAGTCCACGGGTTTGCGCACGTAGCTGTTCGCGCCGAGGCTGTAGCTACGGAGCAGATCTTGCTCCTCCACCGATGAGGTCAGCACGACCACCGGCAGGAGCGCCGTTCGGGGGTCGCCGCGAAGCTCACGGAGCACCTCGAGTCCGTCGACCTTGGGCAGCTTCAGGTCGAGCAAGACGAGCTGGGGCAGAGAGCTGGCGTCACGCTCCGCGTGCGCACCGCGCGCGTGGAGGTAGTCGAGCGCCTCCGCGCCGTCGCGCGCGACGACGATCGGGTTGAGCACGTTGCTCTTCTTCAGGGCGCGGATGGTGAGCTCTTCGTCTCTGGGGTTGTCTTCGACGAGGAGGATGACGCGGTTCGAGTTCATTCCAGGTGCTCCGGCGGCTCGATCGTGAAGTAGAAGGAGGCGCCCTCGCCGACGGAGCCCTCCGCCCAGACGCGACCACGGTGGCGGTGGACGACACGCTGGACCGTCGCCAGGCCGACCCCGGTGCCGTCGAACTCGGCGGCGGAGTGGAGGCGCTGGAACACTCCGAAGAGCTTGCCGACGTAGGCCATGTCGAAGCCCGCGCCGTCGTCACGGACGACGAACACGCGCCGCCCGTCGACGGTCGTACTGAAGAACTCGACGTGGGCGAGCTCCTGCTTCGAGCTGAACTTCCACGCGTTGCCGAGCAGGTTCTCGAGCACGACCGTGAGCAGCCGCTGGTCGCCCTCGCACACCAGGCCTTCTTCGATCGTCACCTCGACGCGTCGGCTGGGCTGAGCCCGCTCGAGTCGCGCGATCACCTGCCGCGCGATCGCGCTCAGATCGACCGTCTCGCACCGGAGCTCGGAGCGCGTGACCCTCGAGAGCGCGAGCAGGTCGTCGATGAGCTCGGCCATGTGCTGCGCGGACTCCCGGACGAAGGAGAGATAGCGGCGGCCTTCTCCGTCCAGCTTCTCGCCGTAGTCTTCCAGCAGGGCTTGGCTGAAGCCGTCGATGCTCCGGAGCGGTGCGCGGAGATCGTGCGCGACCGAGTAGCTGAACGACTCGAGCTCCCGGCTCGCGAGCTCGGCGTCCTCCTTGGCGCGCGCGAGCGCTTCTTGCGTGGCCTTCGCGGTCGTGACGTCGCGCGCGATGGCGTAGAGCGTCCCGTTCGAGGGGGCGCTCGTCCAGTCGAGCCAGCGGTAGGAGCCGTCTTTGCAGACGTAGCGAGTCTCGAAGTGCAGCGTGGGCACGCCACGAGCGAGCTTCTCCACCTCGGCCTCGACCATCGCACGATCGTCGGGGTGCACGAAGTCGAAGAACGGGCGAGAGAGCAGCTCCTCGCGGCTGTACCCCAGCACGTCGAAGGCGGGGCTCACGCGCTTGAAATACCCATCGGTGCCCGCGATGCACATCATGTCGAGTGAGAGGCTGAAGAACCGACGGAGCACGGCGCGCTGTTTGGCGAGCGCCACGTGGTTGCGCACCCGCGCGAGCAGCTCGCGCGCCGAGAAGGGCTTCACGAGGTAGTCGTCGGCGCCGGCCTCGAGCCCCTCGATCGTCGCCTCCTCGCCAGCACGGGCGGAGAGGAGGATCACGGGGATGTCCTCCGTCGAGGTGTCGGCGCGCAGCGCGCGGAGCAGACCGAAGCCGTCGAGTCTCGACATCATCACGTCGCTCACCACCAGCGCGGGGCGCGTTCGTCGCGCGGACTCCAGCGCGGCCTGCCCGTCGGCGACGGCCTCGACGTCGTAGTGCGGCCCGAGGATGCCGAGGATGTAGGCCCGGAGGTCGGCGTTGTCGTCGGCCACGAGGATGTGAGCGTCGGCGTCGTGAGTCGTCGCGCCTCCGGTGGCGCGGAGCGAGCCCGGCACGCTGCCCGTCGTCACGTCGGCCCACTGTTGCGCCTCCTCGAGGTACTGCGGCGCCGAGTCGGAGCGCCACGGCCCCGAGTCGGGGGGGGCGATCTGCTCTTGCGGCAGGTGCGCGGTTCCGCCGGGCATCGTGACAGTGAACTCCGTTCCCTCACCTACGGCGCTCGACACTCGCACCGTGCCACCGTGCAGGCGCACCAAGCTGTCGACGAGGGCGAGCCCGATGCCCGCGCCCTCGGCGTTGCGAGCGTGTGCGCCCGCGACGCGGTGAAAGCGCTCGAAGAGGCGCGGCAGTTGCTCCGCGGGGATGCCCGTACCGGTGTCGCGCACGACGAGCTCGGCGTGCTCGTTTCGCCAGCGAAGCGACACCTGGATCTTGCCTGTGAACGTGAACTTGAGGGCGTTGGAGAGCAGGTTCAGCACGACCTTCTCCCAGAGGTCGTGGTCGACGTAGATGGGATCCGGGAGCGGTTCGCAATCGACCTCCAGGCGCAGACCGACTCGCTCGACCGCCGAGCGGAAGGCGCTCGCGAGGTAGCCCGTGAAGGCGGAGAGGTCGGTGGGCCGGAAGCTCGCGTGTACGCGACCGGCCTCGATCTTCGAGAACTCCAAGAGGGAGCTCACCATGCGCATGAGCCGCAGCGCGTTGCGCCGGACGAGCTCCAAGCCTCCGTCGCGAAGCGCCTTCTCCGGCGACGCGATGGCGTCCTCGATCGGCCCGAGGATCAGCGTGAGGGGCGTGCGCAGCTCGTGGCTCACGTTGCCGTAGAAGACCGTCTTGGCGGCGTCGAGCTCGCCGAGCTTCGCGGCCGCCACGCGGAGCTGATCGTTCGCCGCGGCCAACTCGCGGCTGCGCCTCACGATCTCCACTTCCATCGCGCGCGTACGGTCGCGGAGCGCGGAGTCTTGCTCGCTCGCTTCGACGAGCTCGGTGACGTCCTGCACCTGGTGCAGGATGTAGTCGACCTCGCCCGTGCTCGAGAGCACCGGGATGTTCCTCGGGCTCCAGTATCTGGACGCGAACTCACCGTCGGCGGCGCGCACGTCGTACTTCTGGACCGCCATCGTGTCCGGCTCGCGGGTGGAGAGCACGCGCTCGAGGGACTCCCGGAGCTTGCGCGTGCCGTCGGCGCCAGGGTCGGCCGGGTTGTCCGGGAAGACGTCGAAAATGTCTCGCCCGAGGATTTGGTCTCGCGAGGTCATCGTCGCCGCGAGGTAGGCGTCGGTCACCGCGACGATGTGGAGCTCGGGATCGAGCACCAAGTACGCGCCAGGCGCGGCCTCGAACAAGGCGCGATGGTCGACCGGTGACGCAGCCCCGCGCTCCCCCACGATGCTCCCCAGCGATGGAGATAGCTGCCTCCGCTTGCGATCGCAAGCGCCGAGCGGAGCTCGGCCCTCAGTCGATCCGGGCGACTGCGGTCGACGGAGCGCGCTGGAGATGGCGTCGACAGGCCTCGTCGGAGCCGAGCGCACAGGCGCGCAGCCAGTGCTCGCGAGCGACCGCCTCTTGGCCGGGCTGCTCGCGGAAGCGGTCGCCGATGCCGAGGCAGGCCGTTGCGTCCCCCGCGTCGCAGGCGCGCCAGAGTACGCCCATGGCCTTCCCTGCAGATGCAGCAGAGGTCGCGCCCGTGGGCAGGGCGTCCGCGAGCGCCGCACACGCGACGGTCTCACCGCGCTCGCAGTACATCGAGAGCGCACGAGCCGAGTCCTCCCTCAGCGTCGGGTCGCTCGAGCGCATCAGCAGGCGGGAGGTGTGTGCGCATCCGCGTACATCCCCCAGTGTGCAGGCCCGGTCGTAGGCGCGCTGCGCCTTCGCGAGGTCGACCCGACCGCTCCGCCCATGCTCGTGCAGCACACCCAAGACCGCACACGCGCCTGCATCCTCCACGGAGCAGGCTCGCTCGAGCAGCTCCTTGGCGAGTCGCGCGTCCTCGACCGTGGCCGACCCCTGGAGCGCGTGCTCGACGCAGTCGCGTTGAGCGCTTCCGTTGAACATCGGCGCGTGCATGCACCCCGACAACGACGTGAGCGCGAGCCCGAGTCCAAGCAGCGCGGGCATGGTCGATGCGGTGAAGGGGAACATGGCGACCTCCGAGCAGAGGAGAGTGCACCCGCCATGCCACCTGCCGAGGAGCGCGATCACCGCGGCTCGGATCCCCTTCGAGCGCGATCACCGCCGCGATCGCTGCCGAACACGGGCTCAGGCTGCGCTGCTACTCGCCGATCGCCGAGGGCGGTGCCTCCGCAGCGCCACCCGACGTCCCGGGAGTCTCGGAACGGGACGCGCGGGCCGGCCCGACGGATCCTGCGCTCGGTCGTCTAGATCGTGCGCCGCTCGACGACCGCTGGCCAGGCTTCAGTCCGGGGCGTAGCGCTCGGCGCCGTCCGCGCCGCCGATCCACGCACTGAAACGCTCGAAGAGCTCCGGGTCCCAGCGCCCCTCGGCCGCCTCCCGCCGGAGGAGCGCGAGCGCATCGTCGTGGGACATCGCCGGCTTGTACGCCCGCTCGTGGCGGAGCGCGTCCCATGCGTCGAGCAGCTGGAATACGCGCGCGAGCTTGGGGATCGCCGCGCCCGCGAGCCCATCCGGGTAGCCCTTGCCGTCCCAACGCTCGTGGTGATGGCGCACGATCGGGAGCACGTGCGCCATCGTGGCGAGGGGCGCGAGCAGCTCCGCGCCCCTCGCCGCATGGGAGCGCATGATCTCCCACTCCTCGGCCGTGAGCTTGCCAGGCTTCTGGAGGATGCCGTCCGGGATCGCGATCTTGCCGATGTCGTGCAGGTAGCCGGCGCGCTCCAGGGCCATGACGTCGGGCCGCTCGAGCCCGAGGAAGCTCCCGAACTCCCGGCCGGCCCGGCGGAGGCGCTCGCAGTGCTCACCCGTGGTGGCGTCGCGGGCTTCGGCACACAAGGCGAGGCTGTCGAGCACGCGATCGGCGGAGTCGAGGGTCTCGACGAGCCTCCGGTTGCGCGCGAGCGACCGCACCCTGGCACCCAGCTCGAGACGATCGACGGGCTTGGTCAGGAAGTCGGTCGCGCCCGACTCGAGCGCGCGGATCCTGTCGTCGCGACCGTCGAGGCTCGTGATCATCACGACCGGGATGAGCGCAGTGACCCGGTCTCTGCGGAGCTCCTCGCAGAGCTGGAACCCGCTCATGTACGGCATCATCGCGTCGGTGAGGATGACGTCGGGGAGCACGCTGCGCGCGAACTCGACAGTCTCGCGAGGGTCGTCGAGCGAGTAGTAGCGGAAGCCGGCGGCTCGGCAGTAGGTGCCGAGCACTTCGAGCGCCGCGGTGTCGTCGTCGACGGCGAGCACGCGGAAGGGCGTCGTCTGCTCGTCGCCTGCTTCAGCTACCATCGGCTCAATCCCTCTCGGTGGTTCGAACGTTCGACTTGATGAGCTGTGCGAGCGCGCGCAAGGAAATCGGCTTCGCCATGTAGTCCGTCATGCCTGCGGCCAGGCACTTGTCGCGGTCACCTGGCATCGCGAAGGACGTGAGCGCGATGATCGCGGTTCGGTGGTGCTTGGGCAACCGACGTATCCTGCGGGTCGCCTCGAAGCCGTCCATCTCCGGCATCTGCACGTCCATCAGGATCACGTCGAACTCAGCGGACTCCGCGCGGGCGACGCCCTCGGTCCCCGTGCGAGCGACCACGACCTCGTAGCCCTCGCTCGTGAGGAAGTCGCTCAGCAGGACGACGTTGTTCTCGTTGTCTTCGACGACGAGAACGCGCGCAGCGTGCGGCGCGGCGAGCGACGTGGACCGAGCGTCCGAGCTCCCCTCCGGGAGGCCGCTCGGAGGCGCGTCCGAGCGCGCTGGAGACCATGGCAGGCTCACGCTGAACTTGCTGCCGCGCCCGAGCGCGCTCTCGAGAGCGACCTCCCCGCCGTGCATCTCGACGAGGCGCTTGACGATCGACAGGCCGAGGCCGGTGCCGCCGTGCCGCTTCGTGAGCGTCGACTCGAGCTGCGAGAAGGGCTTGAACAGGCGAGATTGAGCGTCTTCGGAGATGCCCTCGCCCGTATCGAGCACGTGGATCGCGAGCCGCCCGTGCGCTGGGTCGGCCTCGGTGTACAGCGTCACCTCGCCTCCCGACTCCGTGAACTTGATGGCGTTGCTGAGCAAGTTGAGCAGCACCTGCTGGAGCCTTCGGGGGTCGGCGGAGATCGTCGGTGCGGTCGCGTCGTAGCTGGCGCGCAGGCGGATGCCCTTCGCTTCGGCGGCGGGCTCCAGCAAGCGGAGGATGCCGCTGCCGAGCGCGGCGACGTGCACCGACTCCGTCGACAGCTCGAGCCGACCGGCTTCGATCTTGGCGAGGTCGAGCACGTCGTTGATCAAGGAGAGCAGGTGCTTCCCGCTCTCCTCGACCCGCGTGAGGGCGCGCTTCTGGCGCTCGTCGAGCGGGCCGTACACACCGAGCGCGAGCGACTCGCTCATGCCGAGGATCGCGTTGAGCGGCGTACGCAGCTCGTGGCTCATGTTCGCGAGGAACTCGTCTTTCTGGCGGGTCGCGAGCTCGAGTTGGCGGTTGACCTGCTCGAGCGTGCGCTCGCGCTCGACGAGCGAGCTGATGTCGAAGTTGATGCCGAACACCCGCTCGGCTTCGCCCTCCTCGTTGGCGAGGATCATCGCCTTCGTCTGGATGGACCTCGAGGATCCGTCCGCGGCTCGCGCGTCGAAGCGCGCATCGAAGGCCTGGAGCTTCGCCACGGCTTCTTGAAAGGCCGCGTGCAGGGGCTCGCGATCGGCTGGAACCACCAGCTCGTGCCACGCCGAATAGCTCGGGCGGAAGTCCGCCGGAGAGAGCCCGTAGAGCTCGTACATCCGGGCGTCCCACGCCAACTCTCCGGTACGCAGATCGTATGACCACCTACCGATCTTTCCGGCTTCGAGCGACATCGCGAGCTGCTCGCTGAGCTCGACGAGCCTGCGCTCGGCCTGCCTCCTCCCGGTCGCATCTCGTAGCGAGGTGATGATCAGGGGCCCCCGCTCGAGCTCGATCACGCTCGTCGTGACGTCGGCGTGGAGCGTGGTGCCGTCCGCTCGGAGCAGGGGGACGTCGATCGCGGACTCGATCCGCCGCTCGGCGATCTGCCGGGCGATCGTCTGCTCGCGAGGGACGTCGCCTGCCCCCCAAAGCTGGTCGAGCGTCATGCGCGCGAGCGCCTCGGGCGGGTAGCCGAGCAGCGCCTCGGCGCGCCGGTTCGCCTCCACGATCTGACCGTCGATGGTGGCCGTGAGGATGGCGTCGCTCGCGCCCTCCATCAGCCCGCGGTACCTCGCCTCGCGCTCAGCGAGGTTGCGGAGCGCGCGCTGATGCTCCGTGATGTCGCGCACGACGATGACCGTGCTGCCGTCTGGCAGGTGGGAGATCTCGACGTCGGCCTCGAAGCTCTGGCCTCGGGTGCCGCGCGCGGTCGCGTGCCCCGTCCGCACGCCCGCATTGCTCGAGGCCTCGAACAGGCCCCCCCTGCCATCGACGGGCTCGAACAGCGCGCTCCACGGCCCGCGCTCGTCGACTTCGCCGAACAGCTCCGTGAAGGCCTCGTTGCGGTAGACCCAACGCCCCTCGTGGTGGATGCCGATCGCCTCGAGCGAGGCCTCCAGCGCCGCCGCTTGGCGCTCGAGCTCACGGGTTCGCTCGGCGACGCGGAGCTCGAGCTGCTCGTTGCCCTCACGGAGTCGAGCTCCGACGGCCTCGAGCTCCTCCATCGCGAGGATGCGATCGGTGATGTCCTGGACGACGCCGATCGACCGCGTCAGCGCGCCCGACTCGTCGCGCTCGTGTACACAGCGCTCGAAGACGTGCCGTACTTCGCCCGTGTCGTGCCGGAGCAGCCGATGGACGATCTCGTAGTCTGGAGCGCCCGTCGCCACGGAGCCGGCGTAAGCGTCGTGGACGCGCGCCCGATCTTCGGGGTGCACGGCGGCGAGGAAGGCCTCGTAGCTGCCGTCGAACTCGCCCGGTGCGAACCCGAAGATCCGACATGTCTCGTCGGACCAGTGGATCAAGCCCTCGAGGCGGTCGAGTGTCCAGTGTCCGAGCTTCCCGATCTTCTGCGCTTCCTCGAGCAAGACCTCTCGTTCGTGCAGCAGCTCGGCTGCCCGCTTCTCGGCGGAGATGTCCGAGATCGTGCCGATGAGCCTGAGCGGGTCACCGGATGCGTCGCGCTCCACCACGCGCCCTTGGGAAAGCACCCACCGCCACTCGCCCTGCTTCGTGCGCTGGCGACACTGCATGTGGTAGACGCCGCCGGCCCCGACGATCGCTTCGGTGAGCATCGCGGCGGAGTGCTGTCGGTCGTCGGGGTGCGTGCGCTCCACCCAAGCGGAGGTGGTCTCCTCGAGCTCACCGGGTGCGTAGCCGAGGATCGTCTGGTACTCGGGGCTCACGGTGACGCGCCCCGTCCTCGCGTCGACGTCGAAGCTGCCCTGGCCGGAAGCCCGGAGCGCGAGCGTGTGTCGATCACGTTCGCGCTGGAGGGAGCGCGACAGCTGACGGTTCGCGCGCATCGCGTCGAGCGCGAAGCCGAGGAGCGAGGCCAGCTCGGACAGGAGCTCGGCGTCGAAGTCGAGGGGCGCGCGCTCGAGCCCCAGGTCGACCGAGAGCACCCCGTAGCGCCGGTCCTCGAAGCTCAAAGTAGCGACGAGCCGCAGCTCCGGAGCGCTCGCGGCACGGGTGAGTCGTTCGGAGACGCGCAGACCCGGGGCGGAAGCCGAGCGCTGCGCCTCGACGAGCGCATCGAGCTCGCACCTCAACGCCGCCTCCCGCGCAGGATCGAGGCCCGCCGAGACGAGCTCGTAGCCCTCGCGAGATCCTCGCTCCGAGCCGCTCGCGAGCCAGGCGTCGTCGCCATCGAGCACCGCCCACGCACCGCTCGCACGAAGCGCGCTCACGAGCTCGGCACACACACCAGCCACCAGGCGGAGCGCTTCTCGCTCACGCGTGACCAGTCGCTGCACCGTGCGGACCGCAGAGAGCGTTCGCGCCGCCCAGGCGGAAGCGTCGGCCCCCTCGGCCTCCGGCTGTGACGAACTCGGCGACCTGGCGAACTCCACCAGCGGGCAGTGTCGCGCTCTCGTGACGCGAAGGTCAACCGGCGCCCCCTCGCGAGGGCAGTTCGCTCGCCTGGGAGACGGGCTGTGCGAGCTCTGCGGCCCGCGAAGGCGAGCGGCCGCTCGCCCCGAGCAGACTCGACACGATCCCTAGGCCTCGCGCTAGCATCGACCGCGCGATGCGACGGGGGCGGATCTTGGTGGTCGACGACAGCGCGGCGTTCCGCGCGGAGGCGTCGAACGCGCTCGAGGGTTCGGCCGAGGTGGGTGAAGTCCTCGAGGCCGAAGACGGCCTCGTCGCGCTGCGCATGATGGCCGAGCACCGGCCAGACCTCGTGATCTGCGACCTGGTGATGCCGGTCTGCGACGGGATGCAGCTCCTGAGGTTGCGCGCCGCCAAGCCGGAGCTCGCGGGCATCCCGGTCGTCATGCTGACGTCTACGTCGCAGCTCGAGCGGCGCGTCGAGCTGCTCGAGCGCGGCGCCGCCGACTACATCGTCAAGCCTTTCGAGCCGCGCGAGCTCCTCGCGCGCGTCCGCGTCCACCTCCGAAGCCACATCCTCCAGGAGGAGCTCGAGGAGGCCAACCGCCTGCTCCAGGTGCTCTCGTGCACCGACGGCCTCACGGGCGTCTTCAACCGCAGGCACTTCGACAACGAGCTCGAGGTGCAGCTCTCGCGCTCTCGTCGGTACAAGTTCCCGCTCTCGCTCGTGCTGGTCGACGTCGATCACTTCAAGCGGGTGAACGACGAGCACGGCCACCCGGCGGGAGACAAGGTGCTCCGGGCGATCGCAGGCACCCTGCAGTCGATGGTCCGCAAGGCCGACGTCGTCGCGCGTTACGGAGGTGAGGAGCTCGCCCTGGTGCTTGCGAACACCGGCGAAGACGGCGCGGCGATCCTCGCCGAGCGCGTGCGCGCCGCGGTCGCCGGGCTCGAGGTCGTCGACGACCGAGCCACGATCCGCTGCACCGTGAGCGCGGGCATCGCGACCTCGCAGCCGGGCGATCCGCTCGACACGAGCATGCTCCTGCACCGCGCCGACGTCGCGCTCTACACGGCGAAGCGCACCGGGCGCGACCGCGTGGTCGCGTGGTCGCCCGCGTTCGCGCCCCTGGGCTGAGGGCGGCGGGGGCGACGGGCTGGCGGGGG